>NZ_JBAUJB010000264.1:0-9685 GCF_049683355.1 Mycobacterium sp.
AAGTACATCACCCACTTCCCGGAGACCCGCGAGATCTGGAGCTACGGATCCGGCTACGGCGGTAACGCGCTGCTGGGCAAGAAGTGTTACTCGCTGCGCATCGCGTCGGCCATGGCGCGCGACGAGGGCTGGCTCGCCGAGCACATGTTGATCCTCAAGCTGATCTCCCCTGAGAACAAGGCGTACTACATCGCGGCGGCGTTCCCGTCGGCCTGCGGCAAGACCAACCTCGCGATGCTGCAGCCCACCATCCCGGGCTGGCGCGCCGAAACCGTGGGCGACGACATCGCGTGGATGCGTTTCGGCAAGGACGGCCGGCTGTACGCCACCAACCCCGAGTTCGGCTTCTTCGGTGTCGCGCCCGGCACCAATTGGGACTCCAACCCCAACGCCATGAAGACCATCGCGGGTGGCAACACGGTGTTCACCAACGTCGCCAAGACCGACGACGGCGACGTGTGGTGGGAGGGCCTGGAGGGCGAGCCCGACCACCTGATCGACTGGAAGGGCAACGACTGGATCCTGCGTGAGACGGAAACCAAGGCGGCGCACCCGAACTCGCGCTACTGCACCCCGATTTCGCAGTGCCCGACCCTGGCCCCGGAGTGGGACGACCCGCAGGGCGTGCCGATTTCGGCGATCCTGTTCGGCGGGCGGCGCAAGACCACCGTCCCGCTGATCACCCAGGCCCGCGACTGGCAGCACGGCGTGTTCATCGGTGCCACCCTCGGCTCCGAGCAGACTGCCGCCGCCGAGGGCAAGGTCGGCACCGTGCGCCGCGACCCGATGGCGATGCTGCCCTTCATGGGCTACAACGTGGGCGACTACATGCAGCACTGGATCGACATCGGCAAGAACTCCGACGAGTCCAAGATGCCCGCGGTGTTCTTCGTCAACTGGTTCCGCCGCGGCGCCGACGGCCGTTTCCTGTGGCCCGGTTTCGGGGAGAACAGCCGGGTGCTCAAGTGGGCCATCGAGCGCATCGAACACAAGGCCGACGGCAAGACCACGCCGATCGGCATCGTTCCGACCGCCGCGGACATGGACCTCGAGGGGCTCGACGTGAAGGCCTCCGATGTCGACGAGGCGCTGGCGGTCAACGCCGAGGAGTGGCGCCAGGAGCTGCCGCTGATCGAGGAGTGGTTCGAGTTCGTCGGCGAGAAGCTGCCGACCGGTATCAAGGACGAGTTCGACGCCCTCAAGCACCGGCTCGCCGAAGAGGCCTGACCCCCCACTTCCGCGAAAGCGCGCGTCTGCACATCGGCACGCCGTGAAGCGCGTACATTCTGCGCGCACTCACCACGGGTAGACGGCGCCGCTGTCGCTGTGGAAGTGACCGGACGGTCCGTCCTCGCCGATCGTCGCCATGGCCACCGCGACTTCGGCTCCTTCCGCCGGCTCGCCCGCCCCTGGCGTGGGCAGTCCTCCGTTGAGCTCAGTCGCGCGGTAGCCCGGGCAGACGGCGTTCACCTTGATGCCGTCAGACCGCAGTTCGTTGGCGTACAGCACGGTCAACGCGTTCAACGCGGCCTTCGAGGACTGATAGGCAGCCTCGTTCAGTTTGGTCACCTCGATTCCCGGGTCGGCGATCATCGCGATCGACCCCATTCCGCTCGAGACGTTGACGATGCGGGGTGCACTCGACCGGCGCAGCAGCGGCAGGAGTGCATTGGTGACGGTGGCGACTCCGAAGACATTGGTTTCGTACGTCCGTCGCATGTCCTCGGCGGTCACGGTCGACGCCGGGTCGTGGCCGCGGGTGATCGCGGCGTTGTTGACCAGGATGTCGAGCCGCCCGTGCGTGCGATCGACCTCTTCGACGGCGGCGGCCACCGACACCGAGTCGGTGACGTCCATTCGGACGAACTCGACATCGAGTCCCCGACGGCGCAGCGCATCGGCTGCGCCACGTCCCCGGCCGACATCTTGGGCAGCCAGATAGACGTGCATCCCCTGATGCGCGAGTTGTTCGACGATGTGGTTGCCGATTCCCTTGTTGCCGCCGGTGACGAGGGCGACCTTCGATTTCGCGTGCATCTGCCCACACTCGCCCGCCTTGGTGTCTCGAGCCAGACACAGGTTGTGCCAGCCAGCGGGTGCCGTACCCCGGCATACTCGAAGACTGGATCAACGGCCCAGGGCACGGTTCCTGCGCGACCGTCGCGCTGGACTCGCGCCGAGCGATGTCGGGCTGCCCCATGACGGGCCCCGCCGAACGGCCGGCCTGCGGCGGGAGGAAGTCGCGGCGCTGGCGCACATCTCGGTGTCCTACTACTCCCGGCTCGAACAAGCTCGTGCTGCCCGCCCGTCCGGACATGTGATCGACGGCCTGAGCCGAGCGCTGCGACTCAGCGATGACGAACGCACGTTGCTGTTCACCCTGTCCGGACGCGCCCCGGATGACGACAACACGAGAGTGCGGTGTGACGTCACGCCGAGCGTTCTCGAACTCATCCACCGGATGCCCGACACCGCAGCGTTGATCCTCGACGCGAAGTACGACATCCTCGCCTGGAACGCGCTGGCGGCAGCACTGTGGGAAGACTTCTCTGCCCTACCACGCCCGCAGCGGAACCTCATGAGGATGTTCTTCCTCGAGCCGGACCCGTCCCGCCGGCACCACGGCGTGAGTGGGAGCGAGGATTTCGCAGAGTTCGCCGCCAGCCATCTCCGCGCCGTCGCCGAGCGCTACCCGCGCGACGGCGGAGTACGTACGTTGATCACGGAATTACGAACGGGCAGCGCCGAATTCGAACGGCGGTGGCATCAGGTGGACGTCGTCGTCCCGCGGCATCAGATGAAGTCCATGACCCATCCCATGGTGGGCCCGATCGAATTGCACTGCAACCTGCTGATGATCCCTGATCGCGACCAGCTGATGGTTCTCTTCACCGCCGACCCAGGGTCAGCATCCCACCAGGCGCTGTCACTGTTGTCGGTCATCGGCACTCAGGACATGACATCGGTCAGCGCAGGTCGCGCTGGGTCTCCGTCCCGGACGCCCTGAGCGAGGACAGGCGCCGCGCACCACTTGACACCTGTCAACTGGGGCGAAGTAGAGTCTGACCATGCAGATTCGCGACACCGCCGTTGCCACACCTGACAAGCCCGCCATCATCATGCACCCGTCCGGAACGGTCGTGACTTTCGGGGAACTGGAAGCCAGCGCCAACCGCCTGGCGCACCTTTTCCGGGATGCGGGCCTGATGGAGGGCGACGTCGTCGCGATCCTCATGGAGAACAACGAGCACATGCACGCGGTGATGTGGGCTGCCCGCCGCGCCGGCCTCTACTACGTACCCATCAACACCAACCTGACCGCTGCCGAGGCCGCGTACATCATCGACAACAGCAGCGCCAAGGCGATCGTGGGCTCCGGCAAGCTCAGGGACACCCTGGCCGGCCTTCGCGACGAGCTCCCGAATGGTCTGCCCGCGGTTCTGGTGATCGCTAACGGACAGCTCGACGGGTGGCAGAGTTACCCCGAATGTGTTGCCGAACAGCCGGACACTCCCATCGACGATGAGATCGAAGGCGACCTGCTGCAGTATTCCTCGGGCACCACCGGCAGGCCGAAGGGCATCAAACGCGAACTGCCGCATCTGCCGCCGGCCGAGGTGCCCGGCCTGATGGCCGCTCTGGTGTCCTTCTGGATGCACCCTGAGGCGATCTATCTCAGCCCGGCACCGCTCTACCACACCGCGCCGTCGGTGTGGTCCATGCAGACGCAGGCCGGGGGCATCACCACCGTGGTGATGGAGAAGTTCGACGCCGAGGGAGCGCTGGATGCCATCGCCCGGTACCGCGTCACGCACGGCCAGTTCGTCCCGGTGATGTTCACCCGGATGCTCAAACTCCCTGCAGACACCCGGTTGTCCTACGACGTGTCGAGCCTCGAACGGGTGATGCACGCTGCAGCGCCGTGCCCGGTGGAGATCAAGCAGCAGATGATCGACTGGTGGGGGCCGATCGTCGACGAGTACTACGCCTCCTCCGAAGCGCACGGCTCCACACTGATCACCGCCGAGGAGTGGCTGACCCATCCCGGCTCTGTCGGACGGCCACTGGCGGGGGCACTGCACATCCTCGACGAGGACGGCAACGAACTGCCCCCAGGCCAGGCCGGTGAGATCTACTTCGAGGGCGGGTTCGATTTCGAGTATCTCAACGATCCGGGGAAGACAGCCTCGTCCCGCGACGCACGTGGCTGGAAGACGGTGGGTGACATCGGTTATGTCGACGAGGAGGGCTTCCTCTACCTGACCGACCGCAGGCATCACATGATCATCTCCGGAGGCGTGAACATCTACCCTCAGGAGGCGGAGAACCTCCTCGTCACCCATCCTTTGGTGATGGACGCCGCGGTGTTCGGAATCCCCGACGACGAGATGGGGCAGAGCGTCAAAGCGGTGGTGCAGACCGTCGACCCGGCCGATGCGACCGGCGAGTTCGCGCACGAACTCCTCGACTGGGTGCGGGACAGGCTGGCGCACTACAAGTGTCCGCGTTCGATCTCGTTCGAGGCGCAGTTGCCCCGCACCGACACCGGTAAGTTGTACAAGCAGGAGTTGATGAAGAAGTACGCGTGACGGTCGAGCGTGGGGGTGACATGGTCGAGCTGGCCGGAGGAGTAACGGTCGCCGTCGAATCACCCTGTGCAGGAGCCACTTTCACATTGTCGGAGGAGGAGTCCGACGACCCTCGGGTGGTCACGGTCGCGTCGGTGTCCGAGGCTCTCGGCGACCTCACCGCCCGCTGTCGTCGGTGGCCCCAGGCGGCGGCGGTGTGTGACGACGTGTTGCGCGCCCTCGATCCGCAAGGCCCGACGTTCACCGGCGTGGTCACCGAGTCGCTCGCGTACTCGACACTGCAGTCCGGCGCCGAGTTCACCCGCTGGCTGGCCGAACGCGGCCCGGCGCGCGTGCCGGAGATCGCGAATCCCGTTGAGGCACATCGTGACGGCGGGCGGTTGGTGATCCGGTTCAATCGGCCGCAGCGGCACAACGCGTTCTCCACCGACGCCCGGGCTGCCCTGCTGGAAGCGCTCGACGTGGCCCGATTGGATCCGTCCGTCGACGAGATGGTGCTGACCGGCAACGGACCGTCGTTCTGCAGTGGTGGTGACCTCGCCGAGTTCGGCACCTTCACCGACCCGGCCGGCGCGCATCTGGCCCGCACCAGGCACAGCCCCGCCCTGGCGCTCGCCGACATCACCGCCCGGCTGGGACGTGCGTGCCGGGCCGAGATCCACGGGCAGGTGCAGGGCAGCGGGTTGGAGATGGCCGCGTTCTGCGGTTGGGTGCGCTGTCATCCCGATGCCGCGCTCGGGCTGCCGGAACTCGGCCTGGGGTTGATTCCCGGGGCCGGGGGGACGGTCAGCATCACCCGCCGGATCGGCCGGTGGCGCACGGCGTATCTGGTGCTGTCCGGGCGGCCGGTCGATCCGGCAATCGCGTTGCGGTGGGGTCTGGTCGACGAGGTCAGCGCTGCCGGGCCGGCCTGACGATCACCTCGTTGACGTCGACCTCGGCCGCCTCGTCGATCGCCCACGCGGGGTGCTTGGTGGCGCAGTACACCGCCGTCGGCACCACCTCGTACGCGCCGACTGAGGCCACCGTCACCAAGTGCCCGCGGCCCAGACGCTGGAAGTGCGGCAACGCCGCAGCGATACCGTTGAGGAGCCCGCGCACGTTGACGTCGATCATGTGGTCCCACTGGTCGACCAGCAGTGCGTCCAGGCGCGACAACGGCATCACGCCGGCGTTGTTGACCAGAACGTCGAGGCGGCCCACCGACAGGCTGCCACCGGACTTCTCGGTGGCGGTGGTCTCGACGAGTTCACGCAACCGGTCCTCGCGGCGGGCCCCGGCGATGACATGGTGGCCCGTCTGGGCGAGGTGTGCGGCGACGGCGGCGCCGATGCCGCTGCTGGCACCGGTGATGAGGATGATCTTGGAATCGGTCATGCATCCGACTGATGGCGGCCTGGCCCGACAACCTGGCGCTGGTCTACAACCGGGCATACGACGTCCTGGCGGCCAATCCGCTGGCACACGCGCTGTTCGGTGATTTCGGCGCGAAGGGCAAACCTGATGTTGCTGGTCTTCGGTGAACCACGGGCCCACGACTTCTACTTGGACTGGTCGGTTGTGGCCAGAGACTCGGTGGCCGGCTTCCGGTTGCACCACGCCGCGGCACCGTCGGATCCGCGGCTGCAGGAGGTGCTCACCGAACTCCGCGACACCGGTGACGAGTTCCAGGCGTTGTGGGAGCGTCACGATGCTCGAGGGAAGTCGTTGGTGAGCAAGAGGTTCCGGCACCCGCAGATCGGGCCGATCGAGCTGACGATGCAGACGTTCGACGTTCGGGCCGCTCCGGGACAGGAACTGGTGGTCTACGACGCCGAACCGGGCAGCCCGGATGCCGATGCGTTGAAGATGCTCGGCAGCATCGCGGCGACCGAACGTCAGCCGGAGCGGCGCAACGTCACCCGGTAGGTGTACTGCTCGGGCAGGAAGTGGCTGACCGACAACTCGACCGGCCGACCGGTGCTGTCGGAGTAGAGCCTGTCGACGCGCAGCATCGCATGCCCGGCAGGGCAATCCACGGCCGCTGCGACGTCGTCGTCGGCCGTTGCGACCGTGATCGACTGTGCGGCCTCGGCAATGGGTTCGGACAGGTGCGGCTCCAGCAGACCGATGACGGTGTGGGTGCCGACCGCTCCGGTGCGCAAGGCACCGCTGTCCGCGACGTGCCGTGCGCTCGAGTCGGGCAGGTGCACGGTGGTGAGCACGAACGGGATGCCGCGACCGGCCGCGGTGTGCAGACGCCGGAAGACCACGGTGTGCACCACGTCGTCGTCGAGCCGCAACCGACTCGCCGCCTCGACGTCGACACGTCGGGTCAACCCGCGCACCACCTCCATGGTGGTGTCCTGCGACAGGTTCATCAGATCCTCGATGGAACCGAGTTGGCGCAGATAGCGTCCCGACTCCCGGGCGTACGTCCCCCGGCCCGGAACCCGGTAGACCACCCCCTCGGCGACCAGGTCCTGGAACGCCCGGCGCACCGTCTGTCGTGACAGCCCGTGTCGGGCAACGAGTTCGGACTCGGTCGGCAGCCGGACGCCGTGGGGGTAACGGCCCGCGCCGATCTCAGCGCGCAGCTGTTCCCGCAGCAGCCGATACGCCGGTTCCGCACGCATCCTCAGATGCCGCCCCGGGCGACGAGTTGTGCTGCGATGACATTGCGCTGGATCTCGTTGGTGCCCTCACCGACGATCATCAGCGGTGCGTCCCGGAAGTACCGCTCAACGTCGTATTCGGTCGAGTAGCCGTACCCACCGTGGATGCGCACCGCGTTCAGCGCGATCTCCATCGCGGTCTCGGAGGCGAACAGCTTGGCCATCCCCGCCTCCATATCGGCGCGCTGTCCGCTGTCGTAGCAGTCGGCCGCGTGCAGCGTGAGCGTCCGGGCCGCGGTCAGCTTCGTCGCCATGTCGGCGAGGTAGTGGCCGATCGCCTGGTGCTTCCAGATCGGCTGACCGAAGCTCTCCCGGTCCTGGGCGTACGCAAGCGCATCTTCGAGGGCGGCCGTGGCCACCCCGAGCGCACGCGACGCCACCTGGATGCGGCCGGTCTCGAGGCCCTTCATCATCTGCCCGAAACCCTGTCCGGGCGCACCGCCGAGAATCGCGGTCGCAGGCACCCGGCAGTCGTCGAACACCAGCTCACAACTCTCCACGCCCTTGTAGCCGAGCTTGGGCAGATCCCGCGATACCGACAGTCCCGTGGTGCCCTGCTCGATCAGGACCACCGAGATGCCGCGATACGCGGGGTCGGCGGTCGGGTCGGTCTTGCACAGCAGCGCGATCAGCCCCGAGCGTCGCGCATTGGAGATCCACGTCTTCGACCCGTTGACGGCCAGGCCCCCGCCCTCGGATGCAAGCGCGGTGGTCTTCATCGCCTGCAGGTCGGACCCGCCGCCCGGTTCGGTCAGGGCCATCGTCGCGCGGACCTCCCCGGTCGCCATGGCCGGCAGGTAACGCTGCTTCTGTTCCTCGGTGCCGTACAGCGCCAGCAGCTTGGCCACCACGGTGTGGCCCCCCATCGCGCCGGCCAGGCTCATCCAGCCCCGGGACAGTTCCTGGGTCACCAGCACGTAGCACCGGGTCGACACCGGGGTGCCGCCGTACTCCTCCGGGATCGCCAGCCCGTAGATGCCGATGCGCTTCATCTGTTCGATCCACGCCTCGGGGTAGGAGTTGGCGTGCTCGACGTCCCGGACGGTCGGCTTGACGTCGCGGTCGACGAACGTCCGGACCGTGTCGACCAGGAAGGCCTCTTCGTCGTTCAACTGGGCAGGCACCCGCGCCACCTCCTTCGAAATGTACGGCCATATTGACACGACAACGCGCCGAGTGCCAGCATGAACAGCTGTGACTTTGTACGGCCAAATCGCGGGCGGTCCGCACTTCGACGATCTGCAGGTGGGTCAGGTCTTCGACGCGGCGCCGTCGGTGACACTGACCGCAGGCATCGCGGCGACTCATCAGGCGATCCTCGGCGACCGTCTTCGGCTGGCCCTGGACGCCGAGCTCGCCACCGCGGTGACCGGAGCGCTCGGCCCGCTGGCCCACCCGGCCCTGGTGTGCGACGTGGCGATCGGCCAGTCCACGGTAGTGACGCAGCGGGTGAAGGCCAACCTGTTCTACCGCGGGTTGAGGTTTCACCGGTTCCCGGTCATCGGCGACACACTGTTCACCCGCACCGAGGTGGTGGGGCTGAAGCAGAACACCGCCAAACCCGGACGGGTCCCCACTGGCCTGGCTGCCCTGCGGATGACCACCATCGACGGGGTGGGCCGGCTGGTGCTGGACTTCCACCGGTGCGCGATGCTGCCGCTGAGCGGGACCGCCGTCGAGACCGGCCACGCCGATGACCTGTCGGTCATAGGCACCGCCGCGGGTCCGGCCCCCGATCCCACCGCAGACTGGGACGGCAACGCGTTCCGGGCCCGGGTGCCCGGCCCGCACTTCGATCCCGCGCTGTCCGGAGAGGTGCTGCGGAGCACCGCCGATGTGGTGAGCAGTGCACCCGAGCTCGCCCGGCTGTCGCTCAACATCGCTGCCACCCATCATGATTCACGTGCGTCCGGACAGCGGTTGGTCTACGGCGGTCACACCATCGGGTTGGCGCTCGCCCAGGCCACCCGGCTGTTGCCGAACCTGGTCACCGTGCTGGGCTGGGAGTCGTGTGACCATACCGGCCCGGTGCACGAGAACGACACCCTCTACAGCGAACTCAGCATCGAATCCGCCGAACGCCTGTCTGACGGGCGCGGTGGGGTGGTGCGGCTGCGTTCGCGGGTCTACACCGCGGGCGGGTCGGAGCCCAAGGACGACCGCCAGGTCCTGGACTGGTGCTTCACCGGCCTGCTGTTCTGACCCGATTCCGCGAGTAAGCGCGACACGCGCTTGCAGTTAACGATGGATGCCGTTGCGGCATAGGACAATTGGCTTACAATTAGCAATAGTCTTAGTGCCGCAGGAAGGCACCCATCTGGTGAGCAGGATACGCAATCGAAAAGCTGCGGGGAAGCGTTCGACGTGCCTCACCTACATTGAGCGCGTAGCCGGTGGTGGTGCCTCACCTACTTTGAGCGCGTAGCCCGGAAGGCTTGCCCG
>NZ_JBAUJB010000265.1:0-2284 GCF_049683355.1 Mycobacterium sp.
CACCACACCCCGCGACATCGACATCGACGCCCCCGTCAAACTCCTCCAGGACACCTGGGCCGGCGCCGACCGCGACGGCACCCCCCAGATCGTCGCCCTGGACTTCAAACCCGACCCCGACAAACTCGCACACTGGAAAGACCTCGGCGTCACCGAAGTCCTCTTCGGCCTACCCGACCGCAACCCCGACGACATCGCCACCTACATCGAACGCCTCGCCGGCAAACTCGACGGTTATGGCTTCCGCGGAGGTGACTGATGTCCTACGTGATCACCCAGAACTGTTGCAAGGACGCCAGTTGCGTGCCGGTGTGCCCGGTGGACTGCATCCGGCCGGCGGGCGGCCCCGGCGAGTTCAGCGGCACCGAGATGCTCTACATCGACCCGGAGGCGTGCATCGACTGCGGGGCGTGCATGGACGAATGCCCGGTCGACGCGATCCACTACGAGGAGGACCTGCCCGCGCACCTGGAGCGGTTCCGGGACATCAACGCGGCATACTTCGAACGACATCCGCTGCAACCGGAGTCGACGCCGCCGGACAAGCGGCACGGACCGGTCGAGAGCGGATCACTACGGGTCGCCGTGGTCGGGGCGGGCCCGGCGGCGTGTTACGCCGCAGATGAACTGATCGCCGTCGACGGAGTCGAGGTCGACATGTTCGAACGCCTGCCCACACCCTTCTGCCTGGTCCGGGCAGGCGTCGCCCCCGACCATCAGCACACCAAATCGGTGGTCAACCTGTTCACCTCGGCGTTGGCCGACAAACGATTCGGTTGCCACCTCAACGTCGAGATCGGCAGGCACCTGAGTCATCAGGACCTGATGGACCATCACCACGCAGTGATCTACGCGGTCGGCTGCTCGGCCAGCCGCAGCCTCGGCATCCCCGGCGAGGAACTTCCCGGCAGCCACCCCGCCTCCGATGTCGTCGGCTGGTATAACGGGCACCCCGACCACGCTCACCACCGGTTCGACCTGTCGGGCCGGCGAGCGGTGATCGTCGGCAACGGCAACGTCGCCCTGGACGTCGCACGCATCCTGTTGACACCCCCCGAGACGCTGGCCGGCACGGACATCGCCGAGCATGCGTTGGAGGCGTTGGCGCACAACTCGATCGAAGAGGTCGTGATCCTGGGCCGGCGCGGGCCGCGGGCCGCGGCGTTCTCCGTCGGCGAGTTCCTGGCGCTGGGACATCTGCCCGGTGTGGACGTGGTCATCGACGGGTCCGGCCTGGAACCCGACCCCGACGACGACATCGAGACAGCGGCGAAGCTGGACGTCGCCCGCGAGTACGCACGGCGCGCGCCGACCCCGGGGAACAAGCGTGTGGTGTTCCGCTTCGGATGCTCGCCGACGGCAATCGAGGGCGGCAACTCCGCGCAGGGGCTGCAGGTCAACGGCAGCGAGGTGATCGAGACGTCGTTGATTCTGCGCTCCATCGGATACCGCGGCGCGCCGCTGCCCGACCTGCCGTTCGATGAGGCGACGGGCACCGTGCCCAACGACCGCGGTCGGGTGACCGACGGCACCGGTGACCCCGTCACCGGGGTTTATGTCACCGGCTGGATCAAGCGGGGCCCGCAGGGAGTCATCGGCACCAACCGATCATGCGCGGAACAGACCGTCGGGCAACTGCTCGCGGATTTCGACGCCGGCCTCCTGCGACGCGAGGTGGCGGCCCGAGACACCTTGCGGGCGTTGATGGATCGCCGCGGACTGTCACCTGTGGACTGGAACGGCTGGCGGGCCATCGACACCGCCGAACGCGCCCGCGGGTCCGCGGCCGCCCGTCCGCGGGTGAAGTTCGTCGCCGTCGAGGAGCTTGTCACGACCGCGCGTCCGGGGTGAGCGGCCACTCGACGGCACCGTCACAAACACGGTGCCAGGAATCGCCGGATCATTTCGCGCTCGGTTCCGCGATCGTCCACCGGCCAGCACAGCAGAGACAGGACGACCCGGACGATCCACTGCGCAGCGACAGGGTCATCGCTGAGGCCGACTAATTCGGACGCCAATGCCGGCGGCATTGTCGATCGGCCGATCCACTGCATCACGGCTGTACCGCTTATCGAGTGCAGCAGCGCTTGCCCCAGCGGGTCCGCCCGGATGCGTTCGAGGGCCACCTCCACGGCAGTCACCGTCCGCTCTGGACCGCTTAGCCTGAAACCGTGGATCATTGATTTCGTGGCGTTGGGGAGCTGATTCTGCACGATTGGGGCGGCTGGGAAATGGTGTGGGTATGAGTGATCCGCTGGCCTGCACCAGCTTTCCTGTTGTCTGC
>NZ_JBAUJB010000266.1:0-5797 GCF_049683355.1 Mycobacterium sp.
GTGCGCGCCATCGCCTCGAGCGCCTCGGCCAGCACGGTCTCACCGCGGTGCGCCGAGCCGTCCGCGGCGACCAGCGGCACAGGGTCGCCGACGCGGTCGACGAAGCCGTTGAGGACAAGGCCGGACCCGGTGGGCACCCCGACCTCGGGCGCACGGTCGTCGAAGAGGGTGAGGATCGATCGCCGTATCACCGGCGGGCGGCCGACGCGGGCCGCGACCAGGTTGGTCATCCCGATCGACAACCCCAGTGGTTCAGTCATCGTGGCGTCTCTCCTGTCTGGGCCGGTCACCACCTTAACGGCTCGCCCACCAGGGTCGGCGGATTTCCCCTAGTGGCGCGATTCCCCTAATGGGCGATCCCCTAATGCCGTCGGCTCAGGGCTGGGTTCGGCACCGATCCGGTGAGCAGTGAACGTGGCTAGCATCGTGTCAGGCAGCTGGCAACAGCGGAGATCCAACAGGATCCAACAGGAATCCAATAGGAAAGGTGTGGTCGTGGCGAACTCGCTACTCGACTTCGTGATGTCGCTGGTGCGCGATCCCGACGCTGCGGCACGCTACGCCGCTGATCCCGCGCAAGCCCTCGCCGACGCGCACCTGACCGATGTGACCAGCGCTGACGTCAGCAATTTGATCCCGGTGGTCGCGGAGTCACTGTCGATGGGCGCCCCCTCGGCCGGTTTGGACGCCGTCGGTGTGGAGGCGGCGGGCAACGTGTGGGCCAGCGGTGCGGCCACCGCCGCTTTCGACGCCTTCTCCGACCCGACGCCCATGCCCGGGTTGATCGACGCCCCCGCTGTGGTGACCGACACCGTCGAGGACGGCGGCTCGGTCCTGGAACCGTCGTCGGCAGGCGGCCCGGCCGACGACGCGGCATCGCTGCAGCTCGAAGGCCCTGTGTTCGAGGAGGGCTTCGAGGAGGGTGTGGTCGACGGCGCTGGTCTCACCGACGAGTGGGTGCAGCCGGTCGTCGACACCCAGCCCGGTGACGACCCCGGCCCGGGATTCGACATCTTCAGCTGATCGAACCGACCCCCGGCACACCGCGCGGCCCATCCGGGCCGCGCGGTTTTTTCGTTTGACGTGCGGAAACGGGTCCATCCCCCGCAGCGTCCCGGTTGCCCTGTAGAGCCCCCTAATCCCCTAATGGGGGTCGCTGAATATCCCTAGGTCGGCGGGGCCAGGGAGGGGTCCCGACCCCGTTTGCCGCGGGTTCGGAAGTCCATAACGTGGTCTCCAGATCGCCGGGAGGCCCGGCGAGCCAACCTCCCCGAGGAACACGGTAGGACCCGGGAAGAACAGAAAGGCAGTTCAATGACAACCCTCATCGACTTCATCCTCGACCTGTTCCGCAGCCCCGCCGCGGCGACGTCTTTTGTCATCGACCCTGACGGCGCGTTGCGTGACGCCGGCCTGCCCAACGTGACCGCGGCCCAGCTCGCGTCGGTCGCCGCGACCGCGGCGCCGGCCGGCTACATGTTCGGCGGCGGCGACCCGGTGATGGGCCTGCAGCGCGCGGTGACCGACCATCACAACCTCAACACCAGCTTCGCCTCGCCGTTCTCGCCGCAGACCACGTTCGCGCCGGACACGAACACCGAACTGGGCAGCCGCAACAACACCGACCTGCTGAGTGGCAACAACGTCCCCGTGGCCAGCCCCGACCAGGCCGCGGGCGCCAACGCCCAGAACGGCGCGTTCAACCTGGGCTTCGGTGACATCACCCTCGGCGACAAGACCAGCAACACCGCCACCGACGGTGGCGTTGTGGTCGGCGGTGACAACGACGGCGACATCGTCAGCGGAGACGGCGCCGCGCTCGGCGACGGCAACACCATGAACAACGGCGACATCCTCGCCGGCTCCGGCTCCGACGTCGTGGTGGGCAAGGACAACGAGGTCGAGGACAATTCGCAGACCGCCGGCGGCGACCTCATCGCCGACAACGACGCCCCGGTTCTCAACGACGTCGACACCAGCGGAGGCAACGGTGGTGGCGCAGCCGGCGGTGACAGCCTGATCGGCATCGGAAGCGGAAACGCGTCCGGCGGTGACGGCGGCAGCGGTGGCGGCATCATCATCACCGACAACGACGTCAACACCGGCACCCAGATCGACGGCGACTACGGCAGCGACAACACCGAGGACAACTCGGTCAACACCTCGGTGGAGACGGAGACGACGACGTCGACGGAGAGCTCGGTCGAGGACAACTCCTCGAACTTCGAGTCCAACATCGGGTCGGGCAACGAGACCGACACCGATCTGTTCTCGGGCAACGACACCGAGACCGACCTGTTCTCGGACAACAACACCGGCTTCGACACCGACGTCGCGTCGAACAACAGCACCGACACGTCACTGGATGCGTTCTGAGGCATCGTGACCGGGTAGCGCAACTGGCGGGGACCGTGATGGTCCCCGCCAGTTCCGCGCGCCTAACGTTGAACAGTCGCCGTCGGACGTAGAGGGGCACCATGACCCAGGCCAAAGACCCACGCACGGTGATCGTCGAGCTCATCGACCACACCAGCAAGATCGCCGACACCAACGAGCGTGGCGATCTGGTGTCCCGGCTGGCGTGGGCCAAGCGGCGGATCAGCGACCCGCAGATCCGGGTGGTGATCGCCGGCCAGCTCAAGCAGGGCAAGAGCCAGCTGCTGAACTCCCTGTTGAACATGCCGGTCGCCCGGGTCGGTGACGACGAGTCCACGGTGCTGGCCACCGTGGTGTCCTACGGCGAGCAGGCGTCAACGCGCTTGGTGGTGGCGCGGCCCGACGGGGAGGAGCCCGAACTCGTCGAGATCCCCACCAGCGACCTGGGCAACGACCTGCGCCGCGCCCCGCAGGCCGCCGGCCGTGAGGTGCTGCGGGTCGAGGTGACCGCCCCCAGCCCGCTGCTCAAGGGTGGCCTGGCGTTCATCGACACCCCGGGTGTCGGCGGCCACGGCCAGCCGCACCTGTCGTCGACGCTGGGCCTGTTGCCCGACGCCGACGCGATGCTGATGCTCAGCGACACCAGCCAGGAGTTCACCGAACCCGAGATGACGTTCATCCGGCAGGCGCTCGAGATCTGCCCGGTCGCCGCGATCGTCGCGAGCAAGACCGACCTGTACCCGCACTGGCGGCAGGTGGTCGACGTCAATGCTGCCCACTTGCGCCGCGCCGGTGTCACCACACCGATGATCCCGGCGTCGGCGACGCTGCGCAGCCACGCCGTGAAGCTCAACGACAAGGAACTCAACGAGGAGTCGAACTTCCCGGCGATCGTGAAGTTCCTGTCCGAGGACGTGCTGGCCCGCCACAACGACCGGGTGCGCCAACAGGTGACCGCGGAGGTCCGGGCAACCGCCGAGCATCTGAAACTGGCTCTGGAGGCCGAACTCTCGGCGCTGGCCGACCCGCAGGCGCGCGACGGTCTGACCGCCGACCTGGAGCGTCGCAAGCAGGAGGCGCAGGACGCACTGCAGCAGACCGCGTTGTGGCAGCAGATCCTCAACGACGGCATCTCGGACCTGACCGCCGACGTCGACCACGACCTGCGTCACCGGTTCCGCAACATCACCCAGTACACCGAGAACGCGATCGACTCCTGCGACCCGACCCAGCACTGGGCCGAGATCGGCGCCGAGCTGGAGGAGGCGGTCGCCACCGCGGTCGGCGACAACTTCGTGTGGGCCTACCAGCGGGCCGAGGTCCTGGCCGCCGAGGTCGCGAGGACGTTCACCGAAGCTGGGCTGAACGCCGTGCGGATGCCGGCGATCGACGCCCGCGACATGGGCGCCGGGATGGACGAGTTCAAGTCGCTGGCGTCGCTGGAGGCCAAACCGATCCGCGTCGGCGACCGGATGGTCTCGGGTATGCGGGGTTCCTTCGGCGGGGTGTTGATGTTCGGCATGCTGACGTCGGTGGCAGGCCTGGGGATGTTCAATCCGCTGTCGCTGGGGGCCGGAGCGCTGATCGGGCGCAAGGCCTACAAGGAGGAGATGGACAACCGGATGCTGCGGATCCGCAGCGACGCCAAGATGAACGTCCGCCGCTTCGTCGACGATGTCGCGTTCGTGGTGAGCAAGGAGTCCCGGGACCGGCTCAAGGGCATCCAGCGGCAGTTGCGCGACCACTACCGCGAGATCGCGAACCAGGCCACCCGCTCGCTCAACGAGTCGCTGCAGGCCACCCTGGCGGCGGTCAAGATGGAGGAGGCCGAGCGCCACACCCGGGTCAAGGAACTCGAGCGCCAGCTCAACATCCTGCGGCAGGTCCTCGATCACGCCGACAAGCTCGCCACGCCGGCGGGGTCACTAAGCTCGAAGGGTTAGTAGTCGGGCGATCGGGACGGGACTGGGCGAACCCTGAGCACAAGCGACCAAGTGCGGGCGATCCTGGGTGGCACCATCACGGCCTACCGGGCCGATCCCGCCTACCGCCGGCGTCCGGACGTGCACCACGAACTCGAGCGCATCGGCCACCGGCTCAACCAGCCCATGCGCATCGCGTTGGCCGGCACGCTCAAGGCCGGTAAGTCGACGCTGGTCAACGCCCTGGTCGGAGAGGATATCGCGCCCACCGACGCGACCGAGGCGACGCGCATCGTCACCTGGTTCCATCACGGCCCGACGCCGAAGGTGACCGCCAACCACCGCGGGGGGCGACGTTCCAATGTGCCGATCACCCGGCGGTCGGACGGTCCCGGGCAGGACAGGGGCTTGACGTTCGACTTCGCGATGGTCGACCCCGACGACGTCGTCGACCTCGACGTCGAATGGCCGGCAGCCGAAC
Source organism: Mycobacterium sp. (assembly GCF_049683355.1). Lineage (GTDB taxonomy): Bacteria > Actinomycetota > Actinomycetes > Mycobacteriales > Mycobacteriaceae > Mycobacterium. Next base: position 4,780 of record NZ_JBAUJB010000266.1, read on the forward strand.
TGATCGACGCGACGATCATCGACACGCCCGGAACCTCGTCGCTGTCCCGGGACGTCTCCGCCCGCACGCTGCGGCTGCTGGTCCCCGACGACGGCGTGCCCCGGGTCGATGCCGTGGTGTTCCTGCTGCGCACGCTCAACGCCGCCGACATCGCGCTGCTCAAGCAGATCGGTCAGCTGGTCGGCGGCGCGTCCGGAGCGCTCGGGGTGATCGGGGTGGCCTCCCGCGCCGACGAGATCGGCGCGGGCCGCATCGACGCGATGATGTCGGCCAAGGACGTCGCGCAGCGGTTCACCGCCGAGATGGACCGCACCGGCATCTGCCAGGCCGTCGTGCCGGTGTCCGGCCTGTTGGCGCTGACCGCCCGCACGCTGCGGCAGAGCGAGTTCGTGGCGCTGGAGAAGCTTGCCGGGGTGGAACCCGCCGCGCTGGCCAAGGCGATGCTGTCGGTCGACCGCTTCGTGCGCGAGGACGACGGTGGAAGCCCGGCGCTGCCTGTTGATGCCGCTACCCGCGCGGCGCTGCTGGATCGGTTCGGGATGTTCGGGATCCGGATCTCGATCGCGGTGCTGCGCGCCGGGGTGAGCGATTCGGTGGCGCTGGCCGACGAACTGCTCGAACGCAGCGGCCTGGTGGCGCTGCGTGAGGTGATCGACCAGCAGTTCGCGCAGCGCTCCGATCTGCTCAAGGCGCATACCGCGCTGCTGTCGCTGCGGCAGTTCGTGCAACTGAATCCGGTGTACGCGACACCCCACATCCTCGCCGACATCGAGCCGCTGCTGGCCGACACCCACGCGTTCGAGGAGCTACGGCTGATCAGCCAGCTGCGGTCGCGGCCGACCACCCTCAACCCCGATGAGATGGCGTCGTTGCGCCGCTTGATCGGCGGCTCCGGCACCGATGCCGCGAGCCGGCTGGGACTGCAGCCCGACGCCCCCGACGACGGGCCGCGCGCCGCCTTCGCCGCAGCTCAGCGCTGGCGGCGCCGGGCCGATCACCCGCTCAACGACCCGTTCAC
>NZ_JBAUJB010000267.1:0-9793 GCF_049683355.1 Mycobacterium sp.
GCCTCGGCGTCGGTGAGGTCGCGGCGCGCGAACGCCTGCAGGCAGGCCTCGTCGATGCCGTAGGACAGTTGCGGGGCCTCGGCGAGCTGTTCGAGGGTGCGTGCCTGGTCGAGGCCGAACGCACCGACACGCGTCCGCCGCAGCGCGGTGAGATGCCCGCCGACGCCGAGGGCGGCACCGACATCGCGGGCCAGCGCGCGGATGTAGGTGCCGCTGGAACAGTCCACCTCGACGTCGACATCGACGACACCGGAAGGGTCGGTACCGCGCCGTACGCCGAGCACGTCGAAGCGGCCGATCCGCACCCGGCGCGGCTTCAACTCCACGGTGTGGCCGTCGCGCACCAGTTGGTAGGCGCGTTTGCCGTCCACCTTGATCGCGCTGACCGCCGACGGGATCTGGTCGATGTCGCCGCGCAGCGGCGCAACCGCCGCCTCGATCTGCGCGTCGGTCACATCGGCCGCCGACACCGACTGCAGCAGTTCGCCTTCGGCGTCCTCGGTGGACGTGACCTGCCCCAGCCGCAGCGTCGCGGAGTACGACTTGTCGGTCGCCGTCAGCAGCCCGAGGATCTTGGTCGCGCGCTCCACCCCCACCACCAGCACGCCGGTGGCCATCGGGTCGAGCGTGCCCGCGTGCCCGACCCTGCGGGTGCTGAAGATCCGCCGGCACCGGCCCACCACGTCGTGGCTCGTGAGCCCGCCGGGCTTGTCCACCACGACGAGGCCACCGAGGTTCACAGCACGATCGCCGTCAACGCGATGCCGTTGCGGACCGACCACCGCCCGGCCAACGAGGTCAGGGGTGGACCCGACTCGGCGGCCGGGTCGATCAGGATCTGCGAGGTGAACGTTCCGGCCTGCCCCGACCCGTCGACGTCGAAGCGGATGTGGGCGTCCTCGAAGCCCAGCCACCGGTGGGTCAGCGGGAACCACGCCTTGTACGTCGCCTCCTTGGCGCAGAACAACACCCGGTCCCAGTGCACGCCGGTGGGCATGTCCTGCAGCTCGTGCCGTTCGACCGGCAGGCTGATCGCGTCGAGTACGCCGTTGGGCAGTACGTCGTGCGGCTCGGCGTCGATACCGACCGAGCGGACGGCCTCGCGACGCCCGACGGCGGCTCCGCGGAAGCCCTCACAGTGCGTCAGGCTGCCGACGATGCCTGCGGGCCAGCACGGTTCGCCCTTGTCGCCCTTGAGGATCGGCACCGGCTCCATCCCGAGGTCGACGAGCGCCTGGCGCGCGCAGTACCGCACGGTGATGAACTCGTTGCGCCGTTTGGCCACCGACCGCGCGATCAGCGGCTCCTCTTCGGGCAGCGGCGCGAGCTCCTTGGGATCGGTGTACAACTCCGCGGCCGCCAACGCGTCCAGCGAGCCGGGCAGCACCCCGGCGAGCAGGGTCGCCGAGATCATTCCCGGCCGCTCCTGATCCGCTGCTGCATCTTCTCGGCGTGCTCGCGCATCTCTTGGGTGATCTGGAAGTGCCCGCCGAACTCGTTGAGGTAGCCCGGTGTGTATTTCGGGTCGGGCAGGATCTGGCGTAGCCAGCGAAAAGGCCTGCGGCGCCGCCACTCCCGCGGGTAGCCGACCGAGACCTCCTCGAACCGGACCCCGTCGTACCAGGTGGTGCGTGGGATGTGCAGGTGTCCGTAGACCGAGCAGACGGCGTTGTAGCGGGTGTGCCAGTCGGCGGTCGCGGTGGTTCCGCACCACAGCGAGAACTCCGGGTAGAACATCGCCTCGCAGGGTTCGCGCACCATCGGGAAGTGGTTGACCTGGACGGTCGGCATCATCCAGTCCAGTTCCTCGAGCCGCTTGCGGGTGTAGGCGACGCGGTCCCGGCACCACGCGTCGCGCGTCGAGTACGGCTCCGCCGAAAGCAGGTACTCGTCGGTCCCGACGATGTTGCGCTCCTTGGCGATCGCCAGGCCCTCGGCTTTGGTGCCCGCGCCCTGCGGCAGGAACGAGTAGTCGTACAGCAGGAACATCGGGACGATGGTCGCCGGGCCGCCCTCCTCGGTCCACACCGGGTACGGGTGCTCGGGGGTCACGATCCCCATCTCGTCGCACATGTCGACCAGATAGTCGTAGCGGGCCTTGCCGAAGATCTGCATCGGGTCCCGCGAGGTGGTCCACAGCTCGTGGTTGCCCGGAATCCAGATCACCTTCGCGAACCGCTTGCGCAGCAGATCCAGGGCCCAGCGGATCTCGTCGGTGCGCTCGGCCACGTCGCCGGCCACGATCAGCCAGTCATCGGGCGAGGCCGGGTGCAGTGACTCGGTCACCGGCTTGTTGCCGGTGTGGCCGGTATGCAGGTCACTGACGGCCCACAAAGTCGGCCGCCGGTCGTCACTGGTCACAACCCGTCAGCCTACTGGTGCCCCGCCGTGGCGGACTTCCCGGCAACTAGAACCTGTTCTAGGTTTCCGTTCCGGCGGGCCACCGCGCCCGCTACACTCCCAGCAGGGTCGGACCGAACCGGCGGAGTCCACCGCCACGAGATCAGGGGGTGTGATGGTCGCCAAGCTGCGGCTGCTCTCGGCGCTGTGTGCGCTGGTAGCGGCGGTTGTGGTGGTCTGGCAGGCAAACCCGGCCGGCCCGCTCACAGCCGAGCGGGTGGAGCTCAGAGCCACCGGTGCACCGCTGACCAATATGTCCACCACCATCAAGTCGCCCGTCGTCGAGGTGGTGGATCCCGACCCGTTCGACCCCTGCCGCGACATCCCGCTGGACGTCATCCAGCGGGTCGGTCTGGCGTTCACCCCGCCGACTCCGGAAGACAGCCTGCGCTGCCGCTACGACGCGGGCAACTACCAGATGGCGGTCGAGGCGTTCGTGTGGCGCACCTACGAACAGACCCTGCCCGCCGACGCCGTCGAACTCGACATCAACGGCCACCGGGCGGCCCAGTACTGGATCATGAAGCCCACGGACTGGAACAACCGCAACTGGATCACCTGCATGGTCGCGTTCCAGACCAGCTACGGCGTCATCCAGCAGTCGCTGTTCTACGCGCCCGTGTACTCCGAGCCCGACCCGGACTGCATGCAGACCAACCTGCAGAAGGCCCACGAGCTCAGCCCGTTCTACATCTACTGACAGATCCGGTCCATCGGGCTGGACCGCTCGAGCATGCCGATCGCCTCTTCGCCGTCCCAGCGGTAACGCACTCCGGCCTGTTGCAGCGCCGGAAACGTCCAGTTCGCCATCTTGGCCAGCGCCTCGGGTGGCACCTCGGCCGGGTCGGTGATGTCGTGCGTCGAGAGCACCGTCTCCCCCGCGATCCGTCCGGTGCCCTGTTCGGTTTCCAGCACCACGGAGACGTCTTCGCCGGTGGGCTGCAGTCGGGTCAGCCACGGCGCCTGCACGACCCGCGCGGCGATCAGGTCACCGTGGCCGTCGAACAGGTACCCCTCGTTGAACGTCGGCGCGGAGTGCCGCAGACCGACACGCGCACCGTCGGGACGGGCGGATACGCGATGTAGCCGAACGCCCGGCCGCTGCCGAACAGCGCCGACTGCCAGCAGTGGCCCCAGAAGCCCTCGAGCCGGCGGACTCCCTGGCGACGGATCCGCAGTTCGCTGCCGGAGAAGTCCTGCCGGCGCCCGGCCACCTCCATCGATCCGGTGGCCCGGAACAGTTGCTCGTAACGCGGGCCGCCCATCATGTCGCCGACGATCGACGTCGCCAGCTGTGAACCCGCGTCGGCCTGCAGGGTGCCCTAGCACCCAGGGCGGCGCCGCCATGGCGGCCTTGACCTCGAAGCTCAGGTCGACCGAGGGCCCGGTCTTGTGTCCGGCGGCCAGGTCGGCCGACGACGTCTGCACCGCCCGGCCGTCGAACGTCACCGTCCACTCGTCGAACGGTGCGACACAGGTGAAGACCAGTGGACCGGCACCCAACACGGTGGGCGCGCCACCGGCGTCGAACGGCGATCTGCTGGCCGGGTCGTCGCGGAGGCGGTACACCCGGCCGTCGGCGAAGGCGACGTTGACCTGGATCTGGTGCGCGTCCCAGTTCGACGCGACCGCCTCGATGCCGATCCGCGGCAGACCCAGCTCGCCGCGGTCGTCGAGGACCCAGAAACTGACCGAGTCCCGCATCTCCGGATTGTCGGGCCTGCGGGCGAACACGTACTCGCGGCTCGGGTCGATCCCGCCGGTGAGGTCAGTCGGCATCCGAGCTTCCCAGGCAGGTGTCCACGTACCGGGCGAACAACGGCCTGATCGCGGGCAGGTCCAGGGCGAACAGCTGCGGGTCGGCCTTCGCGTGGGGTTCGCGCTTCTGGGCGTTGTCGTCCCACCAGTCCCGCATCCCGCTCTCGAACGCCGCGGTCACCGGTTCGCCGAGCCAGTCGTACAGACCGCGCACCTGGCCGATCGGATCGTCCTGCATCGCACGGAAGTCGATGTCGTAGAAGCGATCGTCATGGCCTGCCCTCCGAAAGGCGAGGGTCCGGTCGACGCCCGTGGACCACTGGGTGACGTCGAGCTCACCGAGGTAGCGGTGGTCGACGTCGTCGCTGAATCCGCCGACGATGTCGGCGTACACGTCGGCCACCGACACCAGCACGTCGGTCGGGTCACGGTGGGTCATCACGAAGCGCGCGTCCGGGAAGACCCGGCCGAGGGAGTGCACACAGAGCAGGTGGGCCGGTGACTTCAGCCGCCATGGGCGGGTCGGCCTGCCCCACTGCAGCAGCCGCAGTACCCGACGCTGGTAGAGGTACGTCGAGGTGAAGTCGGCACGCTCGAGCAACCACTCGGAGTAGGTGGGCACCTGCGCGAAGGCCTGGAAGATCTGTGATTTGAAGTCCAGCGCCATCAGGTCCAGGCACTCCGCCGGGCCCTGGATGTCGTGGGGCACGTGATGTCTGCTGCCGGCGACGACCGGGCGTTGCTCCGGCGGTATCCGCGGGTCGTCGCCGGGCACGGTGGACGGCGGGGGGCAGGGTTGGGCGGCCTCCCAGCTGCGCAGGTAGCGAATGTGTGGATCCCGAGCCAGCAGAAACGACAGGGCCGTCGACCCGGTACGGGGCAGGCCGAGGCCGAACAGCGGCGCGACGATCGGTTCGTCGCCGATCTCGGGATGCCGGCGGTACCAGTTCTCGACCTGCAGTCGTTGGCACAGGTGCAGGCAGATGCGGCCGTAGACGAACGTTTCGCCGCGTGTGTTGAGGCGGGCCTCGCCGGACAGCGCGCAGGTCAGGATCTCCAAACCCTCACGGAAGGAGTCGTCGCCGAAATCGTCGAGCCCGGTTCGTTCTGCCGCGGCCGCAATCAACTGGCCCGATGATGGCACGGCGGCACCTCCGATCGGATTGATGACAGTACACTGCCACCAATATGAGCGACTCGTCAACGATGTCCCCGATGGCCTCCCGCCGCCCGTACGACAACCGCGCCCGTGAGCAGAAGGCCGCGCAGACCCGCGAGCTCATCGTGTCCGCGGCCGGTGACCTGGTACACGAGTTCGAGAGCTGGGATTGGCGGGAACTGACGTTCCGCGCGGTGGCCGAGCGCGCCGGTGTCGGAGAGCGCACCGTCTACCGCCACTTCCCCACCGAACGTCATCTGCACGACGCCGTCATGCACCGGCTCGAGGAGGACGCCGGCGTCTGCTACGACGACGTCGACCTAGGCAATCTCGAGGAGACGACGGGGCGGGTATTCGCCTCACTGCACCGCTTCTCGGCTCGGCAGTCGGTTCAGACCACCGGCGATCCGGCCTTCGTCACCGTCGACGAGCGTCGTCGCGAAGCGCTGCGCAGGGCGGTGACCGCGGCGGCTCCCCAGTTCAGCGACGCCGAACGACGCACGGTCGCCGGACTGCTCGACGTGTTGTGGAACGTGCCTGCCTACGAACGTCTGGTCGGCCCTTGGGGTGTCGACGCCGCAGACGCCACCCGGGCGATCGGCTGGCTGATGACCAAGGTCGTGCACGCAATCGAACTGGGTGAGTCCCCGCTTGCGTAGCGTGTCTGAGGTGAGCCGAACAGCCGAAGCCTCGACCACTGCCCCGCAGAAGCGGAGTCGTCCGAAGTTCCCCGGGAGCGCGCTGAGCAAGCTGCTCCGCCTGCCCGCGCCCACCGACGACGTTGTCGTGGATCGGCGGCTGCGGGTTCCGATGCGCGACGGCGTCGACCTGATCGCCGACCACTACGTGCCGCAGACCGACACGCCTGCAGGCACGCCGCTGGTCCGCGGACCGTACGGCCGCGGCTGGCCCTTCGCCGCACTGTACGGTTCGGTCTACGCCGCGCGCGGCTATCACGTGCTCGTCCAGAGTGTGCGCGGAACGTTCGGCTCCGGCGGCGAATTCAGCCCGATGGTGCACGAGATCGACGACGGCGCCGACACGGTCGCCTGGCTGCGCACCCAGCCCTGGTTCACCGGCACATTCGCCACGCTGGGACTGTCGTACCTCGGGTTCACCCAGTGGGCGCTGCTCGCCGACCCCCCCGAGATGAAGGCCGCAGTGATCACCGTCGGACCGCACGATGTCAGCGGACCCCGTTGGGGCGAAGGCTCTTTCGGCCTCAACGATTTCCTCGGCTGGAGTGATCTGGTCGCCCGCCAGGAAGACCCGCAGCGGTTGCGCGTGCTGCTGCACCAGGCGCGGGCGCAGCGGATGGTGAGCAAGGCCGCGCTGGCGGTCCCGCGGGGTCACCACCGCGATGACGATCGGTCCGTGGACACACGGACACATGATGACCAAGGCCGCCCCGTCCGCGATCCGCGAATCGCTGGACTGGCTCGACACCCATCTGGCCGGGGCGGTGGAACAGCGGCAGGCACCGGTGCGCATCCACCTCGACGGCCGGGGCTGGCTCGAACTGGCCGACTGGCCGCCGCCGATGCCCGAACAGGTGCTGTACCTGCAGCCCGGCGGCGGCCTGTCCGGCGCCGCGCCCGCCCCGGACACCGCGACGTTCGTCTACAACCCCGCCGACCCGACACCCACCGTTGGTGGCCGACTGCTGTCCCCGGTGGGCGGTTACCGCGACGACACGTCACTGGCACGCCGCGCCGACGTCCTGACGTTCACCGGTGACCCGCTGCCCGACGGTCTGTACGTGGTCGGAACGCCGGTGCTGGAGCTCGAGCACACCTGCGCCAACCCGTACAACGACTTGTTCGTGCGGATCAGTCAGGTCGACGAGCACGGCGGCTCACGCAACGTCAGCGACGGATACCTCGCCGCAGCACCTGATTCCGGCACCGTGCGCATCGAACTCGACGCGCTCGCCCGCACGTTCGGCGCCGGCTCCCGCATCCGCGTGCTCATCGCCGGCGGCTCGCACCCACGCTTTCTGCGCAACCTCGGCACCGGTGAATCCGCGGCCATCGGGACCAGGCTGGCCACAGCACGGCACACCGTGCATCTCGGCGCCTCCTCGCGGCTGATCCTGCCCGCCGGGCAGCGGCCACCCTCAGCCGACTGACCGACGCACCCGGGCGGCGATCTCGTCCAGCGCCGCGTCGTCGTGCACCGGCGCCCCCCATACGGGATCTACCGGCAGTTGCACCCAGCTCGAGCAGCCGCGGTAGTCCGGGGTGCGCACCAGCCGGACCGGCTCGGTCAGCGGCACCGCGGAGACGACCAGCACCGTCAGCCGGTGCCGTGGTCTGAAGTCGAGCCGGTCGGCGCGCACCGAGTCGGCCGTCCAGATGTGCAGCGGCGCAATGTCGTCCAGCCTGTCCGGTTGACCGACCTCGACCGCGGCCACCACCCGGGCCCCCGCGCGCAGCACCACCTCGTCCTCGGTGCTGTCCTCCTCGGCGGGCCCGAGGAACTCTCGGTGCTCGGGGCGCACCCGCTCAGCGTGGCTGTGCGCCACCGTCGGGAACAGAAGGAACTGCGACGCCGCCACCTCGAAACGCTTCTCGCCGATGCCCCCCTTGCGCAACAGCACCGTCTGGCTGCCCTCGAGCAGCGCGTGCACGACCGCGCTCCATTCCTTGAGCCCCGGCGTGGTCAGCGTCGCGGTCATCCGAGCCCGAGGCGCGCGCGCACCTCGGGACGGCGAAGCGGCGGAACGGTGTTCGGCGGTTGCCAGCGCGGCTGCAGGTCGGTGAGCAGCCGCGTCGTGGTGGCCGTGACCTCGGCGACCGCGGCTTCGAAGACGTCGATGTTTGCACCCGAGGGCCGGGTGATACCGCTGACCTTGCGGATGTACTGACGCGCCGCGGCCTCGATCTCCTCGGCTGTCGCGGCCGGCTCCAGCCCCCGCAGCTCGGTGATGTTTCGACACATGACCTCCACGATAGGCCCGAACGCCGTGGCCGATACGGTGAGCGGATGAGCACTCCTGCAGACCCCGGCACCGACATCCTGCTGGTCGACACCCGCGACCGGATCCGGACACTGACCCTGAATCGGCCCGGTGCCCGCAACGCGTTGTCGTCGGCCTTGCGCACCCGGCTATTCGGCGCGCTACGCGAGGCCCAGGCCGACGACACCGTCGACGTCGTCATCGTCACCGGAGCAGACCCGGTCTTCTGCGCGGGCCTGGACCTCAAGGAACTCGGCGACACCACCGACCTTCCCGACATCTCACCCAAATGGCCGGCGATGACCAAACCCGTGATCGGCGCCATCAACGGGGCGGCGGTGACCGGCGGTCTGGAGATCGCGCTCTACTGCGACATCCTGATCGCTTCGGAGGCGGCCCGCTTCGCCGACACCCACGCCCGGGTCGGCCTGCTGCCCACCTGGGGTCTGTCGGTGCGGTTGCCGCAGAAGGTGGGCGTCGGGATGGCCCGGCGGATGAGCATGACCGGCGACTACCTGTCGGCCGAGGATGCGCTGCGCGCCGGACTCGTCACCCAGGTGGTGCCGCACAGCGACCTCCTCGACACCGCCCGCCAGATCGCCACCTCGATCGTCGGCAACAACCAGCGGGCGGTGCGGGCGCTACTGGCCTCCTACCACCACATCGACGACGCCCAGAACGGTGCGGCACTCTGGCTGGAGGCCGACGCCGCCCGGGCATGGATGAGCAGCGCGTCCGGCGACGACATCGCCGCCAGCCGCGACTCGGTCATCGAACGCGGCCGGTCACAGGTGCGCTGAGGCGTAGGGGCTCGCGTCATTCGTCCGAGGTGTGCTCGGCGGCAAGCTGTTCCACGCTCATGCCATCGAGCAGTCGGTCCAGCGCCCCGGTCATGGTGGCGCACTGCCGAGCCGGGTGCTCGGTCGGACAGTGCAACGCGTGGGTGAGGAACTGCTGCGCGGCGCGCGCCTGGGCGATCACCCGGTCGAGTTCGTCGATCTGCCGGCGAACTGTGTCGCGCCACTGCTCACTCGGGTCGTCGAGCACGGCAGCCGCGGTGCCCAGCGGCAGGCCCAGCCGGTGCACGATCTTGAGGAACGCCAGCCGGCGCAGCTCCTCGAGCCCGTACATCCGTCTGCCGGATCGCCTCGACCGCGGGCGCACCAGGCCGCGATCGTCGTAGTAGCGCAACGCCGACGGCGTCATCTGCAACCGCGATGCGGCTTCGCCGATCGAAATCACGTCCATCACGCCATTTGACTTCAACCCGCCTTGAACAGGCAAGGTCTACTCCATGAGCGATAGTTCGACTCCACCGGCGGTCAACCACCATGGCGATCACCCCGGCTTCGCCGGTGTCACCGGGTCACTGTTCGGGGTGGTCTTCCTGCTCACGGGCCGCGGCAACGCCCGACTGGCCGCCGACATCGCCGAGGTCGGCGCCACCGACCGCGTCGTCGACATCGGCTGCGGTCCCGGAACGGCGGCCAGGACGGCCGCGCGCCGCGGTGCTGCGG
>NZ_JBAUJB010000268.1:0-4004 GCF_049683355.1 Mycobacterium sp.
CCCCACCTTCCACGGAGTCTCCAGTCCCAGCAGATGGCGGTACAGCTCGGTGTCGCGCATACCCCATATCCTGCCGCTGACGGCCGTCACGCCCACATCGGGCCCACGAAAAACCCGGAAGCGCCCAAATTTCAGCGCAAACACCCCGCCGTTGGATCCACACAGCCAAGCCGACGCGCCGGCCGCCGCCGACCCAGGGCCGGGCGTAGAACCGGCGCCGGGCTACGGCACCGACAGCGAAGACCCTGGCGCCGTCGAAGATGATCAGAACGAAGGCGACGACGACGACTGAGGGTCGCTCACCGATTCAGGATTCCGCCCGAATTCCGGGGTGGCCCTATCCGTCGATCTCCATGTCGCGCAGTTCGCGCTTGAGGATCTTGCCGGTGGGGTTCCGCGGCAGCTGATCGATGAAGACCACCTCGCGCGGGTCCTTGTAGCGGGCCAGGTTCTCCCGCACGTACGCCTTGATCGCATCCTCGTCGATCGAGGCGCCCTCGGCCTTGACCACGAAGCAGCGCAGCCGGGCGCCCCATTCCTTGTCCTCGACACCGAGCGCGGTGGCCTCGACGACCTCGGGATGGCCGCTGACGAGGTCCTCGATCTCGGCGGGGAAGACGTTCTCACCGCCGGAGACGATCATCTCGTCGTCGCGACCGCTGACGTAGAGCAGGTCGTTGTCGTCGAAGTAGCCGACGTCGCCCGACGACAGCAGTCCGTCGATGATCTGCTTTCCGCCGCCGCCGGTGTAGCCCTGGAACGGGAAGAAGTTGCCCACGAAGATCCGGCCGACCTCACCGCGCGGCAGCTCGTTGCCGTTGTCGTCGAGGATCTTGACCTTCATGCCCTTGACCACCGGCCCGACCGTTGCCGGGTTGATCGAAAGGTCTTGGGGCCGTGCGATGCTCGCGTATGCGACCTCGGTGGATCCGTACAAGTTGTAGACGACCGGGCCAAGGTCCTTCAGCGCCCGGGTGGCGAGCTCGGCGCCGAGCTGTGAACCGGAGACGAACACGATGTGCAACGACGACAGATCGGGCTTGGGTGAGGTCTTCTCGAGCTCGTCGAGCATCCGGGACAACATCACCGGAACCACCACGATCGCGGTGGCCTTGTGCTTTTCGATGTCGGCGAGCACGGTGGCCGGTCTGAATTTCCGGCGCAGCACCAACGTGGAGCCCAGCATCATCGCGATCGTCGCGTGCAGGAAGCCCAGCGCATGGAACATCGGCGCCGGCAGCGACGTCACCTCCTTGGCCTTGAAGGGCACCGCCGACAGCACCCCGCCGATCGGCGCCAGCGACGATGGCGCGCTGCGGTTGGCGCCCTTGGGGGTGCCGGTGGTGCCGCTGGTCAGGATGATGATCGACGAGTGCTTGGCAGCCTTGGGCGGCGGTGCGGTGCTGGTGCGGGCGATCAACTGCTCGAGGGTGTCATCGGTGCTGCCCGACGGTTCGTCACCCTCGGCGGCAGCCGAAGATTCGGCGCGGTCCGGGTTGACCCCGAGCGCGCGCAGCTTTCCGAGTTCGGGTTCGGACTGGGAGACGGCGGCGGTGTACTCGTCGTCGTAGATGACGAACTTGCCGCCCTCGCGCTCGGACACCTCTTTGATCTGCGGGCCGGAGAACTCACTGTTGAGCAGGATGATTCGGGCGCCGACCTTCGCGGCCCCGTACACCGAGACCAGGAACCATCGGTGGTTACGGGCCAGGATCGCCACCCCGTCCCCACCGCGGACCCCCTTGGCGATCAGGCCGTTGGCGACGGCGTTGGCGGCGTTGTCGAGTTCGGAGAACGTCATCTCGCCGAAGTCGTCGATCACCGCGACCCGGTGCGGGTGGCGGCGGGCGTTGAGCGCCGGGATCATCCCGAACTCGCCCCACCGGCGGATGTCACCGACCAACGCGGCGATGTCCTGCGGTGCCTCCAGTTTCAGCGCACCCGCCTCGAACATCTTGCGGGCGTAGTGCAGCTCCGCCGAGCCACGCTCGAGATACTTGCCGACGGACTGCTGGACCTGGGCGAGCGCCTGCACCGGAAGATCACTGAGCTTGGACATGCGCACAACTTTATGTGACCGCGCTCGCAGATCGACCGGATTCTACGATGAGACGATGCCTGGTCCCCGGTATCTGGACATCGGTGGACAGCAGGTGCCCATCACCCATCCCGACAAGGTGGTGTTCGGCGATCTCGGGGTCACCAAACTCGACCTGATGCACTACTACACCGCGGTGGCCGACGGCGCCCTGCGCGGAGTTCAGGACCGTCCGATGATCCTCAAACGCTTCGTCAAGGGCATCGAACAGGAGGCGGTGTTCCAGAAGCGCGCCCCGGAGAAGCGGCCCGACTTCGTCGACGTTGCCGAGCTGAAGTACGCGTCGGGGACCTCGGCCAAGGAAGCCGTGGTGCACGACGCGGCGGGACTGGTCTGGGCGGTGAACCTCGGCTGCGTCGACCTCAACCCGCACCCGGTGCGCTTCGATGATCTCGATCATCCCGACGAACTGCGCGTCGACCTCGACCCCATGCCCGGGGTCGGTTGGCGCCAGATCCTCGACGTGGCCTTCGTCGCCCGCGAGGTTCTCGAGGAGCACGGGCTGGTGGCCTGGCCCAAGACCTCGGGCTCGCGGGGCTTCCACATCTACGCGCGCATCCACCGGCGGTGGCCGTTCAAGTTGGTGCGGTTGGCCGCCGAGGCGGTGGCCCGCGAGGTGGAGCGCCGAGCACCGGAATCTGCCACCGCGCGCTGGTGGAAGGAAGAACGCCACGGGGTTTTTGTCGACTTCAACCAGAACGCCATGGACCGCACGGTGGCGTCCGCGTACTCGGTGCGTGCCACGCCGGACGCCCGGGTGTCGACGCCGCTGTTCTGGGATGAGGTCGCCGACTGTCGACCCGAGACCTTCACCGTCGCCACGGTGCCGCAGCGCTTCGAACGGCTCGGCGACCCGTGGGAGGGAATGGACGACGCGGTAGGTGGCCTGGAGTCACTGCTGAACCTCGCCGACTCACTCGGGCCGGCGGAGAAGGCTCCGAAGGGTGCCCGCCGATCTGCCGACGGTCGCCGGCAGTCGGCCAAACCGTTGATCGAGATCGCCCGGACCAAGACCAGAGACGAGGCGATGGCCGCGCTGCAGCAGTGGCGCGAGAAGTATCAGGACGCCGCCGCAAACCTGGAACCCACAGACATCCTCGTCGACGGCATGCGCGGCCCGAGTTCGATCTGGTACCGAATCCGGATCAACCTCGAGCACGTTGCCGAGGGCGCCAGGCCGCCGCAGGAGGCACTGCTGGCCGATTACAACCCCTGGGCGGGTTATACCGGTTCCCAGCAGCAGCGCCGAGGTTGACGCCAAGTTACCGACGGGTTTGCTGACGCGGGCGAATCCAGTTCTTACCGAAGTATTAGTAGTTACTCCCCGCCGCCTTAGATTGGCTCACTACGTTCGTTGTTGTAACGCCCACTGGCGGCTGATGTCAGCACACGATCGAGGGAGGCTGCAATGTACGGCAATCCGACGTTCGACTGCAACGGCGCCGACATCCGGGCGCACTGCCGCCAGCTGGCGACGGTGGTGACCATCAAGGGTCGCCTCGATGACCTCAACACCGACCGCGCCACCCGGTACACCCGTCGCTTCATCCTCGCGGAGAAGCCCTTCGTTCTGGATCTCAGCGGCGTCACTTCCGTTAGTCGGGAAGCCATTTCGCTGCTGTTCACGGTCGACGACGTCTGCGCCGCCGCCGGCGTCGAGTGGTCGCTGGTCGCCAGCCGCTCGGTCGAGCAGGCACTGCGTGAGTGCGACATCGAGTTCGACGCAGCCGGCTCCGTTCCGGAAGCACTCAACCACTTCGCCGATGCCATGGTGGCGCGGCGCCAACTACTCCCGCTTCTCACAAAGACCGCGTAAAGGATCATTGTGCTCATTGATGTTCGCTGGCTCCGGTACCTCCTCCACTCACGCCACAAGTCAGATGCGGAGCGCCTCGCGCTGACGGCG
>NZ_JBAUJB010000269.1:0-10820 GCF_049683355.1 Mycobacterium sp.
CCCTGGACTGCCGTTGGTGGCGCCGCGACGTGGGTGGCAAAATGGTGCGCTTCGTGGTGTGTCGCAAGGGGGAACGTCATGTCGTCGCCGCGCGCGATGAGGACATGCTGGTGTTGCAGCGGGTGGCTCCGCAGGTCGGTCTGGCGGCCATGGTGAACGTGGTCGTCGGCGATGCAACACCGGCGGAGGTCGAACCGCTGACCGGTATCGCGGCGAAGTTGGCAGAAGCGCGGACCGCGGATCAACTCGGACAGTACGGCCTGCCACTGTCGTCGGCCCGGATCTACGCCGACGCGACCACGAATCCGGACAGCTGGGTGGAGATCACCGCCAACGAGCGCCACCCGGGCGGGACGTACTCGCAGGCGGGGGTGGGTGCCGGGGTTCTCGATTCGGCGCACGGCAGAATCGTCTCGATCCCGCGTCGGGTCAGCGGGGAGCTGTACGGCAGCTTCCTGCCCGGGACGCCGGAGAACCTGCAGCGCGCCCTGGACGGCCTCATGGAGTTCCTTCCGTCCGGAACCTGGTTCGACCGCCACGTCGGGGCCGACGCAGGTGAGACCGACGCATCGTTGCCGGACTGAGAAAGGCGATATACGGTGGCCTTACCCCCGCCCGGTGATTCCCCTGCCGAGGAGGCGAATCACGACGACCTGGCGGCGCTGGACTTTGGCGTCGTCGGCGACGGCGCGGGAGAGACAGACCTGGGGGCGATTCTCGGTGGCTACTCCTCGGCCGGTGCGGTCGACGCTAGTGAATACGACGACGGGGCGATGCCCACATTCGCGGTCACCAACCCTCCCGGCACGGTGACAGTGACGACCTACCTGGACGGGCGGGTGCAGCAGATCGAGCTGTCGCCCAAGGCGGCCACGCTGGCCGAGGCCGTCCTCGCCGACGAGATCGTGGTCGTCGCCGACTTGGCAACCCGAGACGCCAGGTCCGCCCAGTACACCTTCATGCTGGACGGCATGCGAGCACAGGGACACGACAACGTCGCCACCCGAGACTTTCTGAATCGCGATCTCGATCTGCCCACCCCGGAACAGGCTCAGGCCGCAAGGGCTGAACTGTTCACAACCCGCTATGCAGGTGAGGAATGACCGAACATCTGGCAAGTGTCTTCGGCACCGCGGTGGGCATGCTGCCCACCTCCCCGGCCCGGTCGCTGGACATGTTCACCGACATCACCATTGCCGACGAATCCGCCTGTGACGCGTGGGTGGGCCGCATCCGCTGCGGCGACACCGACCGGGTGACGATGTTTCGGGCGTGGTACTCGCGGACCAACTTCGGGCAGCTCGCCGGGGCCGCCGAGATATCGATGAACAGCGTGGGCGCCCGCATCCCGATCGGCGGGCAGTACGGGGACATCACCTATCCGGTGAACTCTCCGCTGGCCATCACCATGGGATTCGCGGTCACAGAAGCCGCCGAGGGCAACTACGCCGACGCGATGGAGGCTCTCGAAGCAATCCCGTCCGCGGACGCCGAGCACCTGGTGTCCTGGGTGAAGGCCGTGATCTACGGTGCGGCGCAGCGCTGGACCGATGTGATCGAGGAGGTGCGGGGCGCGGGTTCGTGGCCGGACAAGTTCCTGGCGGCCGCGGCCGGGGTCGCGCACGGGGTGGCCGCGGCCAACCTCGGCCTGTTCACCGAGGCCGAACGGCGCCTGATGGAGTCGAATTCGTCGCCCGCGGGTGAGGCGTGTGCTCCCGCAATCGCCTGGCACCTGGCGATGACCCGCCGAGGTCAGGGCAACGAGGAGGCCGCGGTCGCCCTGCTGGAGTGGCTGCAGGCAACCCACCCGTCACCGAAAGTCGCGGCAGCGCTCAAGGATCCGACGTACCGGCTGGAGACGACCACCGCCGAGAAGATCGCCGCCCGCCGCGACCCGTGGGATCCCGCCAGCGTGGTCGCGGACGACTCCGGCCGGGAGAGACTGCTGGCGCAAGCACAGTCGGAACTCGACCGCCAGATCGGCCTCACGCGGGTGAAGGACCAGATCGAGCGTTACCGCGCAGCCACCCAGATGGCCAAGGTACGAGCGGCTCGCGGGATGAAGGTGGCTCAGGCGTCCAAACACATGATCTTCACCGGCCCGCCGGGGACCGGCAAGACGACCATCGCACGCGTCGTCGCCAATATCCTCGCCGGCCTGGGTGTGATCGCCGAACCGAAACTCGTCGAGGCGTCCCGCAAGGACTTCGTCGCCGAGTACGAAGGACAGTCGGCGGTCAAGACCGCACGCACCATCGACCGGGCGATGGGCGGTGTGCTTTTCATCGACGAGGCGTACACCCTGGTGCAGGAACGCGACAGCCGTGCAGATCCGTTCGGCACGGAGGCTCTCGACACGCTGCTGGCCCGGATGGAGAACGACCGCGACCGGCTCGTGGTGATCATCGCCGGCTACAGCAACGACATCGACCGGCTGCTGGAAACCAACGACGGCCTGCGCTCGCGGTTCTCCACCCGCATCGAGTTCGACTCCTACTCGCCGGACGAGATCGTCGACATCGCGAAAGTGATCGCGGCCGGTGGCGATTCGACCCTCAGCGACGAGGCCGCCAAACAGGTGCTGGATGCGGCGACGCTGTTGACCCAGAGCACCGCGAGCGGCAAGCCGGCACTCGACGTCGCGGGCAATGGGCGTTATGCACGCCAGCTCGTGGAAGCCGGCGAACAGACGCGCGACATGCGGCTGGCCCGATCGCTGGACATCGAATCCCTTGCCACCGAACAGCTCAGCGAGATCAGCGGTGAGGACATGGCTGCAGCGATCGCGTCGGTGCACGGCCGACTGAATCTGAGCGGGTAGCCGATGGCGGGATTCCGGCTCACCACCAAGGTCCAGGTCAGCGGCTGGCGCTTCCTGCTGCGCCGCGTCGAGCACGCGATCGTGCGTCGCGATACCCGGATGTTCGACGATCCGCTCCAGTTCTACAGCCGCGCGGTGACCGCGGGCATCGTCATCGCGGTCTTGATCTGCCTGGGCGCAGCGTTGCTCGCCTACTTCAAACCACTCGGAAAGCGGGGCGGCGACAGCCTTCTGGTCGATCGCACCACGAACCAGCTGTACGTGGTGCTTCCGGACAGCGGGCAGCTGCGGCCTGTGTACAACCTGACCTCCGCGCGGTTGGTTCTCGGCAGCAACAACACCCCGGTGGCGGTCAAGTCCGAGGAACTCGACAGGATGCCGAAGGGGCAGCCGCTCGGCATCCCGGGGGCGCCGTATGCCACCCCGGTGTCCGCGGCGCCCGAGTCGCAGTGGACATTGTGCGACACCGTCATCAAGCCGGAAAGTGTTGCGCCGACTGTCGATACAGCGGCACTGGTCACGCCGCTGGCTCTGGACTCGTCCGTCGGGCCGCTGCGCCCCGAACAGGGCATGCTGATCTCCTACGAGAACCAGGACTGGCTGATCACCGAGGCCGGGCGGCACGCCATCGACCTGTCCGACCGGGCCGTCACCTCCGCGGTGGGGATCCCAGTCACGGCGCGCTCGACGCCGATCTCGGAAGGTGTGTTCAACGCGCTGCCCGACGCGGGCCCGTGGCGGCTGCCCGACATCCCCGGTGCGGGTGCGCCGAACACGGTGGGCCTGCCGCCGGAACTGGTGATCGGCTCGGTTTTCAAGACCGTCATCGATTCCGGCGAGCAGGCCGACGAACAGAATTACGTGGTGTTGGCCGGCGGTGTGGCCAAGGTCAACGACACCACCGCAGCCGCGCTGCGCGCCACCAACTCCTACGGGCTGATCTCGCCGCCGTCGATGGAACCGAGCGCGGTCGCTCGGATCATCGAGCAGGTCTACAACTCGCCGCTGCCGGACACCTCCATGGACGTCCTTCTCCGGGAAGACATCCCGACGTTATGCTGGTCCTGGCAACGCGAGCCCGGTGACCAGGCACCCAGGACGACGGTGATCGCGGGTCGCCGGTTGCCGTTGCCGGCAGAAGCGTTGAGCACCGGAATCCGACAGATCACCGGCGACGCCACGGTGCACATCGAAGGCGGACAGTACATCCGGCTGCAGTCACCTGACCCTCGCTACGGTGAGAGCCTCTACTACATTGACCCGCAGGGGGTGCGCTACGGGCTCCCGGATGAGGACACCGCCTCGAAGCTGGGGTTGAGCGCGCCACGTACCGCGCCCTGGCAGGTGGTCAGCCTGCTGGTCGATGGCCCGGTGTTGTCGAAGGAGGCGGCGCTCGTCGAACACGACACGCTGCCCTCGAACCCGAACCCCCGCAAGGTCGGTGCCGATGGCGCGGCCACTCCTGCGGGTGTGAGCAGTGGAGGCGGCGGATGACGACTCGTAAGTTCACCCCGATCATCAAGCGGGGGCCGCGGCTGACCCCTGGCGAGATCAACGTCACCCCGCCTGAGGACCTCGGCGTCGACATCCCGCCCTCGGGTATGCAGAAGGCGCTGCCCTGGGTGCTCGGCGGGTGCATGCTCGGCATGATCGCGATCATGATCTTCAGTGGTGTGCGCCAACTTTCGCCGTACATGCTGATGATGCCCCTGATGATGGTGATGGCCGCCGTGGGTTTGGTGGCCAGCGGTGGCAGCGGGGGCAAGAAGGTCCCTGAGATCAACGCCGACCGCAAGGAGTACCTGCGCTACCTCGCGGGACTGCGCACCCGGGTGACCTCCTCGGCCGCAGCGCAGGTGACCTTCTTCAACTACCACGCGCCGCACCCGGACGACCTGCTGTCGATCATCGGCACCCACCGCCAGTGGTCACGGGCCGCCAACGCGGACTTCTACGCTGCGACCAGAATCGGCATCGGATCCGAGCCCGCCGTCGACCGGTTGCTGAAGCCGGCGGTGGGCGGTGACCTCGCCGGACCTGCTGGTGCTCCCCAGGCGCACCTCGAGCCCGTCAGCCACATGTGGGTGACGAAGTTCCTGCGAACTCACGGCTTGATTCACGACTGCCCGAAGCTGCTGCAGTTGCGTACATTTCCGACCATCGCGGTCGGCGGTGACGCCGACGGGGCGGCTGGCCTCCTGCGAGCGATGATCTGCCACCTGGCGGTGTTCCATCCGCCGGACCTACTCCAGATCCGGGTGCTCACCGACAATCCCGAGGAACCCGATTGGGCGTGGCTGAAGTGGCTGCCGCACGTCCAGCACCAGTCCGACGCCGACGCGGCGGGCTCCACCCGGATGGTGTTCACCCGGCCTGATGGACTCAGCGATCTGGCTGCCCGAGGCCCTCACACGGCCGATGCCACGCCCAGCGGCCCGTACGTCGTCGTCGTCGACCTCACCGGTGGCCGTGCCGGATTCCCCGCCGACGGCCGAGCCGGGGTCACCGTGCTCACGTTGGGCAATCACCGGTCCTCTTACCGGATCCGGGTCGATGCCGACGGCACTGCCGACGACCGGCTGCCGAACCAGACGTTCCGTCTGGTGGCCAGTCAGGTGGACCGGATGACACCGGGCCAGGCCGAGCGGGTGGCACGCAAACTCGCCGGATGGTCGATCACCGGCACCATCATCGACAAGAGCACCCGCGTACAGAAGAAGGTCGCCACCGAGTGGCACGAGATCGTCGGCGCACAGTCCGTCGAGGAGGTGACGCCCGCACGCTGGCGGATGTTCACCGACACCGACCGTGACCGGTTGCGGATCCCGTTCGGGCACGAACTCAAGACCGGCGACATCATGCATCTCGACATCAAGGAGGGCGCTGAGTTCGGCGCCGGCCCGCACGGCATGCTGATCGGCACCACCGGATCGGGCAAGTCGGAGTTCCTCCGTACGCTGATTCTCTCCCTCGCTGCAACACATCATCCCGACCAGGTGAACCTCCTGCTGACAGACTTCAAGGGAGGGTCGACATTTCTGGGGATGGAGAAGCTTCCGCATACCGCTGCGGTGGTGACCAACATGGAGGAGGAAGCCGAGCTCGTCAGCCGGATGGGGGAGGTCCTGACCGGTGAGCTGGACCGCCGGCAATCGATCCTGCGCCAGGCCGGCATGCAGGTAGGTGCCGCCGGCGCGCTGTCGGGAGTCGCCGAATACGAGAAACATCGCGAGCGCGGAGCCGACCTGCCGCCGCTGCCAACGCTGTTCGTCGTCGTCGACGAGTTCGCCGAGTTGCTGCAGAACCATCCCGACTTCATCGGGCTGTTCGACCGGATCTGCCGTGTGGGTCGGTCGCTTCGTGTCCACCTGCTGCTGGCCACGCAGTCGCTGAACACCGGCGGCACCCGCATCGACAAGCTGGAGCCCAACCTGACCTACCGGATCGCGCTGCGCACCACCAGTTCTGCAGAGTCCAAGGCGGTCATCGGGACCCCGGAGGCGCAGTACATCTCGAACAAGGAGAGCGGCGTCGGGTTCCTGCGAGTGGGGATGGAGGATCCGGTCAAGTTCCAGACCGTGTACACCGGGAACCCCTATGTGCCGGTTGCGGTGGCGTCCGGCGATGGGGACGCCGCGCCGCGGCCAGTGGACAACAGCATTCGCATCCACCGCTTCACCGCCGCCCCGATCCTCGACGCGACGGTGGTCCAATGAGCATCGAACCCGAGCAGAAGGTGCTGCGCGAGGTCGTGCTCAACCAGCTCACCACCGGAGACAACCACGCGTATCGAATGTGGCTTCCCCCCTTGGCTGATCCCACGCCGGTCAACGAACTCGTCGCCCGCGACTACGACCGGAGACCGCTGCGGATCGGGCTCGGGATCATGGACGAGCCGCGGCGCCACCGGCAGGAGGTGTGGGGCATCGACGTCGCGACCGCGGCCGGCAACATCGCCGTCGGTGGTGCGCCGCAGACGGGCAAGTCGACCTTCCTGCAGACGTTCATCCTCTCGGCTGCCGCGTCTCACACCCCGCGTGAGCTGCAGTTCTACTGCGTCGACATGGGCGGCGGCGGCCTGATGTACATCGAGGATCTGCCCCATGTCGGCGGCGTTGCCACCCGGGCCGAACCCGACCGCGTCAACCGGGTGGTCGCCGAGGTGAAAGCCGTTCTGCGGCAGCGTGAGCAGACGTTCAAGCAGTACCGCGTCGGGTCGATGGCCGACTACCGGCAGATGCGCGAGGACCCGAACAACCCGGCGTCGGCGGATCCGTTCGGTGACGTGTTCCTGGTGATCGACGGCTGGCCGGCCTTCGCCGCGGAGTTCACCGATCTGGAAGCGGTCGTGCAGGACATCGCCGGCCAGGGGCTGGCCTACGGTGTGCACACCGTGATCTCCACGCCGAGGTGGACCGAGCTCAAGGCACGCATCCGGGACTATCTGGGCACCAAGGTGGAGTTCCGGCTGGGAGATGTGAACGAGACGCAGGTGGACCGCATCACCCGCGAGATCCCGCTGAACCGGCCGGGGCGTGCCGTATCAACCGACAAGCACCACTTGATGATCGGGGTGCCACGGCTCGACGGTGTGCACAGCGCCGACGGCCTGGTGCCGGCCATGTCGGCCGCTGTGCAGGAGGTCGCCGCGCGCCATGCCGACGAGGCGCCTCGGGTGCGCGTCCTGCCCGATCGGATCTACCTGCACCAACTGGACCCCGCCCCTCCGGGGCCGGAATCGGACTACCGGACCCGCTGGACGATTCCGGTGGGTGTGCGGGAGTCGGACCTCACGGTGGCGCACAGCCACATGCACAGCAGTCCGCACCACCTGATCTTCGGCGCACCCAAATCCGGCAAGACCACCATCGCCCACGCGGTGGCGCGGGCGATCTGCGCCCGCAACACCCCCGATCAGGTGCGCTTCATGGTCGCCGACTACCGGTCGGGCTTGTTGGAGGCGGTCCCGGACACCCATCTGCTGGCCGCCGGAGCGATCAACCGCAACCACACCACCCTCGAGGCGTCGATCAAGGCCTTGGCGATCAATCTGACCAAGCGGCTGCCGCCGACAGACCTGACGCCGTCTCAGCTGCGAGCGCGCTCATGGTGGACGGGCCCAGACATCGTGTTGCTGGTAGACGACTGGCACATGATCGTGGCGGCTGGAGGGATGCTGTCGCCGATGGCACCGCTGTCGCCGCTGCTGCCGGCCGCCGCCGACATCGGTCTGCACATCATCGTGACGTGCCAGATGAGCCAGGCGCACCGGGCCACCATGGACAAGTTCGTCGGAGCGGCGTACGGGGCCGGAACGCCCACGATGTTTCTCTCCGGGGAGAAGCAGGATTTCCCGTCGCGGGAGATTCTGGTCAAGAAGCGGCCCCCCGGTCAGGCCTTTTTTGTCACCCCGGATGGGAAAGAAGTGATCCAAGCGGCGTATGTGGATCCACCGGAAGAATAAGTGTGCAGAGCACCCCCTGTCGGCGGTTAGTATTGGTTTCGGTAACGTCCAGCAAATGCGGGGCGACCTGCGAAAGCAATCGGGTCGGGGGATCTTCAAGCTCTCTCACAGGGGATTGCTGCCGTGTAAACGACAGTTGAATACGCCGTTGTGTCCAAGACTGGTGAGGAGTCAGCAAATGCAACCACTCAGCCACAATGCCGCTGCTGCCGGTGTCGGCGGTCAGGTCGCCGCGAACGGCGCGCGGGGTCTCGCCACCGGCACTGCCGCGACGGCGCAGGTCACCGCACTCGCACCGGCCGGCGCCGACGAAGTGTCCGCGAGCGCGGCGCTGATGTTCGCCTCCGAAGGAATCCAGACCGTGGGCATCAACGCGCTGGCTCAAGAAGAGCTGGCCCGAGCCGGTGCGACCGTCACTCAGATCGCAGGCACCTACCAGGCTGTTGATGCCGAGAACGGCGCAACGCTGGCCTGAGCGACGAGCTGATTCGAGTCGAGTGAGCCATGGCCGGCCTCGGTATACCCATCCCACCCATCTGGGGAGCATTTCCTCCCGAGATCAACACAGCGCGCCTGCAGGCCGGGGCGGGAGTTGCGCCGATGGTGCAGGCCGCGGCGGGGTGGGAAGCGTTCGCGATCTCGTTGGAGACGCAGGCCGACGAGTTGGCGGCCAGCCTGGCGTCGCTGGCGCAGATGTGGCAGGGGATGGCCAGCGAGCGCGCGATCACGGCGGCGATGCCGATGGTTGTCTGGTTGAGGACACTGTCGCTGCAGGCACACAAGCGCGCAGTTCAGGCCTCCGCGCAGGCCACGGCCTGGTCGACGGCGGCAACGACCACGCCGCAGCTGCCGGAGATCGAACTGAACCACGTCACGAA
Source organism: Mycobacterium sp. (assembly GCF_049683355.1). Taxonomy (GTDB): domain Bacteria; phylum Actinomycetota; class Actinomycetes; order Mycobacteriales; family Mycobacteriaceae; genus Mycobacterium. The sequence goes on from NZ_JBAUJB010000269.1 coordinate 9,164, forward strand.
TGCGGTCCTCAACGCCACGAACTTCCTGGGTGTCAACACGGTGCCGATTGCGGTCAACGAGGCGAACTACGTCCGGATGTGGAATCAGGCCGCCGGGGTGATGACCGCGTACGAAGCCGAGACGATGCTCAACTCGACATTCGAGCCGGTGCCGCCCCCCAAACCGATCGTGCTCCCCGGCGGCGCCGAGGCCGCGATGGCTGTCGGCATGGCCGGTGCCGCCCCGATGGTGGCCGGTGCTGCGGTCCGCAATGCGACGTTCGCCAAGGTCAGCGGGTACGGCAAGTTCGAGGAGGCCAACCAGAAGGCGGGCCGGATGGAGCAGGTCGCGAACCAAGCCGCCAACCAGGGTAGGTCGCCCGCAGATCGGGCGCAGACCCTGCAGCAGGCACCTCAGCAGGGCATGCAGATGGGGATGCAGATGGCTTCTCAGCTCGGTTCCACGCTGGGTCAGCTGCCCCAACAGATGATGCAGGGGGTCACGCAGCCGTTCCAGCAGCTCACTCAGCCGCTGCAGCAGATGTCGTCGATGTTCGGCCAGATGGGCGGCATGATGGGCGGCGACAAGGGCGCGCAGGTCGGAATGCTCGGCGCCACCCCGTTTTCGAATCACCCCGCGATCGGTGGCAGCGGCGCCGCGACCGGTTCGGGCATGGTTCGGGCTGCGTCCCTGCCCGGCGCCGGGGGCACAGCGACGCGCACCCCGCTGATGTCCAATCTCGTCGGCAAGGAACTCGGACCGACGTTGAGCCCGGTCGCTGTCGGCGCCGGTGCGGCGGCGGGTGCCGCCGCCGCCGGGTTGGCACCCGTTGGCAGTGGCGGCGGGATGGGCGGACCGATGGGAATGATGGGGCAGCGCGGCAAGAGCGGCGGCAACAAGGCCGGCCTGAACGCGCCGGCGCCCCTGGAACATGACCTCAGTGAGGACGAAGAGGACGAGTGGTGATCGTCCCCAGCAACTTGCCGACCGCCTGGGTCGGGAGGGCCTGCCGAGTCGGCGGGAGCACAGGTAAAGAGAGAGAAGGTCAGCAATGGCATTGGTGAATGCGGATACTCCGCAGTTAATGGCGGAGGCGGCGAACTTCGACCGGATCTCCGGCGAGCTTCAGTCCGTTCTCGCCCAGGTCGAGTCGACCGCCGCGGGTCTTCAGCAGAGCCTGCACAGCGAGGGTGCCGGACAGGCCGCGCAGGCAGCGCTGCTGCGTTTCCACGAGGCGTCGAGTCAGCAGATCCGTCTGCTCACCGACATCTCGCAGAACATCCACACCAGCGGTACGTCGTACCTCAACACCGACGCGCAGAACGCAGACGATCTCGCGACGCAGATGAACTTCTAGGTCGGACTCAAAGGGACACGGAGAACAGCAGTGGGACAGATCAACTACGAGTTCGGCGCCATCGAGGCCGGTGCCGGCGAAATTCATGCCGCGGTCGGCCGTACCAACGGCCTGCTCGACGAGGGCCAGGGGTCGCTCGCCCGCCTTCAGGGCGCCTGGGTCGGCGATGGCTCGATGTCGTACCAGGCGGTCCAGCAGCGCTGGGACGCCAACTCGACCGAGCTCAACCTTGCGCTGCAGCAGTTGGCGCAGGCAGTGAGCAACGCCGGCACCACCATGGGCGGCACCGAGAACGCCGTGATCGGAACCTTTACATAAGC
>NZ_JBAUJB010000270.1:0-2286 GCF_049683355.1 Mycobacterium sp.
CTGCTCGTCGGTCGCCAGCCGGCGGGCCCGCCCGACATGACCGCCGCTGACCGATGCGGCCCACGCCGCGTCTGCCTCCGGCAGCCCGTCGGAATCCACCAGCACCCGGGCGATCGCGTCCACCGGCGGGGTGACCAGGGCGATGTGCCGGCAGCGCGACCGCAGCGTGATCGCGATGTCCTCAGGGTCCACCGACGGCGCGCACAACAGGAACACCGTCGACGGCGGCGGCTCCTCGACGACCTTCAGCAGCGCGTTGGCGGCGCCCTCGGTGAGCCGGTCGGCGTCCTCGACGACCACGATCTGCCAGCGACCGGTACCCGGGCGCCGCGACGCGATCTGCACGATGTTGCGCATCGCGTCCACGCCGATGGACAGCCCTTCCGGGATGATCCGGCGCACGTCGGCGTGGGTGCCCGCCATCGTGGTGGTGCACGCCCGGCACTCCCCGCACCCGGGCTGCCCATCCGAGGTGCACTGCAGCGCCGCGGCGAAGCACAGCGCCGCCACCGAGCGGCCCGAGCCCGGTGGACCGGTGATCAGCCACGCGTGGGTCATCGCGCCGGCTGCGGTGTCCGTCTCCTCATCGGGGTCATTGTGAGCCGAATCACTGCGTGCGGCCCGCGCCGCCGCGATCAGCTCGGACTCCACTGCGTCCTGGCCCACAAGACGCGAGAAAACACCTGTCATCGCCGATAACAGTAATGCTGCGAACCGACACGTCCGTCCCAGACACCCCGCCACCGTCACGCGCGACCGATACGGTAAGCGGGTGGCCGCCGAACCGAGCGAGATTGGACGAATCAGCGCATTCGTCCGCTGGGTCGCGCGTACCCCGTGGCCGGTGTTCACGCTGGGCATGCTCCAGGCCGACATCATCGGCGCACTGCTCGTCCTCGGCTTCCTGCGGTTCGGCCTGCCTCCGGAGGACCGCATCCAGCTGCAGGATCTGCCCGCCTACAACCTGGCGGTCTTCCTCGGTTACCTGTTCATCTCGTTCACGGTCGCGTCGTACCTGACGCTGCGGATGCTCATCCCCGTGATGCGCTGGCAGCGGCGCGACATGCTGCTCGGCGACCGCGACCCGGCCGAGACCGCGGTGGCCCGGATCCGGGCGCTGAAGATGCCGTTCTACCGCTCGCTGGTCAGCGCCACCAACTGGCTGCTGGGCTCGGTGGTGTTCATCGTCGCCAGCTGGCCGGTGGCGAGCAAGTCCGCGCCGGTGGTGGCCGTCGCCTCCGGGCTGGGCGCGACGGCGACCGCGATCATCGGATACCTGCAGTCCGAACGTGTGCTGCGTCCGGTGGCGGTCGCGGCCCTGCGTGGCGGGGTGCCGGAGAGTTTCCACGCCCCGGGCGTCATCCTGCGCCAGGTGCTGACCTGGGTGCTGTCCACCGGGGTGCCCGTGCTGGCGATCGTCCTCGCGCTGGTGGCCAGCAAGTTCGCCATCCTCACCGCCCCCGCCGAACGCCTGACCACGACGATCCTGCTGTTGGCGATCGCGGCGCTGGTGATCGGGCTGTCGAGCACCGTGCTGGTGGCGATGTCGATCGCCGACCCTCTGCGTCAGCTGCGCTGGGCGCTGGGTGAGGTGCAGCGCGGCAACTACAACGCCCACATGCAGATCTACGACGCCAGCGAGCTCGGGCTGCTGCAGGCCGGTTTCAACGACATGGTGCGTGACCTGGCCGAACGGCAGCGGTTGCGGGATCTGTTCGGGCGCTACGTCGGCGAGGACGTCGCGCGGCGCGCGCTGGAGCGGGGCACCGAACTCGGCGGCCAGGAACGCGACGTCGCCGTGCTGTTCGTCGACCTGGTCGGTTCCACGCAGCTGGCGGCCACCCGCCCGGCGGCCGACGTCGTCAGCCTCCTCAACGATTTCTTCCGGGTGGTGGTCGACACCGTCAACCGTCACGGTGGTTTCGTCAACAAGTTCCAGGGCGACGCGGCGCTGGCCATCTTCGGCGCCCCGATCGAGCATCCCGACGCCTCCGGCGCGGCGCTGGCCGCCTCCCGCGAGCTGCGTGACGAGCTCATCGACGTCCTCGGTGAAACCGACTTCGGCATCGGGGTGTCGGCCGGGCGGGCGATCGCCGGCCACATCGGTGCTCAGGCTCGGTTCGAGTACACCGTCATCGGCGACCCGGTCAACGAGGCCGCGAGGCTGACCGAGCTGGCGAAGCACGAGAAGGGCCACGTGCTGGCATCGGCGATCGCGGTCAGCGACGCCCTGGATTCCGAGGCGCTGTGCTGGGACGTCGGCGAGATCGTCGAGATGCGCGGCCG
>NZ_JBAUJB010000271.1:0-2326 GCF_049683355.1 Mycobacterium sp.
GGAGGCGGCGGCATCGCGGCGAGCGTCTCGCGCTGGACCGGGGTCAGCGACTCGTACTGCGCCTTGACCACCGCGATCTGCACCTGCAGCTGGCTCTGCTTGGACTGGAGGTCCGCGCGCACGGCGGCGGCCTGCTCGGCGGCCGTCTTCGCCTCGGCGGCCGACGCAGCCGACGCCTGCTCGGCCAGCTGTGTCTGCCGGCCGAGTTCGCGATAGCGCGCCATCTGCGCCTGCATCTCGTGCGCCATCACGCGCTGCACCGACAACTGCTCGATCAGGCCCTGCGGTGACGATGCGGTCAGCATGGCGTCGAAACCGGAGGTGCGCCCGCCCATGTACTGGGCGGCGGCCAGGGTGTCGACCGAGTTCTGGAACGTCGCAAGCTGCTCGCGGGCCGATTCGACGGCCGCGACATCGCTGGCGTGCTTGGCTTCGGCGGCCTGCTGGACCTGCAGCTTGTTGTCGAGATCCAGCTGCGCGGAGTGCATGGCCTCGGTGGTCTGCTCCGCCTGGCGGGACAGTTCGGTCAACTTCGCCAACGCGTCGTCGGCGGGGTCAGCCTGCGCCTGTCCGATCATCACCGAAAGGAGAACGGTCAGCCCGGCTATCGCACTGATGGCGGGTCCCCAAGAACGACGGGTGCTGCTGTGCGCGCGAACGAGCCTCAAGATTTGCGTCCTTCAACTGCCGTAACGGAGCCGTCTCGAACTAACACTCAGGTCTCGGATAGGTTACGAAACGGCATCGGCCTTGTCCATCAGAAGACGCAAATTTAACAGGCGGGACTGTGATGGGCACAACGCTCGCAGCGGCGCGTGTCATCAGGCAACTCCGGTGCCCTTCTCCCGGTGGATCGGGACGAGCCGCAATCTCGGGGCCAGCCCCACATCAGCCAGCACCTCCAACGCCCGACGCTCGTCTACCAGCAAAGTTTCGGGTACGCCGAGCAACACGCTGACGACACAGTCCTGGCAGCCGGAACCGCGCACTGCGCAGTCGTCGCAGTCGATCGTCACCGTCCCGGTCTCGTTGTCCGGGCCGGGCCCATCACCCGGCGGCCGCTGTTCCTGTGCCATCGCACCCGTCCTCTCGATCGGAATCATCCGCACGGTATAGAGCGGTACCGACAAGTCCGCGCCACGGCGATCGGGGAAACCGACATGCGGCGCAGCTGCCGGGGTTTGTCAGGGGTGGCGCTTACCTTCGGCGCATGGGTCAGCTCAGCTTTGCGGACGTCGATCCGCTCGCCGACCCGACGCTTCGGGAGACCACGTTCGTGGTCGTCGATCTGGAGACCACCGGCGGCCGGCCCACCGGTGACAGAGCCGACGCGATCACCGAGATCGGCGCGGTCAAGGTCCGCGCCGGCGAGATCCTGGGCGAGTTCGCCACCCTGGTCGACCCGGGGCGCGCCATCCCGCCTCAGATCGTCGCGTTGACCGGCATCACCTCGGCGATGGTGTACGACGCACCGACGATCGACCGGGTGCTCCCGTCGTTCCTCGAGTTCTGCCGGGGCGCGGTGCTGGTCGCGCACAATGCCGGTTTCGACATCGGGTTCCTGCGCGCTGCGGCCGAACGTGGCCATTTCCCGTGGCCGAAGCCGCCGGTGCTGTGCACCGTCCGGCTGGCACGCCGCGTGCTCACCCGCGACGAGGCGCCCAGCGTGCGCCTGGGCGCCCTCGCCTCCCTGTTCGGCGCCTCGACCACTCCCAACCACCGCGCGCTCGAAGACGCCCGGGCCACCGTCGACGTTCTGCACGGGCTCATCGAGCGCGTCGGCAACCAGGGGGTGCACACCTACGCCGAGCTGCGGTCGTATCTGCCGGATGTGACGCCGGCGCAGCGCAGCAAGCGCCACCTCGCCCACAGCCTGCCCAGGGCCCCCGGCGTGTACCTGTTCCGGGGGCCTTCGGCGGAGGTGCTCTACGTCGGCACCGCCGTCGATCTGCGGCGCCGGGTGTCGCAATACTTCAACGGCGCCGACCCGAGGACCCGGATCAAGGAGATGGCGTCGCTGGCCACCGCGGTCGACCACGTCGAGTGCGCACACGAACTCGAGGCCGGGGTTCGGGAGCTACGGCTGCTGGCCGCCCACGCGCCGCCGTACAACCGGCGGTCCAAGTTCCCCCAGCGCTGGTGGTGGGTGCAGCTGACCGACGAGGCATTCCCGCGGTTCTCGGCGGTCCGCGCGCCCCGCAGCGGCAGCGCCGTCGGGCCCTTCCGGTCCCGTGCCGACGCGTTGGCGGCGGCGGCGCTGATGGCCCGGTTCACCGGTGTGCGCGAGCTCTGACTCCAGAGCAGGAAGCGCTGGTATCGACACCGT
>NZ_JBAUJB010000272.1:0-2021 GCF_049683355.1 Mycobacterium sp.
TCCGTCGCCGAGCCGTTGACCGTGGCAGGCTGACCGTACAGGCGTGACGTCCGTCGACGACTGCAAAGTGGCATCGGCAGCAGGGGGAATCGCGATGATGGTTGGGTTACGGCCTGGCGCCGTCAGGATCGCGCTGGCCGCGTCGGCCGCCGTGATGTTGACGCAGATCGCCTCACCCGCGGTCAGCGGTGCCGACGTGGTCTGTCCGGTCGGGATGTACTGGGACGTCTACACCGCCCAGTGCCTCTACTACGACGTGAACGTGTACCTGAACCCCCCGAATCCGGTCGTGGGTCCGGTCGGCCCGGTGGGCGTCGGGGGAGTGGTCGGTCCGGTCGGCCCCGGACCGGTGGGTCCCGGTCCGGTCGGTCCCGGCCCGATAGGGCCCGGTCGTCGCTGACCCGGCATCAGGGACCGGCGGCCTGCGGGCCGATACCGGTATCGTGAACGGTGCCCTCGGGCACTGCTTCAGGACCTGGAGTTTCGGTTGCGGACATCCGCCGGAGCGGTAACGGCGACGACACGCCAGAGACACGGTGTTGCCTTCGCGGCCATGCGGGGCGCATCAGGCGATATGTTGACGCAACCACACCTGAATACCACCGGCGCGATTCGGCATTATCGGTCGCACGGTGCCGGAACAAGCGGGTAGCGTCGGGATAACGCCCGGTGCGACGCACCGAACAGATTGATCAGCGACTGCCGACAGGAAGTAGGACACCAGCACCATGGCACGCATTGGAGACGGCGGTGACCTGCTCAAGTGTTCGTTCTGCGGCAAGAGCCAAAAGCAGGTGAAGAAGCTCATCGCGGGTCCGGGCGTCTACATCTGTGATGAGTGCATCGACCTGTGCAACGAGATCATCGAGGAGGAGCTCGCCGACGCTGACGACGTCAAGCTCGACGAGCTGCCCAAGCCCGTCGAGATCCGCGACTTCCTCGAGGGCTATGTGATCGGTCAGGACACCGCCAAGCGGACGCTCGCCGTGGCCGTATACAACCACTACAAGCGCATCCAGGCCGGCGAGAAGACGCGGGATTCGCGCGCCGAGCCGGTCGAGCTGTCCAAGTCCAACATCCTGATGCTCGGCCCCACCGGCTGCGGCAAGACCTACCTGGCGCAGACGCTGGCCAAGATGCTCAACGTGCCGTTCGCGATCGCCGACGCCACCGCGCTCACCGAAGCCGGCTACGTCGGCGAGGACGTCGAGAACATCCTGCTGAAGCTGATCCAGGCCGCCGACTATGACGTCAAGCGCGCCGAGACCGGCATCATCTACATCGACGAGGTCGACAAGATCGCCCGCAAGAGCGAGAACCCGTCGATCACCCGCGACGTCTCCGGGGAGGGCGTGCAGCAGGCGCTGCTGAAGATCCTCGAGGGCACGCAGGCCTCGGTTCCCCCGCAGGGCGGCCGCAAGCACCCGCACCAGGAGTTCATCCAGATCGACACCACCAACGTGCTGTTCATCGTGGCGGGGGCGTTCGCCGGGCTGGAGAAGATAGTCTCCGACCGCGTCGGTAAGCGCGGTCTGGGCTTCGGCGCCGAGGTGCACTCCAAGGCCGAGATCGACACCCAGGACCACTTCGCCGAGGTCATGCCCGAAGACCTGATCAAGTTCGGGCTCATCCCCGAGTTCATCGGACGGCTGCCCGTCGTGGCGTCGGTGACGAACCTGGACAAGGAATCGCTCGTCAAGATCTTGTCGGAGCCCAAGAACGCGTTGGTCAAGCAGTACACCCGGCTCTTCGACATGGACGGCGTGGAGCTGGAATTCAACGAGGACGCGCTCGAGGCGATCGCCGATCAGGCCATCCATCGCGGCACCGGTGCCCGCGGGTTGCGCGCGATCATGGAGGAAGTCCTGCTGCCGGTGATGTACGACATCCCCAGCCGCGACGACGTCGCCAAGGTCGTCGTCACCAAGGAGACCGTCGAAGACAACGTGCTGCCGACCATCGTGCCGCGCAAGCCACCGCGTAACGAGCGGCGCGAGAAGAGCGCCTAGTTCACGTACGGC
>NZ_JBAUJB010000273.1:0-18891 GCF_049683355.1 Mycobacterium sp.
GTCGTCGAACCGGTCGGCCGCAGCGAGACGTTCTGCTACGGCATGATGCTGTCGGTCGCCGCGGACCTGGTTCCGGCGAGCTGACCGGGCAGCCCGGGGTCAGCTCATATCGATCAGGACTTTGCCGATCGCGCGGCCGTCCCCCACGTGACGCAGGGCTTCGGAGGTCCGCGTCAGCGGATACACCGCACCGACGTGCGGTGATACGCGCCCGGACACCAGCAGATCGCGCAGTTCGTGTTCATTGCGCTCGAACTGGTCTCGCGGTACGTCCTGGAACTGGAAGCCGAGCACGTGAATCCCTTTGACCAGCACCAGGTTCAACGGAATGCTCGGGATGACCCCTGATGCGTATCCGACGGTGACGAACCTGCCTCCGCGGCGCAGCGAGCGCAGTGCCGGTTCGGCCAGTTCACCTCCGACCGGGTCGACGATGACGTCGGCTCCGTCCGGAAGTGCGGTGCGCAGCGCGGCCCGAAGCGGGCCGTCGCCGTGCCTGATCAACGTGCCGGCGCCGTAGTCGGCGGCAACCGCCAGTTTTTCGGGTGACGACGCCACCGCTGTGGCGCGCGCCCCCAGGGCGACACCGAGCTGCACTGCGGCCAGCCCGACACCGCCGCCCGCGCACCACGAGTTCGTCCCCGGCGCTCAGCCGCGCCGTGGAACGCAGTGTGTGGTAGGACGTGCGGTAGGCGACACCGCCGGCGGCGGCGGCGAACGCGTCGAGACCGTCGGGGCGTCGCGTCACTGCGGCGGTGTCGGCGACGACACGCTCGGCGAACGCGCCGTACATCCCGGTGCCCGTCACCTGATCCCCGATCGCGAAACCACAGTCCGGCGAACCGACCTCGTCGATGACGCCGGCGAATTCGCTGCCGGGGACAAACGGCGGCGGCACCCTGATCTGGTAAATGCCGGCCACCAGCAGGACGTCGGGAAAGTTCACCGCCGCCGCCCGTACCCGCACTCCGACCTGGCCGGGACCGGCCACGGGGGCGGCGTGCTCCTGGACGTGGACCACCTCCGGTGGGCCGTATCGCGGGCAGATCGCGGCACGCACGGTGCGGTCAACCCCGGTAATCGGTGGACTCGGCGAGTTCGGCGGCCGAGGCCATCAGGCTCGTCACCACCGGGCCGAACGCCAGCAGCTTCTCATCATCATCGCCGGCGCGCTGATAGCCCTGCTCCAACACGATCGCCAGCTTCCATTTGGCGAGCACCAGGTAGTAATCCAGGTCGTCGACCTGACGTCCCGAGACCGCGGCGTAGTGGCTGACCACGTCGTCACGTGAGGGCATACCCCGCATGTCGACGTAGTTCATCTCAGAAGGACCGGGATTGTCGGTGTCTTCCGGCCAACTCTGCACCATCCAGGCCAGGTCGAGCTTGGGGTCGCCGACGGTGCCCATCTCCCAGTCCACGATCGCCGCCATCTGCGCGGGCGCACCGTGGCGGTACATGACGTTGGCGAACTGGTAGTCGCCGTGCATCAGCCCGGGGATGTAGTCGAGCGGCTTGTGCGCCCGCAACCACGCGGTGGCCGCCTCGAGGCCGGGGAGGTCACGCTGCTTGATCCGTGCGAGGAAACCGGTCCACCGGTCCACCTGCCGTTCGTGGAAGCCGTCGGGCCGCCCCAGGTCGTGCAGCCCCACGGCGCGCCAGTCCACCTTCGAGAGCAGCGCAATGCCCTCGGCCAGTTGGTAACTCAAACCGGGCCGAGCCGCCAGATCGCTGTCGAACGGTTCCGGCCACCTGCCATGGGTGTCCATCGGTGACCACCCGTCCACGAAGCCCATCAGGTAGAACGGGCGGTCCAGCACGGAGGCGTCGTCACAGACGCCCACCGCGGCGGTGTGCGGGACATCCGTCCCGTCGAGCGCCTCGATGATCCGCCACTCCCGCAGAATGCCCTTGTCACGGTCGGGCGGTGCACCGGGTGGCGGCATCCGAAGAACGCAGCGATGCTCGCCGCGGCGAACCTCGTAGATGACGTTCTGTGTGCCGCCGGAGAGGAAGCGGGCATCGAGTGGCTCGCCCTCGCCGGGCAGCGCTGCGGCGTCCATCCAGTCGGCAAGGCGGGCAACCGCCAGCTCGCTCATAGATTGCCCACCTCGTGCTCGAGATAATCGGCGAACTTCGCCTGGGCCGCTTCGCGTTTGGCCGGAATCCACTCCGTCGGCCAGCTGCCCTCCGCCGGCCGGTGGTCCCGCAGCACCTGCTTGGCGACCGTCGTCTTGTGGACCTCGGTGGGTCCGTCGGCCAGGCCCATGACCGCCGCGCCGGTCACCATCCCGAGGAACGGCACCTCGTTGGTCACCCCGAGGGCCCCGTGCACTTGCATTGCCCGCCAGGCGATATCGTGCAGAACAGTGGGCATCACGACCTTCACCGCGGCGATGTCCTTGCGCACCTTCTTGTAGTCGTTGTACTTGTCGATCTCCCACGCGGTGTAGAGCACCATCAACCGGAACTGCAACAACTGTGCGTAGGAATCGGCGATGTAGCCCTGGACGAATTGCTTGTCCGACAACCGGCTTCCCTGGGTCTCGCGGCTCAGGGCCCGTTCGCACATCATGTCCAGAGCCTTGCGGCTCAAGCCGATCGTGCGCATCGCATGGTGGATACGCCCGCCGCCGAGTCGTGTCTGGGCGATGGCGAACGCCTGACCCTCACCCCCGAGTACGGCGTCCGACGGCACCCGCACATCGTCGTAGTGGATCAGCGCGTGTGAACCCTCGTCGGGGCGCTCGCCGTAGAGGCCGACGTTGCGCACGATCCTCACCCCCGGGGTGTCGGTCGGCACCAGGAACATCGACATCCCCTGATAGGCGCTGACCTCAGGATCTGTCACCACCATGACGATCAGGAAGGACGCGGTTCTGGCGTTGGAGGAGAAAAACTTCCAGCCGTTGATCACCCAGTCGTCACCGTCGCGCACCGCGGTCGTCGTGAACATCGTGGGGTCGGCGCCGGCGTGCGGCTCGGTCATCGAATAGCAGGAGAACAACTCGCCCTCCAGCAGCGGCTTCAGATAGCGCTGCTTCTGCTCGTCGGTGCCGTAGTGGGCGATGATCTCCGCGTTGCCGGTGTCGGGTGCCTGACATCCGAAGACGATCGGTGCCCACTGGGAACGGCCCAGGATCTCGTTGAGTAGTGCGAGTTTGAGCTGGCCGTACCCCTGGCCTCCGAGGTCGGCTCCGAGATGGGTGGCCCACAAGCCGCGACGGCGCACCTCCTGCTTGAGCGGGTCGATGGCCTTGCGCCGCATGCCCTCCAGCGGTACGAACTGTTGGTGTGGCCATGCCAGGTCGAGGGGCTCCACCTCCTCCCGGACGAACTCGTCGGCCCAGTCGAGCACCTTCTGGTAGTCGGGGTCGGTCTCGAAATCCCACATGTGGCCTCCTTGCCGGCGATCAGGGTCGGGGGTTGTATCCGTGGATCAGCGCGCAGATGTCGGCGGTGACAACCTCGGCGAACGAACGCCGCCCGAACGCGCCGGCCGCCCAGTGACGGGCACCCTCGCTGACCATCGTCTGCGCCAGGTACGCCAGATGCGCTGTGTCGACCTCGGTGCCGAGCTTGCCGTCTGCCTTGGCCCTGATGAAGAGCTCACCGAACACGTCCGCATCCAAGTCCCGCGGAGTTCGTCCGGCCAGGATCCGGTGCTCGTGTCGATAGCCCTCGAGGATCGTCTCGATGATCAGTTCCCTCGGATTGCGGGCCATGGACTGCCCGAACGCCACAAGGGCGGCAGCGATGACGGTCTCGATCTCGTAGGGCTTGGTCAACAGTTTGTGGATGGCGCGCTGTGCCGACTGGGTGGACATGACTCCGACCTCGAAGAGCACGTCTTCCTTGCGGGGGATGTAGAAGTAGAACAACGCCTTCGAAACACCCGCCGCCGTGCAGATGTCGGCGACGGTGGTCGTCGCGTATCCTTTGGTGCGCCACACCGCCATCGCCGCCTGCACCAGCAGACGCTTCGTCTCGTGTGACCGGGCCCGCTGGAACGATGCTCGGCGCTGACCACGTTCAGCATCGCTGTCTGCGGTCATGGGTGGCATTGCATGAACCTAACAGTCGGATTCGGCGAAACCAGCGATGTGACGTTGTTCGACGCGGGCGTGCCCGGCGTCGACCTGTTCTTCTGCACCGTGGGCGGGGTGCCGATCGAGTTCATGGGTGGCTTCGCCGCCGACGAGGCAGATCCTTCCGCCGCGTCACCACGTCGCGCCGAGTGATGCCAGGAACTCCTGGGTCCGCCGTCGGGAGGACACCCGCGCAGCGACGTCGGTTCCGAGCGGGACCACCCGAACGGCCAGATCTGTGACGCCGGCATCGCGGTACCGGCGCAGCCGGGCCAGAACGGCGGCTTCGTCTCCCGCAGCCATCGTGTCACCGACATCTCCGGCGTCCCCGTGCTCGAGAAGCCGAACGTAGTTGGGGGAGAAGTGCGCATGCCCGAGAATCTCGCTGGCATGGGTCCGAGCGGACGGTACGTCGGCCGGCGAACACAACGCCACCGGCACCCCCGCAACGACCCGAGGTGCGGGCCGGCCCGCGGCCTGAGCGGCCGTGCTGATCTTTGGGGCGATGTGCTCGCCGATCGCACGCTCGTCGGTGATCCACACGATGGTGCCGTCGGTCCGCTCGCCGGCGATCCGCAGCATCGTGGGTCCCAGGGCGGCGAGCAGGACCGGTGGAGCCGTCCTATCGGTGACATCCACCGGGCTGTGCACACGGCAAGTGTTGTTGTCGACGTCGACCTGGCCAGGTCCGCGGAAGGCCGCGGCGAGGACATCGAGACAGTCACGCAGCTGGTGTGCGGGCCGCACGTACGGAATACCAACTGGCCGTCGATGATCCAGTCGTGAGACACGCCGAGGCCGAGTGCGAACCGGCCGCCGCACGCAGCTGTCGTCGTGAGCGCCTGCTGCGCCAGAATCATCGGATGGCGGGTCTGGACGGGAACCACAGCGGTGCCGAGTTCGATCGTCGCGGTGGACTGTCCCAGCAGCGCCAGCGCTGTCATCGCGTCGAGATAACCGGGTACCTGGGGGAACCAGAACGAACTGAACCCGGCAGCTTCGGCGGCGGCGCCGTCGACCAGCAGTCCGGCCAGTCGCTCGTCGCGCGGACGTTCCTTGTCGGATCCGACCATCAGCCCGATACGCATTCCGCTCCTTTGTCACGGCACATAACGGTCCCACTCGTGCGGCACGACGGGATGGAACGGGGCGGCGAAGAGCGGTTCGACCCCGCCCACGCTCCAGCGCTTGTCCAGCACCGGCCCCAGCCTCTCGGCGGTGGTCACCGGATCGTCATCGAGGAAGCAGTACGAGATCGTCTGTCCTGCTGCTGCGCTCGCCAGGTGTGCCTCGACCGGCAGCGATGTCGCCGACCACACCCCGGCGACGCCGTCGACGTCGAGCAGATCCGCGGGCGATGACACGGCCGATTCCAGCAGCAGATAGACACCACGCACCGGCCACCACGGCAGCACGTCGGCGCCGACCTTGACACGAGGTGCCGCCGCTTTGGCGCCGACCGCGTAGATGCCGCGTTCGACCGGCGGCAGCAGCGGTAGCTTGCGGCCCGCGTCACCGAGCGCCTTGGACAGGGCCACCCCCCAGCCGACTATCCGCTCACCCGGAAACAACTGCCCGCCTACTCGCGGAATCGGGTCTGACGGTGCTCGGGCGGGTCCATCAGGATGATCATCTTCATTGGGGCCGGTTCGCCGGACTTCACCATCGCCAGGTCGAGGCCGTACGCCGAGGAATACGTCTCGAAATCCTTGAATGCTGCCGCAACGTCCGCGTGGCGCGACAACGCGTAGAAGTCGTGCTCCGCGTTGTGGTACACCGGCGCTTCCTCACGCATCCGCCGGTAGATCTCCCACGGACCGTTGAAGAACTCCTCGGAAGACGGGTCGAAGACCAATTCGGTTGCAGTCATTCGTCTTTGAGGAAGATCGCCTGGCGCGGGCACTGCCGCACGGCTTCCTTGACCTGCGCTTCGTTTTCGGGCGTCACCTCGTCCTGCAGCACATGCAGGTAGTCATCGTCGTCGAGGTCGAACACCTCGGGGATGATGCCCATGCAGACCCCGTTGCTCTCACAGAGCCCGAAGTCGACCTCGATCTTCTGAGTCATTCGCGATCCCGTTTCGCCGTCACCTCAACACCTTCACCGGCACGTGGTGGTAGCCGGCGACGTTCTGCATGTTGACCCGCTGCAGACCGTCGAAGTCCACCTCGTACCATCAGCCTCAGCGCCGTGTCCGCCACATCGAACACGGTGCCCTCAGGTGCGGCTGCGTGTCGGGCGAGGGTCGCCGCATGTCGGACGTCCTTCTGCAACAATGCGCCGGCGATGGGGGCAAGCCCTTCCAGGCTTCCACCGAAGACCGTGATGCTGCCGACCGCCTTCCTGGTCGCCGAACCGCGGTGCAGGACCTCACAGACACGGTCACGCGGGATGCCGAGGGGGTCACCGAGTTCGAGGGTGCTCATCGCCGCACCGAGATTCGCGCTGAACAACAGGTTGTTGAGGATCTTGGCGACCTGGCCGCTGCCCAGCGCACCGAGATGAACAATCGCGTCGGAGTAGGTCGCGAAGACCGGAAGGACCTTCTCGACGACGTCCTCGTCGCCGCCGACCATCACCATCAGCGTGCCCTCCTCGACCGCGGGGGCGCCACCGCTGACCGGGGCGTCTATCACGGTGACCTGCTGTGCAGCAGCGATATCGGCCAGCTCGCGGCAGGTGTCGGGGTGGACGGTGCTGTGGATCGCGACGATCCCACCAGGAGCGAGCCCCGCCAGCACCCCAGATTCTCCTGTCAGCACCTCACGCACGTCGTCATCACCGACGACACACAGGCACACCAGGTCGCTGGCCGCCGCGAGCTCAGCCGGTGTCGAGGCCGCCTTGGCGGCAGTGTCGGCATAGGGTTCGACCGACGCGGGCCTGCGGGCCCACAGGGTGAGCTCGAACCCGCCTTCGACGATCCGGCGCGCCATCGGCCCGCCCTGACTGCCCAGCCCGTGAATCCGACCCTCATCAACCCGCCTCCGATTGCTCGTGATCGCGGCCTTCAGCGCCCGCGATGCATTCCTCGATGAACGACATGACGTTCCGGTGGTAGGTGTTGGCGCTGAGGCCGACGCTGAGATTGTGTCCGCTGTCCGCCATCGTTTTGACGAGGACGCGGGGTGCACCGGTGAACAGCGCCGCCACGGCGGCCAGCGCCTCGGGCGTGGACTCCCAGACGCTCTCGTGGTCGGCGACGCTGAACTCCACGGGCACATTCACACGTGCGGCGATCTCGGGAAAGTCGCGCCGCGCCCAGTTGGCCGTGACCGCGGCCTCGTAGGCGACTCCCGGCGCGGAGAGAGCTCCCGTGAGCACCTCTGCCGGATAGAGCTCGGTGGGCTGCCACAACAGATCTCGCAGCCCCACCGGCCGCGAGGTGACCGTGGCTTCACTGATGATGTTCTTGGCGGTGTCGCTGTAGCGCAACCCGGTTCCCGCCAGTTCGATGCCGAACACGTCAGACCGCGCCGTCGCCATCCGCAGCGCGAGCTCGCAGCCTGCGGAGTGGCCGACGAGGAACAGGCCGGCACCGCGGTCACCGTCGGCGATGATCTTGTCCACCGCCGCGCACGCGGCGGCTACCCGCCGGTCGGCATCGGCGAACTCGGCCGCATACACCCCGGAGGCTCCGTACCCGGGGCGATCCAGGGCGATCGCGGTGAAGCCGCGTGCCGCAGCGGATCTCAGCAGTGACAGGCGCGGATGTCCGGGACAGTCGAAGTACGCCGACGAGGTGGCCCCGCCGTGCACCGCGACGACGACCCCCCGTGGGTCCTCGACCTGCACGGCCAGTCCCGACATCGGCACCCCGTCGACCAGCACGACGCGCGGTCGGGGTGCAGGAACGGCCACCGGGGCCTCGTCGTAGACCGTCACCCGTCGGTCCGCAGAAGCATCACGCCGCTCGGGGTGAGGCCGCCGCTGCTGGCCACCCCAACCCGGGCGCCAGGCACCTGGCGGTCACCGGCCTCACCGCGCAACTGCGTCACCGCCTCATGGATCAGGCCCATGCCGTGGGTACGACCGTGTGACAGCTGGCCGCCGTGCGTGTTGAGCGGGATGATCCCGTCGCGGGCGATGGTCTTGCCGCCGTCGAGGAAGTCCTTCGCCTCGCCGATCCCGCAGAAGCCGAGCCCTTCGAGCCACGACAGGCAGTTGAACGTGAACCCATCGTAGAGTTCGGCGACGTCGACATCGTGGGGCCGCAGTGACGTCCGGGACCACAGGTGCGCGGACTGACCGAGTCCTGCGGCTCATGGGTGAGCGTGGTCTGGTCCCAGTCGAGTCGCTCGATGATCTGGGTGCCGAGGGCTTCGAACCGCACCGGCGGTTTGCCCAGGTCCTTCGCGGCGTCGGCGGCCGACACCACCACCGCAACCGCGCCGTCACAAGGCACGTCGCAGTCGTACAACCCGAACGGCGTCGTGATCATCCGGGCCGAGAGGTAATCGTCCATCGTCATCGGGTCGCGATAGATGGCGGTCGGGTTCAGTGCGGCATTGGCGCGCTGGGTCAAGGCTATCCAGCCCAGGGTCTCGCGGGTGGTCCCGTAGCGGTGGAAGTGACGACTTGCGTTCTTTGCCAACACGTGTGCCGCGGAGACGGCGCCGAAAGGATGTTGCCAGCTGGAGGTCCGCGCACCCATCGGGGGCGACATCTTGCCCTCCTTGACCAGCTGACCGAACGTCGCCTCCCAGAGCGTGCGGAAGCACAGCACGTGGCGGGCCATGCCGGTGGCGACCGCCATCATCGCGGCGATCACCGAGCCGCCGGGGCCAAAGGTGTCCATGCCGCCGTTGATCCAGGTGGGCCGCAAGCCGAGGGCGCCCTCGAGGGCACTCACCCCGCCCTCGCCCATGCCCGCCACGTCGAGGCCGGGGTAGGTGGACAATCCGTCGATGTCGTCGTAGGTGAGCCCCGCGTCGGCCACCGCCTGCTCGCAGGCCGCGATCGTGAGCGACAGCGGCGGGACCATCTGCCTGCGACCGATCGTCGACATGCCGATGCCCGTGATCGCGGAGTGATCCTCGAACTTCTTGTCGCCCAGCATCGGCCGGACGTGCCTGGCGAACTGCTCGGGTGGGATCTCGTCTGTCGGCATCGCGGTGGGCGCGGACTGGTCTGCGGCGGGCTTGAACAGTGGCAGCCACACATCCTCGACCTGCTGGAACGCCACGTCGACGGGTTGCCCGAGGGCGAGTTCGTCGGGATCGGCGTCGATGATGTTGGTGGTCAACCGGACTTGTGGGTCCTCGATGAGTGCCACCTCGGCCACCACATAGGGCGGTGGCATGTCGGGGAAGCCGAAGCGGTGGTTGACGCTCAGGCCTGCCAACGTCGCCTTCCCCGATACGACACGCACACCCATCGTGGTCTCGCGGCAGTACCGGCACACCGGTGTGGGGGGATGAATCAGGGATCGGCAGCTCAGGCACTCCTGGATGCGAAGTTTCCCGTCGGCGCCCGACGTCCAGAAGAACTCGTTCTGTGCGGTGAGCTGGGGCAGTGGTCTGGTCAACGGACAAACTCCGAGATCGCTTCGCTGTCTTCGCTGGTCAAAGCCGGCTCGGTGGCTTCCTCGGCCTTGACTGCCGGCGACCGCTGGCCGAGCGGCCCGTGCTCGCCCAGTTCGGTGATGGCGTGCACGGGGCAGTCCAGCAGCGCGCGCATCACCGCGTCGCGATCGGCCTCGGCGATGGTGCCATCGCCGATCAACGAGGCGTAACCCCAGTCGTCGAGGGAGAAGTACTCGGGCGCGTGCTTGGCGCAGACGCCGAACCCGTCGCACATCGTGCGGTCCAGTTTGATCTTCATCGGCTCGCTCACGAAACCGCCTCCACCTCGTAGGGTCGCATTGCGTGGTAGGCGTGGGTGCGGCAGGAATCGCATTCCCCGGCCAGATGCCGGGCGACGTCGGTCGGGAAGGCCTGCAGCAGGCTGGCCGCGACGTTGGTGGCCGCATCCAGCGTCGCGCAGGCACCCCGGCCACGCAGTACCACCGACCATCGCTGTAGACGGGTCAGATCGTCTTCGGTGGCCGCACCGTGGCGCAGCGCGTCGGTGACCGCGGACATCGCCGCGGTGCCGTTGAAACACGAGCCGCACTGGCCGGCGTTCTCACGGTCGAAGTACGCCATCACCGACGCGGCGACCGCGACCGGGCAGTCGTCGGTGAGGACCGAGACCGCGCCGCAGCCCAGTCCGCTGTTGAGGCGGCGCATGGACTCGTGGTCGAGCGTGGTGTCGAGGACCTCGCGGTTCAGCAGCCCGGCGAAGTAACCGCCCATCAGCACGCCTTTCACGTCGCCCGCGGGAATCCGATGGTGCGCGAGGAGATCGGTGACGGGTGTGCCGTGCGGTAGTTCGTAGAGCGCCGGCAGCCTGCCACCACCGGTCACGGTGGCCAGGAACGTGCCGGGTGAGGCCGACGTGCCGTGGTCGCGGAATGTGTCGCTGCCGTGGCGCAGGATGAAGGGCAGATTCGCCAGAGTCTCCACGTTGCCGACCACCGTCGGGAGACCGCTCACACCTTGTTGGAACGGACGTGGTGGTTTGTCGGTGGGCTTGGCGAGACCGCCGTTGACGGCGCGTACCGCGGCCGTCTCCTCGCCGGCGACATAGCCGGGCTCGACCGTCACCACCGACGCGGCGAGGTCACCCAGGGGTGCGGCATCCAGCGCGGTGCGGAGCGCGTTGGCCGCCTGGGCGTCAGAGACGTAGACGTAGGCGCGGTCGGCGCCGACGATGCGTGCGGCCAGCCGGACGCCGTCGAGCACGAGATGCGGCCGGTTGCGCAGCAGCCACTTGTCTTTGACGGAGGCGGGTTCGCCTTCCTCGCCGTTGGCGAGCACCACCGTCGGGCTGCCTGCACGGCTCGCATCACGCACCGTGCGCAACTTCACCGCGAGCGGGAATGCCGCCCCACCCCGACCGAGCAGTCCGCTGCGATCGATCTCCTCGAGCAGCGCGTCCGGGTCGTCGAGTCCCTGGTAACCACCGGAGTCGACGTATGCCGGGTGGTCTTCGATCTCGGCGGTGTCGGAGATTCGCAGCAGGCGCGGCGTCACGCCGGGCCACACGGTGACGGTCAAGCCGGTTGCCAACCCATTGTCGGTGGTGGTCATGATCGAGCCTTCCTGCCCGCGGATAGGCTGGCGGGCATGAGAACTGCGGTGGTGCGAGTCGATGTCGACCCGTCGGCGCTGCTGACGCCGGCACAGCTACGCGACGGCATGACCGCGCTCGTCCAGTCGGCTGCCGAACTCGGGATCCAGGTCGTCGACACCGATCTCGCGTTGATGCCGGCCAACCGTCGACAGGTCGAGGTGCTCATCGCTGGCGAGGACCCCGACCAGCTCAAGGACACCGCGGTCGGACTGTGCGTCAAGGCGTTCGGACGTTTCGGCGCCCGACCGTCGGCAGGTGTGCTGACCTATGTGAGCCGCGGAACCGACGACGACGCGCACGGGGTTCTGGCGGGACTGGGCCTGCGTGGTGAGATCGAGCGCGTTCCCACCGAGGACGGCTGGGACATCGTCAAGGTCACGCTGCTCAAGTCCGACCTGCGGCGGGTCCCCGAGAGCCGAGTGCACACCGCCCTGGAGGCATCGCTGAACTGCGAGGTCCAGATCGTCGCCGTCGATTGACCGGGGTGAGCGTCGTCCCGCTGTCACTTCGACTTCTTCAGAAAATCGAGGATCGCCGGGGCGGCCTGCACCCAGGTGTCGAACATGTTGAAGCGCTTGACTTTTCCGGACGCACGCTTCTCCCCGGCCCGCTCCCAGGCGTCCTCCGGCCATGGCGGGTCGATGACCTTCGACCCCTTGATGAGGCAGCTCACCTCCAGTGACGTGCGCTTGGGGTGGTCGAGGTCGTTCTCGCCACCGCGGATGATCAGCGTCGGCACCGTGATGTTGTCGAACATCTCGTCCTCGACGCCCGGGATGGTCTGTCCCGGCTTGGGTACGAACGCGTTGAGCCAGCGCAGCATCAGCTTGAGGAACTGGTCGGGATCCTGGGCCGCGAAGCGCGCCTCGTTGTCCGGGTTCTCGGCGATGCGTTCCTGCCACTCGGGTACTTTTGCGACGGCCTCCATGCCGGCACCGCGGACGGCGAGGATGCTCGGCACGATGTAGTAGGAGCCGAGCACGAAGGACCCGTACACGCCGCCGACGATGTTCCAGACCACCAGCTTCTTGACCAACTCGGGGTAGAGCATGGTGGTCAGCATCGAATCGCGCGCGCCTCCGGAACCACCGGCGATGATGCACGGTCCGATGCCGAGTTCGGAGATCAGCTGCTGCAACGTCTGGGCACGCATATGGGATTCGCTCTGCCCGTAGAACTGCACGTCGGACTTGCCGCAGTTAGGCCGGTCCCAGAGCAGCACGCGGTAGCCGCCATCCACCAGCTTGCGCGCCAGCGGCTTCAGGCCCGGGATGTCCTTGCTGAAGCGGCCGCCGGGAGTGAGGACGATGAACTCGCCCTCTTTGCCCAGGACCTCGTAGACGACGTTCCCGCCATTGATCTCGATCTTCTTGTTGGGCAACTGTTCTCCGTCTTCTGGGCTCGACGCTCGGTTCAGGCCTGCACGAGTACGTCGTTGCCGACGACTCGTACGGGGTAGGTGCGGATGCTCCACTCGGGCTTGACCGCGGTGGTTCCCGTGGCGAGCTCAAATCCCCACTGGTGCCAGGGACAGAAGATGTATTCCTTGTCCCGCACCATCACCGCGTCACCGGGCACGTTGTCGTCGACGATGTTCAGGCCACGCGCCCGGCCGGAACACAGCGGACCACCTTCGTGCGGGCAATAGTTTGCGATCGCGTAGAACGTGCCGTTGACGTTGTAGACCCCCACGCCATGGCGTCCGATCGGCACCAGTTTGTGTGTGCCTGAGGGGATCTCATCTACCGTGGCGACGACGTGTTCACGCCCCTGCGCCAGGCGGGGCGTCTTGTCCTTGTCCATGTGTCAGAAAACCCGCACCTGGCCCTCGAGCGCCGGCACCGTGTCCGGCAGCTTGTACGTCTCAATGCCGTTGCGGAACATGATGGCCTCACGGGCGTGCTCGGGGAGGTGCTTGACCAGCCAGCGGGGGTCGTCGAAGGTCCAGTGCGGATAGTCGCTGGAGAACAGCAGGATCTTCTCGCACTCCATCCACTCGAACGCCCGGGTGAGTTCGGTCTTGTCCTCCGGATAGTCCAATGGCTGGGTGGTGAACTTGATGTGGTCCTTGACGTACTCGCTCGGCTTGCGCTTGATGTCCATCCAGGACTTGCGGGCCTCGTAGAGTGCGTCCATCCGCCACATCAGCGGCAGGATCCACGTGAACGCGTGTTCCACGAACACGATTCGCAGGTTGGGATGCCGGTCGAACGTACCGTCGAAGATCAGGCTCATCACCTGGTTGGCCGCGAGCAGCGAGTAGGTGACCATGAAATCGTGGTTGTAGCTGGGCAACCCGACCGGCGGCATCGGCAGTTCGTCGTAGTGACTGCGTGACAGGTGGCAACTCACCGTGATGTCGTGTTTGGTGGCGGCGGCCCAGATGGGGTCGTACTTGGGGTTGCCCCACGACGGACGGGGCTCGGCCTTGATCAGAATCTGCGCCATGTAGGGGTGACCGGCCCAGCGCTCGATCTCGGCCACACTCTTTTCCGGCTCCTCGATGGCCAGGCAGATCGACCCGCGCCACCGCTCGTGCCAGTTGTTGTGGCTGTCGAGCCAGTGGTTGGCCTGCCAGTCGTTGAGCGCACAGTTCATCGCGTGGTTCGCTTCGGGAATCCGCGCCGGGTAGGCCGCCGGTTCCAGGATCGCGATGTCAGAGCCGGCCTCCATGATCAGCTGCTTGAACGCCAGATCGGGGTCACTGCAGGCGAACTCGCCGTCTGCGGGGAACGTGTCCAGGCGCATCGCATAGGAGTGCGCGTAGTCGGGTGCGTCGTAGTAGATCTGGTCGCCGACCTTGTGGGTGCCGAAGTACTTGCTGCGCCAGGGTTCGGGAATGTACTGACCAAGATCGCCGCTGCGAGGCGCCGGGTGGACGTCGGAGTCGACGCACCGCACCGCGATGCGCTCGGCGGCGGGTACCCGTGGATTGGCTGTGGTGGTCATGGTGTTGCCTCCTCGTTCCCTACTACTGTGCCCCAGCGGCGGACGCGATGACCGGACTTTGGATCCCGTACAGCTCTGCGGCGTTTCGCCAGCACAATTTGTCGCGCTGCTCGGCGCTGTAGGAGCTCGGTACCGACAGTTCGTTGAGCTGCCAGTGCGGATAGCTCGAGCCGTACATCACCATGTCGTCTTTGCCGGTGAACCCGGCCCACTCACCGGCGAAGTCGACGTCGCCAGGGCCGTCGAGGCTGCCCTGGACGAAGTAGACGTGGTCGGGCAGGTAGTCGCTGGGCATCTTGGGTGCCCAGGGTGTCTGCTCCAGGTGCGGCCGGCCGAAGCAGTCCATCCGCCACATGAACGGTGTCAGCATGTCGGCGGCGCCGTCGGCCCAGACGAACTTCAGCGCGGGCATCCTCTCGAACACCCCTTCGGCGATCATGTTCATCAGGTGGTAGAGGAAGTTCAGCGCCGTGAACCCGACGAACTGCTCGTAGGTGCGGGTGATTCCGTTGGGTGTGGGCGGCAGCATGACGCCGGATCCGACCTCGAAGTGCACGGCAACCGGCAGGCCGGCATCCACCGCCGCCTCCCAGAGGGGCCAGAACTGCGGCTTGCCGTACAACTCGCGCGACTGCAGCGGAACCCCGAGTTGGACGACCCGCGGATGGTCCTTGTACTTGTCGATCTCGCGCAGCGCGCCGACGATGTCGTCCGGGTTGACCCGGATGGTGCCGCGGAACTTGTCCCCGAATTCGGGGTGCTCCAGCCAGCGGGTCACCATCATCTCGTTGTGCGCGGCCGCGATCGCCGTGCCCAGGTGGCGGTCGGGCATGATTCCGCGGGTCATGGGGTGCAGGATCGCCACGTCGACGCCGCGATCCGTGAACAGGTGCTTGCCGGCCAGCTCCGGATCCGAGCCGGGGTACTGGCGATCTGGGCCTTCGGTGTGCTTGGCGTACTCGCCACCGGGGGCGCCGTACCAGTCCATCTCGTAGTCGGGAAAGCCGCGGCTGCGGAACGGCTCCCGCATGAAGTTCTTCCGCAGGTCCTTGTTCGACTGACTGAATATGTGCACGCTGGCATCGATGACGGGGACCTTCACCGGGTCGGATTCGATCCCGCCGGCCCCGTCATTGAATTCCTTCACGGACCCCATCCTTCGCTTTCCGGACAACCGAGGGCGCGGCCGTCACGATCCCAGTGTAGATCGTTGTTCTTCTTTAGCAAGAATTCTGTTCTCCAGCACATCGCTTACATCTACGCAGGTCGAAGGGACTGCTCGACAGTGCTTAGCTTCTCGCTCGCGAAAATGTCAACCCGCGTGAAGAGAACGGCGACACCGGAACGGAGAATGCTATTCTCCCTTCAACGTACCGAGCCCGGAGGCGCTGGATGCTACTTGCGTTCGACGCTGATCAGAGGCTGTGGCAGGAGACCGTGCGCGACGCGGTGTCCAAGCAGTGCCCTCCTTCCCTGATCCGCGACATCGCCGAGAACGGTGTCGATCCGGCGCCGCTGTGGAGCAGCTACCTCGACGCGGGGTGGACCGAGCTGGCCGACCCGGAAAACGCCGTCGAGCTCGCGATCGTCTCGAGGAACTGGGTCGGTCACCGATCCGACACCGATGCTGGCCACCTTGACCCAGTTCGCGCCGCTGGCCGGCGATCGGTTCGACCCACAGACCGCGGGCGCGGCGGTCTACAGCGGGGTCAACGCCACCCGTGATGCCGAGGGCTGGGTGCTCACGGGAACCGACCGCTTCGTGCTCGACGGGGACCGCGCAGAGCGCTTTGCCGTCGTCACCCCCGCTGGTGTCTTCCTCGTCGATCCGACAGCCGACGCGTCCAGCGTCACCTCGCGTCGTGTTGATGTATTCGACCCGGTGCTGTATGTCGCCGAGGTGTCCTTTGTCGGAGTGCACGTCGCCGACGCAGAGCGGCTGGCTGCCGATACCGAACGGGCCCGCCACGTTGCGCTGATGGGGATGGCGATCACGATGGTCGGCGCCTGCCAGCGGATATTGGACCTGGCGCTCGAGCACACGAAGAGCCGTCAGCAGTTCGGGGTCGCGATCGGGACCTTCCAGGCGATCCAGCACAAGGCGACCGACATGCACGTCGCGATCGATCGAACGGGCGCGCGCGCTGTGCTGCTTCTCGGCACTCACCATCGCTGCCGACGACCCCCGCCGGCGGTTGGCGGCTGCCATGGCCAAAGCATCGGCGGGGGAGTGTCAGGCGCTCGTTTTCCGCCACGGCCTGCAGATGTTCGGCGCGATGGGGTTCACGTGGGAGAACGACCTCCAGTTCGCGCTCAAACGGGCCAAGGCCGGTGAACACATGCTGGGCGGCGCCGCCGAGCACCGCGCCATCATTGCGGAGGAATTCAATGCAGCTGACCTTTGACAACGATGTGGAGGAATTCCGCGCGGAGTTCCGCGCGTTCCTCGACGAGAACATCCCGACCCCGGCCGAGACGCTGGAGCGCCCCCGGTCGGTGTCACACATGCCGCAGTGGGCCTGCGACTGGCAGCGAAAGCTGTTCGACAACGGTTGGCTGCTGCCCGCGCAGCCGCCGGAGTTCGGCGGACGCAACGCTACCGTGCTGCAGACCTACGTCCACCTCGAAGAACTGTGCCGGCGCCGGATCTATCACAGCTTCAACCCGCAGGGCGTCAACATCATCGCGGCGTCGCTGCTGACGTTCGGCACCGAGGAACAGAAGCACCAGTGGGCAGTGCCGGTCCTCAAGGGGGAGCGCACCGCATCGCTGGGAATGAGTGAGCCCAGCGCGGGCTCCGACCTCGCGTCGCTGCGCACCAAGGCTGAGTTTGTCTCGGGCGGCGACGATCCCTACTTCGTCGTCAACGGGCAGAAGGTGTGGACCTCCGGCGCCCACGACGCCGATTTCCTGCTGACGTTCGTCCGCACCGATCCCGATGCACCCAAGCACAAGGGCATGAGCGTGCTGCTGATCCCGACCGACCTCGAGGGTGTCGTGTGCCGGCCGTTCGCCGACATGACGGGGATCGACAACCTGGACTTCAACGAGGTCTTCTTCACCGACGTCCGGGTGCCGGCCGAAAACCTCGTCGGCCCGCTCAACGGCGGTTGGGGCGTAGCCAACGGCTCGCTGGGCCATGAGCGCACCATGATGTGGCTGGGCTTCGCGGACCGAATCGCCAACTCGATCGCCGATTCTCGGCCATCCAACGCACTCGAACGCGATGAGCTGGCCACAACGATCATGGACTATCAGGCACTGCGCCTGGTCGGTTCGGTCGGACTGGCCAAAGCCGCGCGTGGCGAGGTCGACGTCGCGTCGGTGTCGATACCGAAGTTGCTCGGTGCGGAGGCCGAGATGCGAGCTGCCAGCGCCTGTCTGACGGCGGCCGGGCCTGACGGCCTGATCCACCCGTCGACCTCCGGCCCCTACGAACACATGAACCTCGACCACTACTTCGCGAGCCGGTTCGAGCGGTATGCGCGCAGCTTCTCCGGCACTATCGCCGGCGGCACCTCGGAGATCCAGCGCAACATCCTCGCGCAGCAGGTACTCGGACTGCCCCGCCGATAGCACGCCGCACCACACATGAAGGTTCAGCCGGCCGCGTTCCTGAGGACCACTCTCCCCTTGGACCTGAGTCGGCTCGAGCATCTCGACAATGGCCGTTACCACTCGATCTGGCTGCCCGACCACATGGTCAGCTTCTGGCCGGACTCGATCTGGACCCCGGAGTTCACCGATCTCGCCACGGCGTCGCCGTCGCCACACCGCCATCTCGACGGGATGGCCGTCGCAGCGGCAGCGGCAGTACTGACCGAGAACGTGCCGCTGGCCACCAGCGTGGTGGACACCGGGCGACGCCATCCCGCCTCACTCGCCCAGAGCGCGTTGACGATCGACCACCTGTCCGGAGGCCGCTTCATTCTCGGGCTGGGGAGCGGCGAAGCCGAGAACATCGTCCCGTATGGGTTCGACTTCGACCGGCCGGTCAGCCGGCTCGAGGAGGCGCTGCGGGCCATCAAGATGCTGTGGGAGAGCGACGGTCCGGTGGACTTCGAGGGTCGATTCTTCCGACTGCACGACGCCCGCCTC
This sequence comes from Mycobacterium sp., assembly GCF_049683355.1. GTDB lineage: Bacteria > Actinomycetota > Actinomycetes > Mycobacteriales > Mycobacteriaceae > Mycobacterium. The sequence continues at coordinate 18,312 of NZ_JBAUJB010000273.1, forward strand.
GACACCGAACCCTACGAGGGCCGGTTCCCCCGCATCTGGATCGGCGCCAGCGGCCCGCGCTCGCGCGATATCACCGGACGGTTCGCAGACGGCTGGTGGCCGGCGGGCGCGTGGACCCCCGAGGACTATGCAGACAAGCTCGCACGGGTCAGGAGCGCGGCTGATCGCGCGGGACGCGACCCGATGTCGATCACCCCGCTTAACCTGGATTCACCGATTGAGGTGGTGTCTGGGGCGGGTTGAATCAGTGAAATGCCCTGTCGTAGTGAAAGAATGAGATCTCTCTAGGATCAAATTCGGCCACTACGAAGGGCATCTCGTAGATGCAACTATCTCATACTCGGCCCGTCGCGTCGGCGATCTTCGATGACCCGAAACTGGTGTCGTGCGCCGGGCTGGTCCCGATCGCCGCGTTGGCCCAGCAGTGCGGTCTCAAGACTTTGACTGACGAGCACCTCAGCGTGCCGACCGACAAGGGCGCCAACGCCGGAGCGAAAGTCAGTGCGCTGGTCGCGGGCATGATCGCCGGCGCCGACAGCATCGACGACATGAGGCTGCTGCGCCACGGCGCGATGGGCAC
>NZ_JBAUJB010000274.1:0-8832 GCF_049683355.1 Mycobacterium sp.
ATGACCGTCAACGAGATGCGCGAGTGGCTGCGCAACTGGATCGGCAACGCCACCGGGCAGTCGCCCGAGGCGATCAACGAGTCGACACCGATGGTCGAACTGGGCTTGTCGTCCCGCGACGCGGTAGCGATGGCCAGCGACATCGAGGATCTCACCGGTGTGACGTTGACCGCGACGGTCGCGTTCCGCCATCCCACCATCGAATCGCTGGCCACGGTCATCGTCGAGGGTGAACCCGAGATCGACATGTCCGCGCTGGACACCGAGGACTGGTCGCGCGACGCCGACGAGGGCGTGGCCAACATCGCGATCGTCGGTGTGGCCACCCGTTTCCCGGGCGACATGAACACCCCCGACGAAATGTGGACCGCGCTACTGGAAGGCCGCGACGCGATCACCGATCTGCCGGAGGGGCGGTGGTCGGAGTTCCTCTCCGAGCCGCGCGTCGCCGAGCGGGTCGCCAAGGCGCACACCCGCGGCGGCTACCTGTCCGACATCAAGGGCTTCGACTCCGAGTTCTTCGCGCTGTCGAAGATGGAAGCCGACAACATCGATCCGCAGCAGCGGATGGCACTGGAACTGACGTGGGAAGCGTTGGAGTACGCCAGGATCCCGGCGTCCAGCCTGCGTGGCGAGAACGTCGGCGTGTTCGTCGGCAGCTCCACCAACGACTACATGATCATGGCGCTGTCGGATCCGTCCGTCGCGCACCCGTACGCGATCACCGGTAACTCCAGTGCGATCATCGCCAACCGGGTGTCGTACTTCTTCGATTTCCGCGGGCCGTCGATGTCCATCGACACCGCCTGTTCATCGTCGCTGGTCGCCGTGCACGAGGGCATCAAGGCGCTGCGTTCCGGCGATGCCGACGTGGTGGTCGCGGGCGGCGTCAACGCTCTGGTCACCCCGATGGTGACCGTCGGTTTCGACGAGGTGGGCGGGGTGCTCGCGCCGGACGGCCGGATCAAGTCGTTCTCCGCCGACGCCGACGGGTACGCCCGCTCCGAGGGTGGCGGCATGCTGGTGTTCAAGCGTCTCGAAGACGCCCGCCGCGACGGTGACGACATCCTGGCGGTTGTCGCCGGCGGTGCGGTCAACCACGACGGACGCTCCAACGGTCTGCTTGCCCCCAATCCCGATGCGCAGGAGGCGGTGCTGCGCAAGGCGTACAAGGACGCAGGCATCGACCCGCGGACGGTCGACTACGTCGAGGCGCACGGCACGGGCACCATCCTCGGTGACCCGATCGAGGCCGACGCGCTCGGCCGGGTCATCGGCCGGGGTCGTGCCGCCGACCGTCCGGCGCTGCTCGGTGCGGTGAAATCCAATGTGGGACACCTGGAGTCGGCTGCGGGTGCGGCCAGCCTGGCGAAGGTGGCCCTGGCGCTGCGCAACGACAAGATCCCGCCGTCGATCAACTACACCGGGCCCAACCCGTACATCGACTTCGACAAGGAACACCTCAAGGTCGCCGACACCGTCTCCGACTGGCCGCGCTACGGCGGCACGGCGATCGCCGGGGTGTCCGGCTTCGGCTTCGGCGGCGCCAACGCGCACCTGGTGCTGCGCGAGGTGCTGCCCAGCGACCTGGTCGAACCGATCCCCGAACCCGACGTCGCGGTCGTCACCCCGGCCAACGACGACGCGACGGCCGTGTACGTCGGCGGGGTCCGGATGGACGAGTACGGCGAGTTCATCACGCAAGATGACGACGACGACGACGCTTTCGACGCACCGGTGGCGATGATCGAGGACGAACCCGAACTCCCCGGGCTGACCGACGAGGCGCTGCGGCTGCTGGAGATCGCCCGTGAGGAGCTCGAGGCAGCGGAGGCGGCAGAGCCAACGGCCAAGCTTGTGCCCCTTGCCGTTTCGGGATTCCTGACGTCGCGCAAGCGGGCCACCGCCGGTGAGCTCGCAGACTGGATGGACAGCCCGGCGGGGCGGGAATCTTCGCTGGAGTCGATCGGGCGCTCGCTGTCGAGGCGCAACCACGGCCGCTCACGCGCGGTGGTGCTCGCCCACGACCACGACGAGGCGATCAAGGGACTGCGTGCCCTCGCCGAGGGCAAGCCGAACCCGATCGTGCTCAGCGCCGACGGACCGGTCACCAACGGTCCGGTGTGGGTGCTCGCCGGCTTCGGCGCCCAGCACCGCAAGATGGGCAAGAGCCTGTATCTGCGCGACGAGACGTTCGCCGAGTGGATCAACAAGGTCGACGCGCTGGTCCAGGACGAACTCGGTTACTCCGTTGTCGAGTTGATCCTCGACGACTCGCAGGACTACGGCATCGAGACCACGCAGGTCACCATCTTCGCGATCCAGATCGCCCTCGGTGAGGTGCTCAAGGCCCACGGCGCAACCCCCGGTGCGCTGGTGGGCCAGTCGCTGGGGGAGGCGGCCGCGGCGTACTTCGCCGGTGGGCTGTCGCTGGCCGACGCCACCCGGACCATCTGCGCCCGTTCGCATCTGATGGGTGAGGGCGAGGCGATGCTGTTCGGCGAGTACATCAGGCTGATGGCGCTGGTGGAGTACTCCGCCGAGGAGATCGAGACGGTGTTCTCCGACTTCAAGGACCTCGAGGTGTGCGTGTACGCCGCGCCCACCCAGACCGTCATCGGAGGCCCGCCCGACCAGGTCGACGCCATCATCGCCCGGGCGGAGTCGGAGGGCAGGTTCGCCCGCAAGTTCCAGACCAAGGGGGCCAGCCACACCTCCCAGATGGATCCGCTGCTGGGCGAGCTCGCCGCCGAGTTGCAGGGCATCGAAGCGCATCCGCTGCAGATCCCGTACTACTCGACCGTGCACGAGGGCAACCTGATGCGCGCGGGCGCCGACCCGATCCACGACGTGGACTACTGGAAGAAGGGGCTGCGGCACAGCGTCTACTTCACCCACGGCGTCCGCAACGCGGTCGACAACGGGAACACCACCTTCCTCGAGCTGGCCCCGAATCCGGTGGCGCTCATGCAGGTCGGGCTGACGACGGCGTCGGCCGGGTTGCACGATGCGCAGCTGATCGCGACGCTGGCGCGCAAGCAGGACGAGGTGGACTCGATGACCACCGCGATGGCGCACCTGTTCGTGTACGGCCATGACCTCGACTTCCGCACGCTGTTCCCGCGGCGCTCGCGCGGGCTGGCCGGCGCGCTGGACTTCGCCGACATCCCGCCGACCAGGTTCCGGCGCAAGCCGCACTGGCTCGACGCGCACTTCACCGGCGACAGTTCGGCGGTCATCCCGGGCAACCACGTCGCGACGCCCGACGGCAGGCATGTCTTCGAGTACAGTTCGCGGGGTCAGACCGACCTGGCTGCTCTGGTGAAAGCCGCTGCGGCTGCGGTGCTTCCGGACGCCAAGCTGGTCGCCTCCGAGCAGCGCGCGGTGCCGGCCGACGGAGCGCGGCTGGTCACCACGCTGACCCGGCACCCCGGCGGGGCGAGTGTGCAGGTGCACGCCAGAATCGACGAATCGTTCACCCTGGTCTACGACGCGATCGTGGCTCGCGGCGATGCGCAGGTGGCGCTGCCCACCGCGGTCGGTGTCGGCACCGTTGCCGAAAACATCGCGGCCCCAATCGAAGAGGCCCCCGAGGACGACGCCGAAATTCTCCACGACAACCTCACCGCCGGCGCCGGCATCGCGGCGGGCTTCGCGAAGTGGTCACCGGACTCCGGTGAGACCATCGGTGAGCGGCTGGGGACCATCGTCGGCGCCGCGATGGGTTACGAAGCCGAGGACCTGCCGTGGGAGGTGCCGCTGATCGAACTGGGTCTGGATTCGCTGATGGCGGTCCGGATCAAGAACCGGGTCGAGTACGACTTCGATCTGCCGCCGATCCAGCTGACCGCGGTGCGCGATGCCAACCTCTACGCGGTGGAGAAGCTCATCGCCTACGCGATCGAGCACCGCGACGAGGTCGACGAGCTCGCCGAACAGCAGAAGGGCCAGTCCGCCGAGGAGATCGCCGCGGCGCAGGCCGAGCTGATGGGCGGCGCCACCACGGTCGCCGAACTGGAGGCCAAGCTCGCCGAAGCCGGCCACCCGATCGCTGCGGAAACCGAAGCGTCGCCGGACATCCCGGCGCCCCCGACGGACCCGAGCGGACCGTCGATTCCGGCGCCGCCCACCAATCCCGAGGGGCCGGCAGCCGAAAAGCGCTCGTCAGGATCTGATGGTTCCTCGCGCGAGCGCTCGTCAGCCGCAGGCATGGCCGCGAAGGTGCTCACCCAGGAGGCGGTCACCGAGGCGCTCGGCGCCGACGTCCCGCCGCGCGACGCGGCCGAGCGCGTCACGTTCGCCACCTGGGCGATCGTCACCGGCAAGTCCCCCGGTGGCGTCTTCAACGAACTGCCCTCCATCGGCGACGACGTCGCCGAGAAGATCGCCGCACGGCTCTCCGAACGTGCCGAGGGCACCATCACCGCCGAGCAGGTCGCCGCGGCGCGCACCATCCAGGACCTGTCCACGGTGGTCCGTGACGAGATGGACGCGGGCGAGCTCGACGGGTTCGTGCGCACCATCCGGGCCAGGCCGGAGGGGTCGAACCGGGTGCCCGTGTTCGTGTTCCACCCGGCCGGCGGCAGCACCGTCGTCTACGAGCCGTTGCTCAAGCGACTGCCGGCGGGCACCCCGATGTACGGCATCGAGCGGGTCGAGGGGTCCATCGAGGAGCGGGCAGCGGAGTACCTGCCGAAGCTGCGCGAGATCCACGGCGACGGGCCGTACATCCTGGTCGGCTGGTCGCTGGGCGGTGCGCTGGCCTACGCCTGCGCAATCGGTCTCGAGCGCGAGGGCGCCGACGTCCGTTTCGTCGGCCTGATCGACATGGTGCGGCCCGGCGAGGAGGTGCCGCAGACCAAGGAGGAGACCCGGGCGCGCTGGGACCGCTACGCCCTGTTCGCGCAGCGCACCTTCAACGTCGAGGTCCCGCCGATCCCCTACGAGGAACTCGAGGGTCTCGACGACGCCGGCCAGGTGCAGTACATCCTGGACGCGGTCAAGGACAGCGGCGTGGACATCCCCGGCGGCATCATCGAGCATCAGCGGACGTCCTACCTGGACAACCGGCTGCTCGAAACGGCGGAGATCCAGCCCTACGGCGGTCACGTCACGCTGTACATGGCCGACCGCTATCACGATGACGCGATTTTCTTCGAGCCCCGCTACGCGATCCGCCAGCCCGATGGTGGCTGGGGTGAATACGTCGCAGACCTCGAGGTGGTGCCCATCGGGGGCGAGCACATCCAGGCCATCGACGAGCCGTACATTGCAAAGGTCGGCGCCCACATGAGCGAAGCGATCACTGCGATCGAGGGCAGCGTCGAGGCCGGAACCGACGAGGAGGACACACCCAAGTGACGGCAGAACCTCTCCCCAAAGCCCCGACGACGACCGCGGAGAAGCTCGCCGAGCTGCGCGAGAAGCTCGAACTCGCCAAGGAGCCCGGCGGCGAGAAGGCGGTCGCCAAGCGGAACAAGAAGGGGATCCCGAGCGCGCGGGCGCGCGTCTACTCCCTTCTGGATCCCGGTAGCTTCCTGGAGATCGGCGCGCTGGCCAAGACGCCGGGGGATCCCGACGCGCCCTTCGGGGACGGCGTCGTCACCGGTCACGGCACCATCGACGGCCGCCCCGTCGGGGTGTTCAGCCATGACCAGACCGTCTTCCAGGGTTCGGTCGGGGAGATGTTCGGCCGCAAGGTCGCCCGCCTGATGGAGTGGGTGGCGATGGTCGGCTGCCCGATCATCGGCATCAACGACTCCGGTGGCGCCCGCATCCAGGACGCCGCGACGTCGCTGGCCTGGTACGCCGAACTCGGCCGCCGGCACGAGCTGCTGCGCGGGCTGGTGCCGGAGATCTCGCTGATCTTCGGCAAGTGCGCGGGCGGCGCGGTGTACTCGCCGATCCAGACCGACCTGGTGGTCGCGGTGCGCGACCAGGGCTACATGTTCGTCACCGGCCCCGACGTGATCAAGGACGTCACCGGAGAGGACGTCACGCTCGACGAACTGGGCGGCGCCGACGCCCAAGCGCGCTACGGCAACATCCACCAGGTCGTGGAGTCCGAGGCCGCGGCGTTCCAGTACGTGCGCGACTACCTGAGCTTCCTGCCCGCCAACACCTTCGACGACGCGCCGATCATCAACCCCGGCCTGGAGCCGGAGATCACCCCGCACGACCTCGAACTGGACTCGATCGTGCCGGATGCGGACAACACCGCCTACGACATGCACGAGATCCTGCTGCGGATCTTCGACGACGGTGACGTGTTCTCGGTCGGGGAGCAGTCGGGCCCGGCGATCATCACCGCGTTCGCCCGGGTGGACGGGCGCCCCGTCGGGGTGATCGCCAACCAGCCGATGTACATGTCGGGTGCGATCGACAACGAGGCGTCCGACAAGGCCACCCGGTTCGTCCGGTTCTGCGACTCGTTCAATACGCCCCTGGTGTTCGTCGTGGACACCCCCGGCTTCATGCCCGGCGTCGAACAGGAGAAGGGCGGCATCATCAAGCGCGGCGGCCGGTTCCTCAACGCCGTGGTGGAGGCCGACGTCCCGAAGGTCACCATCACCGTGCGCAAGTCCTATGGCGGCGCCTACGCGGTGATGGGTTCCAAGCAGCTGACCGCCGACCTGAACTTCGCCTGGCCGACGGCGCGCATCGCGGTGATCGGCGCCGAGGGCGCCGCGCAGCTGCTGGTGAAGCGGTTCCCTGACCCGACCGCCCCCGAGGTGCAGAAGATCAAGGCCGACTTCATCGAGGGCTACAACGCCACCATGGCGGTGCCGTGGGTGGCTGCCGAGCGTGGTTTCATCGACGGTGTCATCGAGCCGCACCAGACCCGGCTGCTGCTCCGTAAATCCATGCACCTGCTTCGTGACAAGCAGATCAACCGGGTGCAGCGAAAGCACGGCCTGACCCCGATCTGAGGATCGGGTGCGGTTGGATGGAGCTGTGAATCACATTCCGGGCCTGAGCCCCGGCGCCCCGATGGACGATCCTCGGCTGGACCTGCTGGACCTGTACGTGTTCCAGTCGCCGGCCGACCCGTCCCGCACCGTGCTCATCCTGACAGCCAATCCCGAGGGCGAGGCGTTGCACCCGGGCGCGGTCTACCGGCTGGCCATCGACCACAACGGCGACCTGCGCAACGACATCGCGTTCAGCTTCGTGTTCTCCGCTCCGGTGGAGGGTCGTCAGACGGTGGACGTCTACCTCGCCGTCGGCAACCAGGCCTCGGCGATCGCCGCGGTCGGATCCAGGATCTTCGGCGACGTCGAGGTGTCGTTCGACGCGACACCGCCCAGGACCGTCGAATCGGGTGGGTTCACCTTCTTCGCGGGCGCGCGCAGTGACCCGGCATTCGTCGACCTCGACGGCAGCGGCCGGGATTCCCGCGCGCAGGCCAACGTCATCGCGATGATGATCGAGCTGCCCAACAGCTACCTGAGCGCCGATCCCGACGTCCGGATCTGGGCGCGCTGCAGCCTGCTCTCCGACGACGAGTGGGTGCACGCGGACCGGATCGGCCATCCGTGGATCGGCAACCTGATCACCACCGCGGACACCAGAGACGAGTACAACGCAGGTGAGCCCAACCGGGACAGGGAACGCTGGATCGGGCATCTCATCGAGTTGATGGCCCGCACTGGCGGTTACACCCGGGACGAGGCGATCTCGGCGATAAACGCCGAGGGCACGCTGCCCGACGTCCTCACCTACAACCCGTCGCAGCCGGCGAAGTACCCGAACGGCAGAACCCTGACCGACGACGTCGCCGGGTACCGCATCGCGTTCCTCACCAAGAAGGCCGGGCCGTCGCCGGGGCTGAGCCCGCACACCGACATACTGCCCGAGGTCCCGTATCTCGGGGCGCCGCACTGAGGATGCGCGTGATCGGTGATCAGGCCGGCGTTCGCCCATGCTGACCGACGGCGAGGTGATCGCGGGTTACACGATCCTGCGGATGCTGGGCTCCGGGGGCATGGGCGAGGTGTACCTGGCCGAGCACCCGAGGCTGCCACGCCATGATGCGCTGAAGGTGTTGTCGGCGACGGTCTGTGCCGACAGCGAGTACCGGGAGCGGTTCAACCGGGAGGCCGACATCGCGGCCACGCTGTGGCACCCGCACATCGTCGCGGTGCACGACCGCGGTGACCATGAGGGCCGGCTGTGGATCTCGATGGACCATGTCGAGGGCACCGACGCCGCGCGCCTGCTCACCGAGCGGTACCCGCGGGGCATGCCGCCGGATCTGGTGGTGCGCATCGTGACCGCGGTGGGGGAGGCGCTCGACTACGCCCACCAGCGTGGCCTGCTGCACCGCGACGTGAAACCGGCCAACATCCTGATCGCCGAGCCCGAGACCGCCGATGAGCGGATCATGTTGGCGGACTTCGGGATCGCCCGCAGGGTCGGTGAGATCAGCAACCTCACCGGCACCAACATGACCGTGGGGACCGTCGCGTACTCGGCGCCGGAGCAGCTCACCGCGGACGAACGGATCGACGGCCGCGCCGACCAGTACGCGCTGGCGGCCACGGCGTACCAGCTGCTGACCGGATCTCCACCATTCCAGCACTCGAACCCGGCGATCGTCATCAGCCGGCATCTGACCGCCAAGCCGCCTCAGATCGGGGTGTCCAGACCCGAACTGTCTTTCCTGGGAGGCGTTTTCGAGAAGGCATTGGCGAAATCGCCTGCCGACCGCTTCGAGCGTTGTGTGGATCTCGCCCGGGCACTGGGCAACCGGACCGGGGTCGGCGCCGCCGACGCCGACGCGACCGTGGCCGCCGCCGCTCCGACAGGTCCTCGCCATGCCAAGAGCGCGGC
>NZ_JBAUJB010000275.1:0-13467 GCF_049683355.1 Mycobacterium sp.
TGGCGCGCCACCGGGAAGGAAGTCGATGGCGAGCAAGCCACCTGAACCGGTCACATCGTCCTCGAGGCCGATGCCGGCCGCGTTGAACCGGCGCATCGACTCCAGTTCGCGCATGTTCGAGGGCATCAGAGCCTCGGGAAACGCGTTGTTGTAGCGCGTGATCGACGAGATCGTCTTGAGGGTCATCGATCCTCCTACCCGTTGGCGCATGTCTCCACGGCGTCGCGACCGCGTTTCTCTACTCTAACGTAAGGAGAGAGTATTGAGAAAACTCGGCGGGCTGCTGCGGCGAGGGCCGTCATGGCCGTGTTGCGAGATAAACGGTGTTGGCCGATCGCCCTCGGGTGATGGGGTTGTCGAACCAGACTTGCTGGGCCTCGACGTCGGTGAAGACGGCTTCGAGGAGCGAACAGAAATCGTCGTCCGGTGCATCGTCGGACCACATGGCGAAAGTGCCCCCCGGAACGAGGCGAGCTGATGCGGCACGCAGTCCGTAACAGCTGTAGAAGTCCGCATGGGGCTGATTGAGCACGTGGCGGGGTGAATGATCGATGTCGAGCAGGATCGCGTCGTAGGTTCGCCCCGGTTTTTCGGGATCGAATCCCGTCACATCCGTCGCGGCGGCGAAAAAATCCCCACGCGCCAAAGTGACTCGACTGTCGGTGGCCAATCCGGTCGTGTCGGGAAGCAGATCGCGGTTATGCCAGTCGATGACCGCTTCGGAGTACTCGATGATCGTCAACGATCGGATTCGATTGCAGTTCAGTGCTTCTTGGGCGGTGTAGCCGAGCCCAAGGCCGCCGACGACCACGTCCAGATTCGCGCCCGGTGTTCGCGCCAAACCGAGCCGGGCCAGCTCGCGTTCGGCGGCGGTGAACAGGCTTGACATGAGGTACTCGTCGCCCAGCTTGACCTCGTACACGTCGGTGCCCGCGGTCAGATCGAAGCGGCGCCGCAGGGAGATCACCCCGATCGGCGTTTGTTGCCAGCCCAATTCCTCGAACCGTGCGCTCATCGATGCAACGATAGCGATCCCGCGCGGGCGATTCTCGATTCGTCGGCCTCATCGGCAAAGGCCAGCATTCGGGAGAGCGGCCCGGTATGGGTGAGGTGGAGTTCGTGCATGGCTCTGGTGCACGCGATGTAGAGCATGCATTTGTCCATCTCGGTGGCGTAGTTCGTGTCGTCGACGTGTGGGACGACCACCGTGTCGAATTCCAGACCCTTGGATATGTGGGCTGTGGTGACGACGATGCCACCGGCGAACGCGGTGCTGTCATAGTCCAGCAGGGTCAGCTCCATTCCGGCGGAGGACAGCTCCTGGTACAGCTCGTGGGCTTGGTCGACGGTCTTACAGATGATGCCCAGTGAACGGTGTTCGCCGCGCCGGTGATCCTCGATGATGCTCAGTACTCGGGCCAGCTGATCCCGTGAATCCGCACAGGCGATCACCCGAGGGGGCAGGCCATGGCGGGCAATCGGCACGAGCTTGTCGTTTCTCGAGATGTGCTGGGCGAAGTCGGTGATCTCGGCGGTGGACCGGTAGCTCTTGCACAACTCCAGGCAGTCGGCCTCCGGGAAGATGTCGCGGATCGTGGACAGTGACGACGAGCTGAACGGGTTCACCGACTGGTTCGAGTCGCCCAGGATCGTCATCTTGCAGGAAAACAGCTGACGCAGGACCGCGTACTGGATGGGGGTGTAATCCTGCATCTCGTCCACGACGAGATGGCGGATGTGGCCGTAGTTCTCGAGGCGGTCGGTGGTGATCATGGTGTAGATCAACGGAAAGGCGTCCGAGTATTCGATCTTCTTGCGGGCCAGTGGTTTGAACAATTTGCGCCGCGCGGGATCCTCGTAGAACCCCTTGTAGATGGCGAACGCATCCTTATACGGGAACATCGCCCGCACCTGCTTGCGGACGCCGGCGGTATCGGCGCCGGACCACTTGCCGCCCCGGTCCATCACCTCGTTCTTGAGAAGGTGCACAGCCGTATTCGCCACACGGTCGAGCCGCGCGAAGATAGGCATCGCCGCCCACTCGTCGAAGGTGTCCGCCACCCATTGAGCCGAAAGCCGCTTGTGCTTCTGGGCGATTTCATCGGCGACAAACCCTGCTGAACGCGAATCGATCCAGTCATCTAGACGAGTGACGAATTCCGCTGTGGCCTTGTAGCGCATCCGCACTGCCGAAGCATCATCAATACGTTCGAGGAGCTTGATCACCTGGTCGCTGAACGTCTCGTAATCGGTGACTTTGGCGAGGAACCGATCAGCGATCCGGCCGAAGTCGATCTCAGCGACCTGTTCCTCACCCAACTCCGGCAGCACTTCGGCGATGTAGTCACCGAAGACCTTGTTGGGAGACAGGATCATCACGTCGTCCGACGAAAGGGTGTCCTTGAACCGGTACAGCAGGAATGCCACCCGGTGCAGCGCGATCGACGTCTTCCCTGAACCCGCCACCCCCTGCAGCAGCAGCACCGACGCGGTCTCGTTGCGAATCACCGCATTCTGCTCGCGCTGGATGGTCGCGACGATGTTCTTCATCTTGTCATCGGCGGATTGGCTCAGTTCCCGCTGCAGCACGTCGTCACCGATGTTCAGCGTGGTTTCGAACATGAAGTCCAGGTGCCCGTCCTGGATCTTGTACTGGCGCTTGCCGGTGATCTCACCCTGGGCGGTGCCGCCGGGCGTCTCGAAAGACGCTTCGCCCGACTCGAAGTCGTAGAACAGACTGGACACGGGGGCCCGCCAGTCGTGGATGCGGATCTCCCGCGTCTCCGGATCGAAGAAGTTGTGCACGCCGATGTAGTGCGCATAGGCATGCGGCTCACCCGTGGGCCAGAAGTCGACGCGTCCGAAGTAGGGGGTCTGCAGGAGACGCCTGACCCGTTCCCGGGTCAGGACCGCGCGCTCCCCGAGTGCGACGGACAGGTTGACAGCAGTTCGGTAGTCCGCCTTCTCGGCAAAATCCATGTCCCGCCGGTTCTCCCACAGGTGCTCCTTGCGCTCCTGGATGGACTTGGCGGACTTGCCGATGGAGTCGGTGAGGTTCTCGAGCTCGGATGACAGAAGGTCGATCGTCTTGGCCAAGTACTGGCGCTCTTGCTCTTCGTCGCGGGGGTATGAGGTCGTCAAAGCCATCTCCGGTTCTGCTGGCGTACAAAACTACTGTAACGTCAGAGTAGAAATTCGGACGGATCGCGGTGATGGCTGAGGGTTTCGTGGGCAGCACAGTGTTCTGCCGGGGGATCTCCCCACACGTTAGGGTAGGTGCTTCACGGCGGCGGGCAGGAGGTGATTCACGGTGAGTGAGTCCCAGGGTGTGCACATGCAGATCGGACAGGTCGCGGCGCGCACTGAGCTCTCGATCCGCACGGTGCGCCACTACGACGACGTCGGCCTGGTGACGCCCTCGGTCCGCAGTTCGGGAGGCTTCCGCCTGTATTCCGAGGCCGACGTCGACCGGCTGTTGGTCGTACGGCGGATGAAGCCACTCGGATTCACGCTGGCTGAGATGAAAGACCTGCTGGCCACGCTGGATGTGTTGGACGACACGAAATCGCCGGCGGCCGAGCGCACAGATGCCGTCCAGCGGCTACGCGAATTCTGTATCAAGACCGACGAGAGCGCTGAGCGGCTGCGTCAGCAGCTCGCGTACGCCGAGGAGCTCGCCGACTTGCTACGGGAGCGGACTCGAGTCGAGGCCCGCGCGGGCCGGCGCTGACCCGCCCCTGACTTCCCCGTATGCGACCGCGGATGACGTAGCGCGGCGGCCGGGCCAATTCGCGATCGTCGGGTGGGCGAGCGTGGCGGCGGTGATGACGGCCCCCGGTCAGACGGCGGCCGTGTCGATTTTCACCGACCCGCTGATCGAATCGCTCGGCATCAGTCGCACCCAGTTGTCGACGAGTTATCTCATCGGCACGCTGCTCGGCGCAGCGGCCATGCCGTGGGTGGGCCGCGCTCTCGACCGCTACGGGGTCAGGCCGATGATGATCGGCGTCGGGCTGTTGTTCGGCGCTGTCCTGATCGGAATCGGCTTCGCCACATCCGTGTTCAGCCTCACCGCCGGCTTCGTGGGCATCCGGATGTGCGGCCAGGGGGCGCTCGGACTGGTGGCAACCACCTTGGTCGCGGTACATGCGACGCAGCGGCGGGGACTGATGATCGGTATCACCGCCGGCGTCGGCTCGGCCGGGGTGTCGATGGCGCCGCTGCTGTTGGAGCGCCTGGTGGCGCAGTACGGAATCCAGACTGTCTGGATCATCGAGGGTTTGGCCGTGTGGTGCGTTGTCGTCCCCATCGGCGTCGTGGCGTTACGCCGACTGCCTCGACCGGCTCTCGCGCGTGTGGAAATACCGCTCTCTTCCGAGGGGCCGGTCACCGCCGCGCGGCCGGTTGAGTGGACGGTGCGGCAGGCCACCCGTACGGCGATGTTCTGGGCGATCGCTGCCGGCCTGGCGGCCTCGGGAATGCTGACCACCGGACTGAACTTTCATCAGATTGCGCTGCTCGGGGAACGCGGTTTGTCCGCCACCGAGGCGGCGGCGAACTTCATCCCACAGACTGCGGCGGCTCTGATCGGCACCCTGGTGATCGGTGCGTCGGCCGATGTCATCGCCCCGCGCTTCGGGATCGCGTTCGCCATGGTGGCGCTTTCGGCGGCGATGGTGATCGCGATGGTGGTGAGTCCGGGTTTCGCAGCGCTGGGCTACGGCTTGATATTGGGCTTGTCCGGCGGAGCGATGCGGTCGATCGAGGCGGCGGCCTATGCGCACTACTTCGGTGTCGCGCACATCGGCGCAATACGGGGCATCGCGGCCACCATCGGTGTCGGTTCCACGGCGTTCGGGCCGCTGGCGGTCGCGCTCGGTCATGACATCGTGGGTAGCTACGCGACGACGCTGTTGATCTTGGCACCATTGCCGCTGGTGGTTGCGGTGTTTGCGGTGTTGGCGCCTGCGCCGCGTCAGCCCTAAACTACTATCACGTAAGAGTATGTTCTTCTGGGGGTTCCTTCGAGATTGGCGATGCGACATTTATGACCTTCGAACCCGCCGCCCCTGTGCACGCGCCGCTGTCACAGGTGTGCCTCGAAGCGCAACGCAGACGCACTTTCGCCGTGATCAGCCATCCCGACGCCGGCAAGTCCACGCTGACCGAGGCGCTTGCATTGCACGCCCGGGTGATCGCCGAGGCGGGAGCGATCCACGGCAAGGCAGGACGACGCTCCACCGTCTCCGACTGGATGGACATGGAAAAGGCGCGGGGCATTTCCATCACGTCGACAGCGCTGCAGTTCGCCTACCGGTCGAATGGGCACGACTGTGTGATCAACCTCCTCGACACGCCCGGTCACGCGGATTTCTCCGAGGACACCTACCGGGTGCTCACCGCTGTCGACTGTGCCGTCATGCTCATCGACGCAGCCAAAGGTCTGGAACCGCAAACTCTCAAGCTGTTCCAGGTGTGTCGGCAACGTGGGATCCCGATCATCACCGTGATCAACAAGTGGGACCGGCCGGGTCGTGATGCGCTGGAACTTCTCGACGAGATCGAGGCCCGTATCGGGTTGCGGCCCACACCGTTGATCTGGCCGGTCGGGATCGCCGGAGACTTCCACGGCGTGCTCGACCGTCGCAGTGGCGGGTTCATCCGGTTCACCCGCACCGCGGGTGGGGCGACCATTGCTCCCGAGGAGCATCTCGCTTCGGCGCGGGCAGAGCAGGTGGCCGGTCTGGACTGGCAGCACGCAGTGGAGGAGTCCGAGTTGCTGTCTGCCGATGGCGCCGACTTCGACCCGGAGACCTTCCTGTCGGGTGGCAGCACCCCGGTGCTGTTCACGTCAGCGGTGCTCAACTTCGGTGTCAGCCAACTGCTCGACACCTTGGTGCAGCACGCGCCGTCGCCCGACGGCACGGTGGACGTCGTTGGCAACAGGCGCGCGGTCGACGCCGACTTCAATGCGTTCGTGTTCAAGGTTCAGGCGGGTATGGACAGCGCTCACCGTGACCGCCTTGCGTACGCCCGGGTGTGCTCGGGTGTGTTCCACCGGGGCGACATCGTCACCCATGCGAGCACCGGCAAGCCGTTCGCCACCAAGTATGCGCAGTCGGTGTTCGGCCAGCAGCGTGCCACCATCGACACCGCCTGGCCCGGCGATGTCATCGGCTTGGTCAACGCGACCGCACTGCGCGTCGGCGACACGCTGTATCGCGGCGATCACGTGGAGTCCCCCCGATTCCGCAGTTCACTCCCGAGTACTTCGCCGTCTGTCGGGCCGCTGACCCCAGCAAGCACAAGGCTTTTCGGCGCGGGATCACCCAGCTCGAACAGGAAGGTGTCGTCCAGGTGCTGCGTTCGGACCTGCGTGGCGACCAGGCCCCGGTGCTCGCCGCGGTGGGGCCCATGCAGTTCGAGGTCGCCAGCCACCGGATGGCGGGTGAGTTGAACACTCCCGTCGCGCTGGAGCATCTCAACTACTCCATGGTGCGTCGAATCCGCCCGGACGACACGGGCATCGTGGATTCCCAGTCCGGTGCGGAGGTTCTCCATCGCACCGACGGAGCGTTGCTGGCGCTGTTCAGCGACAAGTGGCGCATGGAGATGATATTGCGTAACCACCCCGACCTGGTCTTGGAGCCGCTCGTCGCCAGCGGGGCCGGGTGACCCCATTAGACTGACCCGGTGGATTCTGCAGCTCCCCGTCCCGTGCTGGTCGTCGACTTCGGCGCGCAATACGCCCAGTTGATCGCGCGCCGGGTCCGCGAGGCGCGGGTGTACTCCGAGGTCATCCCGCACACCGCCAGCGTCGAGGAGATCAAGGAGCGCAATCCCCGCGCGGTCGTGCTGTCCGGCGGCCCGGCCAGCGTCTACGCCGAGGGCGCCCCGCAACTGGACCCCGGGTTGTTCGACCTGGACGTCCCGGTCTTCGGCATCTGTTACGGCTTCCAGGCCATGGCGCAGGCGCTGGGAGGCACGGTGGCCCGCACCGGCACCAGCGAGTATGGCCGCACCGAGCTCAAAGTCACTGGCGGGCAATTGCATTCGGACCTGCCGAACACCCAGCCGGTGTGGATGAGCCACGGCGACGCGGTGACCGAGGCCCCGGAAGGCTTCGAGGTCGTTGCCACCAGCTCCGGGGCGCCGGTGGCGGCGTTCGAGAACCCGGGCCGTCGGCTGGCCGGGGTGCAATACCACCCCGAGGTGATGCACACCCCGCACGGTCAGCAGGTGCTGAGCCGGTTCCTGCACGAGTTCGCCGGTATCGACGCCACCTGGACCGCGGCCAACATCGCCGACGCGCTCGTCGAACAGGTGCGCGCGCAGATCGGTGACGGACGCGCGATCTGCGGGCTCTCCGGCGGTGTCGACTCGGCGGTCGCGGCCGCCCTGGTGCAGCGCGCCGTCGGCGATCAGCTGACCTGCGTGTTCGTCGACCACGGGCTGCTTCGCGCCGGCGAGCGGGGGCAGGTGCAACGCGACTTCGTCGCCGCCACGGGCGCCAACCTGGTGACCGTCGACGTCGCCGACCGGTTCCTCGAGGCACTGTCCGGGGTCACCAATCCCGAGGGCAAACGCAAGATCATCGGCCGCGAGTTCATCAGAGCCTTCGAAGGTGCGGTGCGTGACGCGCTGGGGGCGGCGGACGGTGATGTCGAGTTCCTGGTTCAGGGCACGCTGTACCCCGACGTGGTGGAGTCCGGCGGTGGATCGGGAACCGCCAACATCAAGAGCCACCACAACGTCGGCGGGTTGCCCGGCGACCTGAAGTTCACGCTCGTCGAGCCGTTGCGGCTGCTGTTCAAAGACGAGGTGCGCGCCGTCGGGCGGGAACTCGGTCTACCGGAGGAAATCGTTGCCCGCCAACCGTTTCCCGGCCCCGGTCTGGGCATCCGGATCGTCGGCGAGGTCACTGCGGGACGCCTCGACACGCTGCGCCGTGCCGATGCCATCACCCGCGAGGAACTGACGTCGGCCGGGTTGGACCATCAGATCTGGCAGTGCCCGGTGGTGCTCCTGGCCGATGTCCGTTCGGTGGGTGTGCAGGGTGACGGCCGCACCTACGGGCATCCCATCGTGCTGCGTCCGGTCTCCAGCGAGGACGCCATGACCGCGGACTGGACTCGGGTGCCTTACGAAGTGCTGGAACGGATTTCGACGCGGATCACCAACGAGGTCCCTGAGGTGAACCGCGTGGTGCTGGATGTCACCAGCAAGCCGCCGGGCACCATCGAGTGGGAGTGATCAGCCGGTCCGCAGCGCTGTCCGCGATGAGTTGAGCAGGTCACGACAGTCACCACATCATGACCTATGACAAACACGCCGCTTCGCTGATGGCGGCACAAAGCGGTGACGAACAGGCATTCGCGGAACTGACCGGCCGCTACGCAGTGGAGTTGCATACCCACTGCTACCGGATGCTGGGCTCGGTACACGACGCCGACGAAGCCCTGCAGGACGTCTGGTTACGGGCCTGGCGCGGTCTGGGTGGTTTCACGGACGCGGCACGGTCCGTGGATGGCTCTACCGCATCGCAACGAATGTCTGTCTGACCATGATCGAGCAGCGGGGCAGGCGGGTGCTGCCGATGGACCTGTCGTCGGCCCCGGTGACCGAAACAGCCTGGCTGGAGCCGTATCCGGACACTGTGTCGCTGGTGCTCGACAACCGTTCCGATCCGCACGAGCGCGCCGAACGGCGAGAGCACCTGACGCTGGCCTTCGTCGCCGCGCTCCAGCACCTGCCCGGCAATGAACGCGCGGCGCTGCTGCTCCGCGAGGTCGTGGGCTATTCGGCGCGCGAGGTCGCCGACCTGATGGACACCTCGGTCGCTGCAGTCAACAGTGCGCTGCAGCGCGCCCGTCGGATGGTCGGCGAACGTATCGGAGGTGGCGGCACCGCATCACGACCGGCACTGGAGGACAAGCGGGTGGTGCAGGTGGTCGACGCCTATGTCGACGCCATGGAACGGGCCGATCTCGCAGCATTGGTTGGCCTGCTGACCGACGACGTCACCTGGTCGATGCCCCCGATGGGCTCATGGTTCCGCGGAAAAGATGCGGTCGCCGACTTTCTCGCCGACGGGCCGATGCGCCATAAATGGCGCCACCTGGTGACGGTGGCCAACGGCCAACCCGCGGTGGGTTGTTACCTGTGGTCCCCCGAAGAGTGCTGCTTCCTCGCCCAGGTGCTCGACGTGCTCACAGTTGACGACGGTCGCATCACCGCGGTGACGTCGTTCGTCGACGGTGCACTGATGGCCCGATTCGGGTTGCCGACAGCACTGAACGGCTAGCAGGCGCTCGTGCCGGCCTGATGAGTCGGCGAGCCTCCCACGGTCATAACAAGTGAAACCGTCGAGGCGCGCTGCGCTGGAAAAGGAGCTTGTTGTGGCGTCATTCACCGTCCACCAACGCTGGGTGATCGGACTGACATCGGTGGCCTCGTTCATGGTGGCCCTCGACTTGCTGGTGGTCTCCACCGCGCTTCCGACGATCAAGAACGAACTCGACGCATCGCTCGGACTTGTGCAGTGGGCCGTCACCGGTTACGGCCTCGCCTTCGCGGTCCTGTTGCCGGTCGGCGCCGCGTTGGGCGACCGATTCGGGCGTCGCCGGGTGTTCGTCGCCGGCTTGGCGCTGTTCGCCTCCGCGTCCGCCGCGTGCGCGTTGTCGTCCGGGATCGAGTTCCTGATCGCGGCGCGGGTTGCCCAGGGGGCTGGTGCGGCGGTCGTCATGCCGCTGGCGGTGGCGCTGCTGAGCAGCGAGATGACTGATGACCGACGGGGCCGGGCACTGGGCCTGTTCGAGGGGCTGACCGGACTGGCGACCATCGCCGGGCCGCCGGTCGGCGGCATCGTGGCCTACTTCGTCGGCTGGGAGTGGATCTTCTGGATCAACGTGCCGATCGCTGTGATGTTGATTCCATTGACCAGGAGACTGGTCGACAGCCGGGGCCCGGACACCGCGCTCGACCTGGGTGGCATCGTCCTGGTCACCGGCGGCTGCCTCGGCGTGGTCTGGGCGTTGGTGACGGGCAATGAATCAGGTTGGGCCAGTGCCGAAGTCGTGGTACCGCTGGCGTCCGGTGTTGCTCTGCTGGGCCTTTTCATCGGCTGGGAAGGCCGTACCGCCGCACCGATGCTGCCGCTTCGACTGTTCCGTCGGCGTACGTTCTCCGCGTCTGCGGTCGTCAGTTTGCTTCTGTACGCAGCGCTGTACGGCACCGTGTTCTTTCTGTCGCAGTACCTGCAGATCGGACGCGGATACACCGCACTCGAGTCCGGGCTCCGGCTGATTCCGTGGACCGCCACGCTGTTGGTGGTGGCTCCATTGGCCGGTGCGATGGCCGACCGCTTCGGCAACCGGCCCGTCCTGGTGCTCGGTCTGGCCTTGAAGGCCGTCGGACTCGGATGGCTGTCCTTGGTAGCCACTCCCGAGACCGCCTACGCCGCGTTGCTGCTGCCGCTGCTCGTGGAGGGAATCGGCACGTCGATGGCGATACCGGTGGTCCAGAGCGCGATGTTGGGCGCGGTGCCGCCCGGTGACATCGGTAGAGCCTCCGGCGTCAACGGCGTCAGTCAAGAGGTCGGTGGTGTGCTCGGCATTGCGGTGCTCGTCGCTCTGTTCGCCGCTGCCGGCAGCCATCTTTCGTCCGGTGAGTTCGTCAGCGGATTCGTGGTGGTGGCGGCTGCCTGTGCGGTGTTCTCTGCTGCCGCAGCGATCATCGCCGCCACGATGGGCGAGCGTGAGGAGCGGTTCGTCGAGGCGACTACGGCTTGCTGACACCTGCCGACCCAGGCGTCAGGCAACTCGGGAGATTTCTCGATCGATTCGGCCACAATTGATGCCGTGACGACGCTCAGCCGAATGGCCTCAACCGACGTCAGTCGCGGTGATGCGAGCGCGCTGGTGCACGAGGGTCGGCGCCTGTCGTACAAAGCGCTGCGCGCTGCTTCAGAGGCGCTCGCCGGGGCGATGCGCGCGGATCACCTCGAAAGCGAGCGGGTCGTCCTGATGTTGCCGAACAGCCCCGAACTGGTAACCGCCTACCTCGCGTGTTTTGCCGCGGGCGCGGTCGCAACCCCGTTGAAAGCGCGCTACGCGCCGCCCGAAGTCGAACGCGCGCTGCGCCGCTCGCGGCCCCGCTGGCTCATCGCACACGCGAATCGACTCGCGATGCTGGCCCAGGTCGACAGATCTCTTCTGGCGGATGTCCGGCTCATCATCGTCGGCGAATGTGAATGCGAATGCGAATACGATTGCGCCGGCCTCGGCGGCGAGAAGTACACCGCGGTGCTCGCCGGCGCGGAACGTGCGGAGTCCGGCGAATTGCGGGACATACCGCGCGATGCCGCGGCGGTTATTTTCTTCACGTCAGGATCGATGGGCCAGCCCAAGGGCGTCGTGCACAGCCACGCCTCCGCGCTAGCGATGCTGACCAGCACGTCGGAGGCGTTCGGCGACGTCCGACCGACCGACGTCTTTCTGGTCTTCGAGCCGCTGGTGCACGTCAGCGGGTTCATCGCCACTTTCACCACATTGCTCGCGGGCGGCACCGTCGTTCTCTACGACGGCTTCGACACCGCCACTTATGTCCGGCCGCTCGCGACGTATCGACCGACGTTGATTTCAACGCACGTCGACGTGTTGGCCCAATTGCTGCGGCAACCGGGAATTTCACAAGATTGGTTCACCTCGCTGCGTGGCGTGTACACCGGCGGCGACACGGTACCGGCTTCTGTGCAGCGGGAGTTCGTCCGAGTCACCGGACTGCCGATCTGCGTCGGATACGGAATGACCGAAGCGATCTGGCTTACGGTTCAGCGTGAGGCCCGTTCAGACCGCGACGGGTGCATTGGACGACCGGTTCGGGGTGTGCGACTACGCGTCGACGACGCGACCGGTGAGCTACTGGTTTCGGGACCGATGGTGATGCAGCGGTATTGGCAGGACGACGAACTGACGGCTGCGATGTTGGTAGATGGGTGGTTCCACACCGGCGATCTCGCCCATCAGGACACCGACGGCGTCTGGTGGTTCACCGGCCGCATCAAAGACATCATCGTCCGGCGAACGTCGAAGATAACCCTGGGTGAGGTCGAGGCGACGTTGGAGCAGCATCCAGGTGTGGAGATCGCGGCGGTCGTCGGCGTCCCCGACCTGGAGGAGGGTGAGGTGCCGGTCGCGTTCGTGGTGGCGCAGCCGAATACGATTCTGACAGTCGGTGAGCTGGTCGCCTTCTTACGTGAGCGCATCGCCGATTACAAAATCCCCGCTCGCATCCACCTGCGACCGTCGCTGCCGCTCACCGCCACCGGCAAGATATCCCGGCGTGACCTGACCGAAACTCCATTGTCGACTCCTCAAGCGTGAGCGGAACGACCCGCGGCCCGCAGTACCGGTCGACCGTGGTGCTGAAGACCCGCTGCCGGTTGACCCACGATCCTGGGCCCGTGTGTCACTCGTGCCTCAGATTTCACGCGGTGCCACATCCCGCGGTGGTTTGTCGGTGTTCGACTGTATGTTCGAATCATGTCGAGGACGGTCGCGCAGGAAGCAATGACTGCATTGCTGGATGCCTACGACGCGGTCGCCGACTGCGATCTCGAAACCCTGCCAGCGGCGGGGCTGCTGGAGTTCATGGACGGACTCGAAGTCTTGACGTGTCAGCTGCCCACGCAGTCACACCGCGCGCTGTCCAGGTTGCAGACTGAGGCCACACCCCAAGAACTGGGCGCCAAGTCTTGGAAGGACGTCCTGGCGCTCCGCTGGCGCATCACCACTGGCGAGGCCCGCCGTCGGCTCAACGAAGCAGCCGAGATCGGGCCGCGACAGGCACTGACCGGCGAACCTCTACCCCCGTTGCTGCCCGCAGTAGCCGCCGCGCAGATCGGCGGGCTGATCAACCGCGAACACGTCAAAGTGCTCCGAGACGCTATCAAGGCCCTACCCGCGTGGGTCGACACGACCACCCGCGAGCAGTTCGAAGTCGACCTGGTCCGCGTCGCCGTCGGGGTGGGACCCAAGGCTCTCAAGGACACCGCCGCCTTGCGGTTGTTCCTGCTCGATCAGGACGGCCCGGTCCCCGATGACGCCGAGCGAGCCCGCAAACGCGCGGTCAGGTTGGGTAAACAGCGCGGTGATGCGATGACCCCGCTGACCGGGGAGTTGAGCCCTGAAGCTGCGGTGGTGTGGGAGGCGATTTTCGCGAAGTACGCCGCGCCGGGGATGTGCAACCCTGATGACCCTGAACCGTGCACTTCGGGTACGCCGTCGCAAGCTCAGATCGACAACGATCACCGCAGCCTGGCCCAGCGCCAGCACGACGCACTGGTGGTGGTGGGGCGGATCGCGTTGATGAGCGGGGAACTCGGCACCCTCAACGGGTTACCGGTGGCGGTGATCATCCGCACCACGCTGCAGGATCTGGAATCCCGCGCCGGGGTCGGTGTCAGCG
>NZ_JBAUJB010000276.1:0-4454 GCF_049683355.1 Mycobacterium sp.
CCGTTCCAGCACCTGCTCGCGTGCCACTGCCAGAATGTCGCTCACTCGCCAGCCCTATCTGTCGCCCACTTGAACACCGTTCAGGTTAGGGTACCGGTGTGCAGCTCCACAAACGTGACGTGGTCGACGCGGCGACGGCGCTGCTGGACGACTACGGCATCGCCGACCTTTCGATGCGGCGGCTGGCCCGCGAGCTGGCCGTCACCCCCGGTGCACTGTATTGGCACTTCGCCAACAAGCAGCAGCTCCTCGGGGCGGTCGCCGACCGCATCCTGGAGCCGGTGCGCGGGGAGCCGGGCGACTGGAGTGCCCGCATCGTCGGCATCTGCGGCCGGCTCCGCGATGCGTTGCTGTCACACACCGACGCCGCCGAGCTGGTGTCGGCCAGTTTCGCCGCCGGCCAGTCGGAGGTGATGGGCGACGTTCTCGCCGAGCTCGGCGCTGCCGCGGCCGAAGCCGGTGTGACAGCGGCGAATGCGGAGCTGGCCGCCCGCTCCGTCGTCTACTACGTGCTCGGCTTCACCGCCGACGAGCAGTCCCGGATGCAGTGGGACGCAGCGGGTGCCGACGTCTCCTCGACCGTCTGGACCCAGAACCCCAGCGCCCGGTTCGCGTTCGGCCTGAGCCTGCTCGTCGACGGGATCGCCGCACACAGCCGCGCCGACGTGTGACCGGTCAGCCGATCGGGTGCACGACCTTCGTGTTGCCGTCCCAGTGCCGTAACCCCGTGATGCGACCGCGGATCTCGGCGCCCACCGGTAACGCCAACGCCTGCGGCAACTGATCGGGCGGCATCCGCCCCGCCAGCGTGACGTGTGGTGTCCACTGTCCCGGTTCGGTGTGCGTAAGAGGACCGTCCGGCATGTGCGCCAGACAGATCCGGTGGACGTCCGCCTGCAGGTCCAGTAGTTCGGTGGAGGGCACCACCAGGCGGACCAGCGTGATCGAGCGGACGCCGAACACCATCGGCGCCCCGATCCGGCAGTCCAACGGCAACCGCGCCAGGGCCGGCCGCAGGGCGCCGTCGACGGTGTCGGCCATCTGTTCGGCGACGGTGACGGTGATGTGGGGGCGGTTGCTGGGCGACCGGTGGGCGGCCTGGCTGCGAATGCCGAGCGCCAGCATGTCGTGCCAGATGCGCTCGACTGCCGCCTCGGTCTCGGCGTCGAACAACATCTCCACCGAGTGCACCATCAGCCGACCAGGCTCCGGACCCAGGATCGGTCGAACGCCGCCGCGCTGACGGACTCGAATCGCTGCGCCGTCAACGACCCGGCGCCGTCCGGCAGCACCGCCCGCACCGGCGCCAGCCGCGGCAGCGCGTCCCGGTTACCGACCTCGGCCACGCCCGGCTCAGCCGGCCACGCACCGATCACCAGACCCGCGACGGCGATCCGCCTGGCGGCCAGGGCCTCCAGCGTCAGCGCCGTGTGATTGAGGGTGCCGAGACCCGGAGCGACGACCGTCAGAACCGGCGCGCCGAGATCGGCCGCGATATCGCGCAGCGTCACCCCGTCGGCACCGATCTGGACCAGCAGACCGCCGGCACCTTCGACGAGGGTGAGCCTGCCGGGCCGGTCGACGGCGGTGACCATGTCGACGAGCGCCGTTCTGCTCGGTAGTGCCGAGCCGACCCGCGCAGCAGCTGCCTGTGGCGCCAGCGGCTCGGGAAACTTTGCCAGAGAATACAATTCGAGCGCCCCGGACAGCCGGGCCACCTCGGCGAGATCATCGTCGCCGTCCTGGGTTCCGGTCTGCACCGGCTTGCACACCGCGACGTCGACCCCGGCGGACCTGGCGTGGCAGGCCAGAGCCGCGGTGGCGATGGTCTTGCCGACGCCGGTCCCGGTTCCGGTGACGACGAGGACGCTCACGCCGGTGACAACACGTCGGTGAGCACGGCGCGCGCCAACACCATCTCGTCGTCGGTCAGCGAGGCGCGCGCGGTCAACCGCAACCGGGAGGTGCCCGCGGGCACCGTGGGGGGCCGGAAGCACCCGACCCGCACTCCGCGCTCCAGGCATGCGGCGGCGGCGGCCAGCGCGATCTCCGGTTCGCCGAGGATCACCGACACCACGGCCGAGGACGGAACCTCGCCGACACCGCATATCGACGCCAGGGCCGCGGCCTGGTCGAGCACCCGCTGCGCACGCCACGGTTCGTCGACGAGCACCTGTAACGCGGCGTGTGCGGCGCCGACGGCCGCGGGTGCCAGCCCGGTGTCGAAGATGAACGGCCGAGCGGCATCGATCAGGTGGTCGCGAACAGCCACGGGACCCAGCACCACGCCGCCCTGGCTGCCGAGGGCCTTGGACAGCGTCGTCGTCATCACCACGTCCGGTGCGCCGGCCAGGCCCTGCTCATGGAGCAGGCCACGGCCACCGTCCCCGCGCACCCCCAGGCCGTGGGCTTCGTCGACGATCAGCAGCGCTCCGCGTCGCCTGCACACCTCGTGCAGCGCCCGCAGCGGCGCCAGCACGCCGTCGGCGGAGAAGACCGAGTCGGTCACCACGACCGCGCGCTCCTCGGTGCGTGCGGCCAACGCGGCGTCCACCGCGGACACGTCGGCGTGCTGGGTAACCACGACCCGAGCCCGCGACAACCGGCACGCGTCGACCAAGGAGGCGTGGGACAGCGCATCGGACACCAGCAGCGACCCCGGCCCGGACAACCCCACCACCGCTCCGAGGTTGGCGGTGTACCCGGAGGAGAACACCAGGGCCGAGGCGGCGCCGACGAACTCCGCCAGCGCGTTCTCGAAGCTCTCGTGGAGTTCGGTGTTGCCGGTGACCAGCCGGGACCCGGTCGACCCGGCACCCCAGGTGCGCAGCGCGGCCACGCCGCCGTCGAGCACCCGAGGGTGCTGGGAGAGCCCCAGATAGTCGTTGGAGGCCAGATCCAGCTCGGCGCCGACCGGAGGCCGGGCACGCAGCGAGCGTCGCAACCCGGCCGCACGGCGCCGCGTCTCGACCTCGTCGAGCCAGGCCAGCGGGGACAGACCGACGCGGGTCACAGGCGCTCCTCTCTGACTTGAACACGTCGGCGAGCCGACAAATTGAACACGTCGGCGAGCCGACAATTGAACACCGTTCAGGTTAGAGCACGCGCGACACCGACCATCGCCGAGGTGATCTGATCGACCTCGGCGGTGCTGCAGATATACGGCGGCATCACATAGATCAGGTTTCGGAACGGCCGCAGCCACACGCCGTGCTCGATGGCGGCCGGGGTGGCGATGCGCAGGTCCACCGACCGGTCCAGCTCGAGCACCCCGATCGCGCCGAGGACCCGCACGTCGACGACGTTGGGGAGCGTCGCCGCCTCGGACAGTCCGTCGGTCAGCCCGGTCTCGATAGCGCGGACCTGCGACTGCCAGACGCCGGACATCAACAACTCCACCGAGGCCACACTCACCGCGCACGCCAGTGCGTTGGCCATGAACGTGGGACCGTGCATCAGCGCCCCCGGCGGGTTGGAGCTGATCGTGTCGGCGACCAGCCGGGTGCACAGCGTCGCGGCCAGGGTCAGGTAACCGCCGGTGAGAGCCTTGCCGACGCACATGATGTCAGGGCTGACGCCGGCGTGGTCGGCAGCGAACATCACCCCGGTACGGCCGAATCCGGTGGCGATCTCGTCGAAGATCAGCAGCACGCCGTGCTCGTCGCAGGCCCGTCGCAGGTCGACCAGATAGCGCGGGTCGTGGAATCGCATACCGCCGGCGCCCTGCACCACCGGTTCGACGATGACCGCCGCGAGTTCGTCGGCGTGTTCGGCGAGCTGCCGGGAAAAGGCGGCGCTGTAACCGGGGTCGTAGGCAGACGGCACCGGCGGGGCGAACACCTGGTCTGCCAGTAGCGAGTTCTGCCCGGTCCACAGTTCGTGCATGCCGCCCTGCGGATCGCACACACTCATCGGTGTGAAGGTGTCACCGTGATAGCCGCCGCGCCACGTCATCAGCCGTCGTTTGTCCCCGCGGCCGGTGCTGCGCCAGAACTGCAGCGCCATCTTGACCGCGACCTCGACCGACACCGAGCCGGAGTCGCTGAAGAACACCGTCTCCAGACCCTGCGGTGTGACCTCCACCAGCAGCTCTGCCAGCCGGGCGGCCGGCTCGTGGGTGAGCCCGCCGAACATCACGTGGTTCATCGTCGCGAGTTGCCGGCTGATCGCGGCGTCGAGAACCGGATGACCGTGGCCGTGCACCGCGGTCCACCACGACGCCATCGCGTCGAGCACCTCGACAGGTCGGTTCTGGTGGATCAGGGTCAGCCAGGCGCCGCGCGCACCCACCGCCACCATCGGGGCCAGCGCGTCGGCCCCGATTGGACTGTAGGGATGCCAGATGTGGGCGGCATCAACAGCGCTGATCTCGGCAGGCGTCATCGCAGGCACCTTCGGTAGATTAGCCGTCGACCATGATGACCCTCGCCCCCGCCCGGCCGGCGCCCGCGACC
>NZ_JBAUJB010000277.1:0-25096 GCF_049683355.1 Mycobacterium sp.
GGTGGAGGCCGGCGCATTGCCCAACCTGCTGCCCGGCGGGCGTCCGGTGGCCGATGCGGCGGCCCGCGAAGAGCTGGCCACCGCCTGGCACGTCGACGAGCTGCCGAACGTGCCGGGTCGCGACACCACCGGGATCCTGCACGCGGCACGCCAAGGTGAGCTGGGCGCTCTGCTGGTCGGTGGTGTCGAACTCGACGACCTGCCCGATCCCGGTGCCGCGCTGGCCGCGATCGAAGCGGCCCCGTTCGTCGTGAGCCTGGAACTGCGCGAGAGTGCGGTCACCGCCCGTGCCGACGTGGTGTTCCCGATCGCGCCGGTGGTGGAGAAGGCGGGTTCGTTCGTCAACTGGGAGGGACGGATCCGGCCCTTCGAGCCGTCGCTGCACACCAACGCGGTCCCGGACCTGCGGGTGCTGACCTTCCTGGCCGACGAGATCGGCGTCGACCTCGGCCTGCGGACGGTCACCGCGGCCGCCGACGAACGCGCCGCGCTCGGGCTGTGGGCGGGGGCCCGCCACGAGCCGCCGCAGTCCGGGGTGGCGCCGCCGCATCCGGTGAGCGGGCAGGCGGTCCTGACGGGATGGCGAATGCTGCTCGACGCCGGGCGACTTCAAGACGGCGAACCGCACCTCGCCGGTACCGCCCGCGCGCCCCAGGTGCGGCTGTCGGCCGCGACGGCCGCCGAGATCGGCGCCGCCGACGGCGAACCGGTGACGGTGCGAACCGACCGCGGCGCCATCACGCTTCCACTGGAGATCACCGACATGGACGACCGCGTGGTGTGGCTGCCGCTGAACTCCGCCGGCAGCTCGGTGCACCACACCCTCGGGGTAGCGCTGGGGGCGGTTGTGTCGATCGAAAGGGGTCCGGCGTGACCTATCCCGATCCGACACTGTTCGGCCACGATCCCTGGTGGCTGATCCTGGCGAAGTCCCTGGGCATCTTCGTCTTCCTGCTGCTCACTGTGCTTTCGGCCATCCTGATCGAACGAAAGATCCTGGGCCGCATGCAGTTGCGTCTCGGGCCCAACCGGGTCGGACCGGGCGGGCTGCTGCAGTCGCTGGCCGACGGTGTCAAGCTCGCCCTCAAAGAGGGGCTGATCCCCGCGGGGGTGGACAAGGGGATCTACCTGGCCGCGCCGGTCATCGCGGTGATACCGGCGTTCATGGCGTTCGCCGTCATCCCGATGGGCGGCGAGGTGTCGGTGTTCGGCCACCGGACCGCCCTGCAGCTCACCGACCTGCCCGTGGCGGTGCTCTACATCCTCGCGGTCACCTCGATCGGGGTGTACGGCATCGTGCTGGCCGGCTGGGCGTCGGGCTCGGTCTACCCTCTGCTGGGCGGGCTGAGGTCCTCGGCGCAGGTGGTCTCCTACGAGATCGCGATGGCGCTGTCGTTCGTGACGGTGTTCATCTACGCCGGGACCATGTCGACTTCGGGGATCGTCGCGGCCCAGAACGACGTCTGGTTCATCTTCCTGCTGTTGCCGTCGTTCCTGGTCTACCTGACGTCGATGGTCGGTGAAACCAACCGGGCACCATTCGATCTGCCCGAAGCCGAAGGTGAACTCGTCGGCGGGTTCCACACCGAGTACTCGTCGTTGAAGTTCGCGATGTTCATGCTCGCCGAGTACGTCAACATGACGACGGTGTCGGCGCTGGCGACCACGCTGTTCCTCGGTGGCTGGCACGCGCCGTGGCCGATCAGCATCATCGACGGTGCCAACACCGGCTGGTGGCCGCTGCTGTGGTTCACCGCGAAGGTGTGGCTGTTCCTGTTCGTGTTCATGTGGTTGCGCGCCACCCTGCCCCGGATGCGCTACGACCAGTTCATGGCGCTGGGCTGGAAGATCCTCATCCCGGTGGCGCTCGGGTGGACGATGATCGTCGCGGCCACCCGCACGCTGCGTGACTCCGGCTACCAGGCCTGGGCCACCGCCCTGATCGGCGCGGGCATCGTGGCGACGATCGCTCTACTGCTCGCCGGCTGGCGAGCCGTGCGCGCCAGGAACGTACGCAGGACCCCCGCACCACCCGCCCGATCGGTCGACGACGGCGCCTTCCCGGTGCCGCCGATGCCGGCGAAGGAGCCCGCAGATGCCTAAGTTCCTCGATGCCGTCGCAGGTTTCGGCGTCACGTTCGGATCGATGTTCAAGAAGCCGGTCACCGAGGAGTACCCGGAGAAACCCGGCCCCGTGGCGCCGCGGTACCACGGCCGCCATCAGCTCAACCGGTATCCCGACGGGCTGGAGAAATGCATCGGCTGCGAGCTGTGCGCCTGGGCCTGCCCCGCCGACGCGATCTTCGTCGAAGGCGCCGACAACACAGAGAATGAACGGTTTTCGCCCGGCGAGCGCTACGGCCGCGTCTACCAGATCAACTACCTGCGCTGCATCGGCTGCGGGTTGTGCATCGAGGCCTGCCCCACCCGGGCGCTGACGATGACCACCGATTATGAGATGGCCGACGACAACCGGGCCGACCTGATCCTGGGCAAGGACAAGTTGCTGGCCCCACTGCAGCCCGGCATGGAGCAGCCACCTCACCCGATGGCACCGGGCAGCACCGACGAGGACTACTACCTCGGTAACATCAGCCCTTCCGAGGAGGTGCGGTGAGCACCGAGATCCTGGCGGCCATCACCGAATCCGGTAACACCACCACCGGCGAAGCCGTCGTGTTCTGGGTCCTCGCAGCGGTGGCGGTGGCCGGCGCCCTCGGCGTGGTCGCCGCACCGAAGGCGGTCTACTCGGCGATCGCGCTGGCAGTCACGATGATCGCGCTCGCCGTGCTCTACATCGCCCAGGACGCACCGTTTCTCGGCGTCGTCCAGGTGGTGGTGTACACCGGCGCGGTGATGATGCTATTCCTGTTCGTGCTGATGCTGATCGGTGTCGACTCCTCTGATTCCCTGGTGGAAACCCTTCGCGGCCAACGCCTCGCGGCAATCGGCAGCGGTGCGGGCTTCGGCATCCTGTTGATCGCCGGCATCGGCAGCTTCTCGGTGAGCGGGTTCGCCGGCATGACCGAGGCGAACGCGTACGGCAACGTCGAAGGATTGGCCGCGCTGATCTTCACCCGCTACCTGTGGGCCTTCGAGCTGACGGGGATGCTGCTGATCACGGCCACCCTGGGGGCGATGCTGCTGGCACACCGGGAACGGCTGGAGCGTCGCAAGACTCAACGGGAGCGGGCCGCCGAGCGGTTCGCGCCGGGCGGGCACCCGACCACACTGCCCAACCCGGGCGTCTACGCACGGCACAACTCCGTCGACGTGCCGGCCCGGCTGCCCGACGGTTCGGCCTCCGAACTGTCGGTCAGCGCGATCCTGCAGTTGCGCGAGGTACCCCGAGACCCGGACGGCGAGGACGGCGGCGTCGGTGGTGAGCTTCGGTGAATCCCGAGAACTACCTCTACCTGTCGGTGCTGCTGTTCACCATCGGCGCCTCCGGGGTGCTGTTGCGCCGCAACGCACTGGTCATGTTCATGTGCGTGGAACTGATGCTCAACGCCGCGAACCTGGCGTTCGTCGCGTTCTCCCGGATGCACGGACACTTCGACGGTCAGGTGGTGGCGTTCTTCACGATGGTGGTCGCCGCATGCGAGGTGGTGATCGGCCTGGCCATCATCATGACCATCTTCCGGTCCCGGCGCTCTGCCAGCGTCGACGACGCAAGCCTGCTGAAGAACTGATGAGCCGCTTGCGCGAAGAAGAGACGGGCCTGATGAGCCGATGACAGTTCCTGTGTGGCTCCCGATCGCGCTGCCACTGGCGGGTGCGACGGTCCTGCTGCTGTCCGGCCGGCGCTCCGACCGGTGGGGCCACCTGCTCGGGACGTTTGCCGCGGTGGCGTCCTTCGTTTGTGCCGCAGTGCTGTTCGTCGACATGATCGGCCGTGACGCCGAGGGCAGGGCAACCCAGGAATCGCTGTTCTCCTGGGTTCCGGTCGGTGAGCTGCGCGTCGACTTCGGTCTGCAGATCGACCAGCTGTCGATGTGCTTTGTGCTGCTGATCACCGGCGTCGGTTCGCTGATCCATGTCTACTCGATCGGCTACTTGGCCGAAGACCCGGGACGCCGAAGGTTTTTCGGCTATCTCAATCTGTTCCTCGCCGCGATGCTGCTGTTGGTGCTGGCCGACAACTACCTCGGGCTCTACATGGGCTGGGAGGGCGTGGGTCTGGCGTCGTACCTGCTCATCGGGTTCTGGTCGCACAAGCCGTCGGCCGCGACGGCGGCCAAGAAGGCGTTTGTCGTCAACCGGGTCGGTGACGTCGGGCTGGCGATCGCGCTGATGGTGATGTTCGCCGCCGTCGGCTCCGTGTCGTTCGGCGCCGTGTTCGATGCCGCGCCGGTCCTCACCGAGGGCACGTTGACCGCGATCGGGTTGATGCTGCTGCTGGCCGCGTGCGGGAAGTCCGCCCAGGTTCCGCTGCAGTCCTGGCTCGGCGACGCGATGGAGGGCCCGACACCGGTGTCGGCGCTGATCCACGCCGCCACCATGGTCACCGCCGGCGTTTATCTGATCGTGCGCTCGGGCCCGGTGTTCGACCTGGCCCCGCATGCGCAGACTGCCGTCGTGGTCGTCGGCGCGGTGACGCTGTTGTTCGGCGCCGTCATCGGCTGCGCGAAGGACGACATCAAGAAGGCGCTGGCCGCGTCGACGATGAGCCAGATCGGCTACATGGTGCTGGCCGCCGGCCTGGGCCCTGTCGGCTATGCGTTCGCGATCATGCACCTGCTGACCCACGGCTTCTTCAAGGCCGGACTGTTCCTCGGTGCCGGGTCGGTCATGCACGCGATGGACGACGAAGTCGACATGCGCCGCTACGGCGGACTCCGCAAGGCGTTGCCGATCACGTTCGTCACCTTCGGGCTGGGTTATCTCGCGATCATCGGCATCCCGCCGCTGGCCGGGTTCTTCTCCAAGGACGGCATCATCGAAGTCGCGCTGGGCGCAGGCGGGGCCAAGGGCATCATCCTCGGTGGTGCAACGATTCTGGGCGCCGGAATCACCGCGTTCTACATGACCCGGGTGATGCTGATGACGTTCTTCGGGCCGAAACGCTGGGATCCACACACCACACATCCGCACGAGTCCCCGGCGGTGATGACCGTGCCGATGATCCTGCTGGCGGTCGGCTCGGTCACCGCGGGCGCCGCCCTGGCGATCGGCGGCACCCTCGAGCACTGGCTGGCGCCGGTGGTCGGCTCCGCAGAGATCCACCATGTGCTGCCGGTGTGGGTGGTGACGGTGATCGTGCTGTCGGTGGTCACCGTCGGGATCGTCATCGCCTACCGCATGTACGGCTCGCGGCCGGTACCCGAAGCGGTTCCGGCCGGTTCGGCGCTGACGGTCGCGGCGCGCCGGGACCTCTACGGCGACGTGTTCAACGAGAAGGTGCTGATGGGCCCGGGCGCGGTCATCACGGCCGGACTGGTGGAGATCGACGACGAGGCAGTCGACGGTGCGGGCAGCGGACTGGGAGCCGCCGTCGGGCGCGTGTCCGACGGCTTGCGGCGGCTGCAGACCGGCTTCGCCCGGTCCTACGCGCTGTCGATGCTCGCCGGCACGGTCCTCGTCGTCGCGGCGATCCTGGCGGTGAACCTGTGGTGACCTCGTTTCCGTGGCTAACGGTGCTGTGGGCGGCTCCCATGCTGGGCGCGGCCTTGGTGATGCTGCTGCCGGCGACCCAGCGCGCTCTCGCGAAATGGACCGCGCTCGCCGTGTCGTTGGCGGTACTGGCCGTCACGGCCGTGGTGGCCGTCGGATTCGACCCCGCCGGCGAACAGTTCCAGTTCGTCGAGTCCCACCAGTGGATACCGTCTTTCGGGACCGGATACATCCTCGGTATCGACGGCATCGCACTGGCCCTGGTGGTGCTCACCGCAGTGTTGGTGCCCCTACTGATCATCGCCGGCTGGAACGACGCCCGCGACCGGCTCAGCTGGGGCGGGCGCTCGGTCAACATCTACTTCGCGTTGACGCTGGCCGTCGAGGGCATGGTGTTGATCTCGCTGGTGTCGCTGGACATCCTGCTGTTCTACGTGTTCTTCGAAGCCATGCTGATCCCGATGTACTTCCTGATCGGCGGCTTCGGTGGCGCGAACCGCAGCGCCGCAGCGGTGAAGTTCCTGCTGTACAACCTGTTCGGCGGTCTGATCATGCTGGCGGCGGTCGTCGGCCTGTATGTGGTGACCGCGCAGAGTGACGCCTTCACCGCGGGTACCTTCGATTTCCGCGAGATCGTCGCGGCGCTGGCCGGCGGCGAGTTCGTGGTGAACCCGATGGTGATGCACCTGCTGTTCGGCGGGTTCATGTTCGCCTTCGCCGTCAAAGCACC
Source organism: Mycobacterium sp. (assembly GCF_049683355.1). Classification (GTDB taxonomy): domain Bacteria; phylum Actinomycetota; class Actinomycetes; order Mycobacteriales; family Mycobacteriaceae; genus Mycobacterium. The sequence goes on from NZ_JBAUJB010000277.1 coordinate 6,344, forward strand.
GCTGTGGCCGCTGCACCGGTGGCTGCCCGACTCCGCGGTGGAGGCGACGCCGGCCAGCGCGGTGCTGATGATGGCGATCATGGACAAGGTCGGCACGTTCGGCATGATCCGGTACTGCCTGCAACTGTTCCCCGACTCCGCGAAGTACTTCAGCCCGCTGATCATCACCCTCGCGGTGATCGGGATCGTCTACGGCGCTGTGGTGGCGATCGGCCAGACCGACGTGATGCGACTGATCGCCTACACGTCCATCTCACACTTCGGGTTCATCATCCTCGGGATCTTCGTGATGACCAGCCAGGGCCAGTCCGGTTCGACGCTGTACATGGTCAACCACGGCATCTCGACCGCGGCGCTGTTCCTGATCGCCGGGTTCCTGGTGTCGCGGCGGGGGTCTCGTCTCATCAGTGACTACGGCGGGGTGCAGAAGGTGGCGCCGGTGTTGGCCGGGACATTCCTGGTGTCCGGGCTGGCGACGCTGTCACTTCCCGGCCTGGCGCCGTTCATCAGCGAGTTCCTGGTGTTGATCGGCACGTTCACCCGGTACCCGGCATTCGCCGTCCTGGCGGCCAGCGCGTTGGTGCTGTCCGCGATCTACATCCTGTGGATGTATCAGCGGATGATGACCGGGCCGGTGCCCGACGAGCTGGCCCACGGCGAGGGAAAGCTGCGTGATCTGGTGCCGCGGGAGATCGTCGTCGTCGCTCCCCTGATCGCGCTGCTGCTGGTGCTCGGGGTGTATCCCAAGCCGGCGCTCGACGTCATCAACCCCGCTGTGACCCACACTCTGACCACAATCGATCAGCCTGACCCGGCACCCCGGATGGCGGAAGGCCCGGCGCGATGAACGTCCCCACTCCCAGCGTCGAGTACTGGCTGCTGTCGCCCATGCTCATCGTGCTCGGCGCGGCCGTCGTCGGTGTTCTCGTCGAAGCCTTCCTTCCCCGGCGGCAGCGCTACGGCGCCCAGGTCACCCTGAGCCTCGCCGCGCTGGTCGCAGCGTTCGTCGCCGTCGTCATGGTGTCGCGAGACCTGGGCGGCGGCAATGGATTCACCGCGATGATGGGTTCTGTCGCCGTCGACAGGCCCGCGTTGTTCCTGCAGGGCACCATCCTCTTGGTCGGCGTGCTGGGGGTGCTGCTGATCGGTGAGCGGCAGATCGGGCACACCGGCGAGCATGCCGACAACACAGCGGATTCCCGCGGCCTGGACGCATTCACCCCGCAGGCCTCGGCGATCGCGGGAAGTGTCGACGAGAAGCTGGCGACGCGGGCGGGCATCACCCAGACCGAGGTGTTCCCGCTGACGCTGTTCGCGGTGGGCGGCATGCTGCTCTTCCCCGCGGCCAACGACCTGTTGACGATGTTCATCGCACTGGAAGTGCTGTCGCTTCCGCTGTATCTGCTGTGCGGCCTGGCACGACGGCGACGGCTGCTCTCGCAGGAATCGGCGCTGAAGTACTTTCTGCTCGGCGCCTTCTCGTCGGCCTTCTTCCTCTACGGCGCGGCGATGCTGTACGGGTACGCCGGCACGATGTCACTCGACGGCATCGCCGAGGCGGTGTCCGCCGGCGCCGGCAAGCCGTCGCTCGCCCTCGTCGGGACCGGGTTGGTAATGGTCGGCGTGTTGTTCAAAGTCGGCGCCGTGCCGTTCCATTCGTGGATCCCCGACGTGTACCAGGGGGCGCCCACCCCGATCACCGCGTTCATGGCCGCCGCCACCAAGATCGCCGCGTTCGGCGCGATGCTGCGGCTGTTCTACGTGGCCCTGCCGGAATTGCACGCCGACTGGCGGCCCGTGCTGTGGGCGATCGCGATCCTGACGATGGTGGTCGGCACGGTCACCGCGGTCACCCAGACCGACATGAAGCGGATGCTCGGATATTCGGCGGTGGCGCACACCGGCTTCATCCTGACCGGCGTGATCGCCGGCAACGAAGCCGGGCTGTCGTCGACGCTGTTCTATCTGTTCGCGTACGGTTTCTCCACGGTCGGGGCGTTCGCGGTGGTGAGCCTGGTCCGCGACCGTGCAGGCGAGGAGGACACCGCGATGTCGCGCTGGGCCGGACTCGGGAAACGTTATCCCGTTGTCGGGGTGGTCTTTTCGCTCTTCCTGCTGGCGTTCGCCGGGATCCCGCTGACCAGTGGCTTCGTCAGCAAGTTCGCGGTGTTCAAGGCCGCCGGCGAGGGTGGCGCCATCCCGTTGGTGGTGGTCGGCGTTCTCGCCAGCGCCATCGCGGCGTACTTCTATGTCCGGGTGATCGTGTTGATGTTCTTCACCGACCGCCCCGACGACGCCCCGGTGGTGGTGATGCCCCGCGCGCTGACGACGGCCGTCGTCACCGTCACCGCGGCGGTCACGTTCGCACTCGGCGCGCTGCCGCAGCCCCTGCTGGACCTCGCGAATTCGGCGGACCGGTTCCTTTGACACGAATGATGAAGTGATGACTGAGCACTTGGTGATGACCCTCGACCGGGGTGCAGTCCGGGTGGTGACGTTGAACCGTCCCGCCGCGCGAAACGCTCTGAGCCGGGACCTGATTCGGGCGACCTACGCCGCGCTGACAGCGGCCGACGTGGACGAGTCGGTGCGGGCGGTGGTGCTGACCGGCACCGATCCGGCATTCTGCGCGGGCGTCGACCTCAAAGAGGCAGCGCGCGACGGGTTGTCGTACTTCGAAGAGTTCCGAACACAGAGCTGCATCACGGCCGTGGCGAAGATGCGCACCCCGGTCGTCGGCGCGATCAACGGCGCCACGTTCACCGGTGGCCTGGAGATGGCGCTGGGCTGTGACTTCCTGATCGCCTCGGAACGGGCGGTGTTCGCCGACACCCACGCCCGGGTGGGGATCCTGCCGGGCGGCGGGATGACCGCCCGACTCCCCCAGCTGGTCGGCGCGGCGATGGCCCGACGGCTGTCGATGACGGGTGAGGTCGTCGACGCTGCGCGCGCCGAGCGGATCGGGCTGGTGACCGAGGTGGTGCCCCATCAGCCGCTGCTCGAGCGGGCGGTCGAACTCGCCTCCCAGATCGCCGAGGTGGCACGGCCGACGATGCGTGGCCTCAAGGAGATCTATACGACCGGCGCGTCGGCGGTGACCGGCCCCGCGCTGGCGGCCGAGGAGAAGATCGCCTTCGCCCAGCACCGGAACTTCGACACCCTCGATGTGACGTTCGACGCTGTCTCGCAACGCAACAGGGAACAAATCAGGCCGGATTGATCGGTCGGCGCAAGATGAACTGCACCGTCGGCCGGCCGTCGAACGACGGGTGCGGGCGGGTCGTCTCCTCGACCTGGGTGCGCGCCTGCTCGATGGCCGGTGTGTCGGGGTCGAGGATCTGCAGGTAGACCTCGTGGGCGGCCAGCGATGCCACTGCGGCGTCGACGAACCCGTCCACTGGCTGCCCGTGCGTCGCCTCCGGCCCGTTCTCGAAGAGCCACCTGGGCGGATTCGGCAATGAATCAAACGCCGCAGCAACGGCATTGGCGAACTCGATATGGTCGGCCTGGTTCGGCGCATCGGGCGCCCACCGCGGGCCGCTGTAGATGGTAATGACCACCTCAGGTGCGATCTCACCGATCGTCTCGGCGATCTGCGCGCGCAACCGCGGCGTGTCCCGTACCTGGCCGTCGGGAAAATCCCAGAAGCGCACATCGTGCACGCCGACGACGGCCGCCGACCGCCGCTGCTCGGCCTCCCGCACCGGGGCCGCCTGCTCCGGCGGCATGCCTTCGATGCCCGCCTCACCGCGGGTGGCGAGCGCGTAGTGCACGGTCTTGCCGGACGCGGTCCACGCCGCCACCGCGGCGCCGATGCCGTACTCGGGGTCGTCGGGATGCGGCACGAGCACCAGCGCGGTGCGCCAGTCCGTGGGGAACGGCTGCAGGGTCTGCTCTTCGGACACCCCTCTATGCCACCACACCGTGCAGCAGGATCGCGGCGGTGTTGTTCACCCACCCGGCCCCGGCCAGCTCGTCGGGGTTCTGCAGGAGCGCCAGCAGCGTGGCGCCGCCGATCAGCCCGACGAGTCTGTCGGGGTCCACACCGGAGCGCACCTCACCGCGCTCGACGGCGTCGTGCAACCGGGCCCGGACCGCGCCGAACAGGTCGGTGAACCTCGCCGTGACCCGTCCGCTGAGCTCGGCGTCGACCGACATGTCGGCGATCAACCCGGGTAGCGCAGCGCGCACCACCGGGCTGGTGAACACGTCGCGGGCCGCTTCGATCATTGCGCGCAAATCGGCGGCGATGTCCCCCGGCGGATCCTGGATCGCCGTGGGGGCGGCCGGGAACGCCGCCTCGTGGACCAGTTCGGTTTTGCTGGACCATCGGCGGTACAGCGCGGTCTTGGTGGTCCCGGCGCGCTCGGCGACAGCAGCCATCGTGACATTTGGATATCCGATTTCGACAAGCAGATCCGCGGTGGCGCGCAATATGGCAGCGTCGATACGCGGATCCCGGGGCCGCCCGGCACCCGGGGCCTTGTCAACCGGTAACGGCTCTGCTTTCATAACGCTACCCACGGTAGCATAACGGTGGGCGGGAAGGACCTGTTCGTGATCAATGAACCAGCCGTCGAGGAAGTAGGGCGGCTTCAGCGGTCCAGTCGCGACATGGCCGATGTTCCTGCCACGCTGTCGAAGTGGCTGTCCACCGTGCTCGGTGATGCCACACCGGAGATCACCGTGGAAAGCGGCGTCGACTCCAACGGCATGTCGTCGGAGACGATCCTGGTGTCCGGGCGGTGGCAGCAGGCCGGCAACCCGGTCGAACAGAAGTGGGTGGCCCGGGTCTCACCGACCGAGGCCGACGTGCCGGTGTTCGAGCACTACCGCCTGGACCATCAACACGAGGTGATCCGGCTGGTCGGCGAGCTGACCGACGTTGCGGTCCCGCAGGTGCGCTGGCTGGAGACCACTGGCGACGTGCTGGGCCGGCCGTTCTTCCTGATGGATCGCGTCGACGGACTCGTCCCGCCCGACGTGATGCCCTATACCTTCGGGGACAACTGGCTGCACGACGCCACCGCCGACCAACAACGCCGGCTACAGGACAGCACCGTCGAGGTGCTCGCCAAGCTGCATTCGATTCCCAACGCGCAGCAGGTGTTCGGCTTCCTCCAGGACGTCGACCCGCCCGGCGAGACGGCGCTGCACCGGCACTTCGGATGGCTGAAGAACTGGTATGAGTTCAGCGTCCCCGACATCGGCCGGTCACCCCTGGTCGAACGGGCACTGGCTTGGCTGGAAGACCGCTTCCCCGCCGACATGGCCGCGGCCGAACCCGTGCTGGTGTGGGGTGACGCCCGCATCGGCAACGTCATCTACCGTGACTTCGTCCCGGTCGCCGTGCTGGACTGGGAGATGGCGACCGTCGGCCCGCGGGAGTTCGACATCGCGTGGATCGGGTTCGCGCACATGGTGTTCCAGGAGCTGACCAAGCTGGCCGGATTGCCCGGCATGCCGGACTTCCTGCGCGAGGAGGATGTGCGCGCCACCTACCGCGACCTGACCGGGGTCGAGGTCGGCGACCTCGACTGGTTCTACGTGTTCTCCGGTGTCATCTGGTGCTGCGTGTTCATGCGTACCGGGGCGCGCCGCGTGCGTTTCGGGGAAATCGAGAAACCCGACGACGTCGAGAGCCTCTTCTACCACGCGTCACTGCTGAAAAGACTGATCGGAGAATCCCACTGATGCTCGGACCGATGGATGAATACCCGGTGCACCAGGTGCCGCAGCCGATCGCGTGGCCCGGTTCCTCGGACCGCAACTTCTACGACCGGTCCTACTACAACGCACACGACCGCACCGGCGGCATCTTCGTCATCACCGGCATCGGCTACTACCCGAACCTGGGCGTGAAGGACGCGTTCCTGCTCGTGGCCCGCCGCGGAGGCGGCGGATACGGCGGCAGCGGTGATACCCAGACCGCGGTGCACCTGTCCGACCCGATCGATCAGGACCGGCTCAATCAGCATGTCGGTGGGTACCGCGTCGAGGTCGTCGAACCGCTGCGCAAGCTGCGGATCGTGCTCGACGAAACCGACGGAATCGCTGCCGATCTCACCTGGGAGGGCCTGTTCGACGTGGTTCAGGAGCAGCCGCACGTCATGCGCCGCGGAACCCGGGTGACGCTGGACGCCCAACGGTTCGCGCAGGTCGGCACCTGGAGCGGTCAGCTCTCGATCGATGGTGAGGACATCACGGTCGACCCCGCCCGCTGGATCGGCACCCGCGACCGGTCCTGGGGTATCCGTCCCGTCGGTGAGGCCGAACCCGCAGGCAGGCCCGACGACCCGCCGTTCGAGGGCATGTGGTGGCTCTACATTCCGATGGCGTTCGACGACTTCGGGGTCGTGATGATCATCCAGGAGGACCCCAGCGGTTTCCGGACGCTCAACGACTGCACGCGGATCTGGAAGGACGGTCGCGTGGAACAGCTGGGGTGGCCCAGGGTCAAGATCCACTACCGCTCCGGCACCCGCATCCCCACCGGAGCGACCGTCGACGCCACCGCGGTCGACGGCAGCCCGGTGCATTTTGATGTCGAGTCCAAGCTGGCCGCGCCGATCCACGTCGGCGGTGGCTACGGCGGTGACCCCGACTGGATCCACGGCATGTGGAAGGGCGCGAACTTCACCGAGCGCCTGACCTACGACATGACCGACCCGGCGATCGTCGGCCGGGCCGGCTTCGGGGTCATCGACCACGTCGGCCGCGCGGTGTGCCGCGACGCCGACGGCGCCGAACGCGAGGGCTGGGGGCTGTTCGAGCACGGGGCGCTCGGCCGCCACGACCCGTCAGGTTTCGCCGACTGGCTCACCGTAGCCCCGTAGCCCCCTCCGCCGGAAAGGGTGTGCGCTCAGGCGGGGCGGGGTTCGCGGACCGCGGCGCGGCCGAACACCATCGACTCCTCGATCCGGTCGAACCGGTGGTCGATGACGTCGAGCAGGTAGTTGTGCCGCACGTTCCACGGCCGGCGGGTGCCTGACCTCGGCAGCGCGTGCGGTGCCCGCTTGATGTAACCCGCCTGCAGGTCGAACGCCGGCTTCTCGGCCATCGGAGCGTCACCACGATGCGGGTAGGCGTGCGTGTAGCCGCGAGAATCCATGTACGCCAACAGCTTCGCGAACGCTTTGGCCGTCATGTCCGCGCGCAGCGTCCACGACGCGTTGGTGTACCCGATGCACCACGCCATGTTCGGCACATCCTCGAGCAGGTACTCCTTGTAGACGAACCGGTCGGTGATCTTGATCTCGGTGTCGTCGAGGATGATGCGGATGCCGCCGAGGGCCTGCAGTTGCAGCCCCGTCGCGGTGACGATCACGTCGGCGTCCACCCGGGCGCCCGATTTCAGCACGATGCCGTTCTCGTCGACATGGTCGATGTTGTCGGTGACCACCTCGGCGCGCCCGTCTTTGATCCTGTTGAACAGATCGTCGTCGAGGATCAGGCACATCCGCTGATCCCACGGGTTGTACTTCGGCTTGAAGTGCACGTCGACGTCATAGCCGGCGGGCAGTGCCGCCTTGGCGCGGCTGCGGATGAGCTTGCGCCCGAACTTCGGCGCCTTACGGAACATGAAATAGGTCAGGATGTGGAAGGCGGCGTTGCGGACGCGCACCACCGAGTGGGACAACCTGCGCGGCAACACCCTGCGGATGAAGTCCACCATCGGGTCGATGCGCGCCATCGACATCATGTAGGTCGGCGAGCGCTGCAGCATCGTCACGTGTTCGGCCTTCTCGGTCAGGGCCGGGATCAGGCTGATCGCGGTGGCTCCGCTGCCGATCACCACCACCCGTTTGCCCGAATAGTCCAGATCCTCGGGCCAGAACTGCGGGTGCACCACCTCGCCGCGGAAGTGTTCGATACCGGGGAACTCGGGGGTGTACGGGTCGTCATAGCTGTAGTAGCCCGTCCCGAAGAACACGAAGCGTGACCGGAACAGCCGCTCCTGGCCGTCCTGCTCGGTGCGAATCGTCCAGGTGTCGGTCTTCGAGTCCCATTCGGCGGACTTCACATGCGTGTCGAACTGCATGTGCTGGTCGATGCCGTGCTTGCGCGCAGTCGTCGTCAGGTACTCACGGATGTACTCGCCGTCGGCGACGTTCTCCGGGCGCGTCCAGGGCTCCCACGGGAACGATAGCGTGAAGATGTCGCTGTCGGACCGGATGCCCGGGTATCGGAACAGGTCCCAGGTGCCGCCGATGCGCGAACGCCGCTCGAGGATCCGGTAGCTCATCGCGGGGTTGCGCTCCTTGATGTGGTGGGCAGCCCCGATCCCGGAGATCCCCGCACCGATGATCAGCACATCGGTGTAGTCCGGGTCTGCATCGTTGCCGTACATCCGCAAGCTCCTTTGGTCCGGTCACGTACCACGATATGGGTCCACCCCCCGGCGCGTCGACGATCTCGCTCAATCAATCAGGGCGATTTCGGCGTGCGAATCGTCGCTCCGCGCACGTTTGCACGCCGAATCCGCCACGATGGGGGGATGGCCGACGTCGTTGTCGTGGGAGCGGGTTTCGCGGGACTGTCCGCGGCGCGTGAGCTGACCCGGCTCGGATACGACGTTGTCGTCGTCGAAGGTCGCGACCGCGTCGGCGGCCGATCCTACACCGCGGAGCTGGCCGGGGTGCCGGTCGATCTCGGGGCGACGTTCGTCGGGCCGACCCAGGACGCGGTGCTCGCGCTGGCCGCCGAGCTGGGCTGCGAGTCGGTCCCGACCTACGGCCAGGGAAAGAACCTGATCCGCTGGCGCGGCCGGGTGCGGTCCTACCGCAGCACGATCCCCCGGTTGTCGATCATCGAACTGCTCGACGTGTCGCGGATCCAGTGGCGGTTCGACCGGTTGAGCAGGAAGGTCCCGGTGGCCGAGCCGTGGGCCTCGCCGATCGCCGCGGACCTCGACGCCGTCTCGCTCGACGACTGGCTACGGTCGGTGCACGCCGGGGCCTCGACGCGCGACCTGATGGCGATCATGGCGCGGGTGACGTGGGGCTGCGAACCCGGCGCGGTCTCGCTGCTGCATGCGGTGCGCTACGTCAAGGCCGCGGGTGGCCTCGGTCGCATGCTCGACGTCGAGGGCGGCGCCCAGCAGGACCGCTTCCCGGCGGGAACCCAGCAGATCGCGGTCCGGATGGCCGACGAACTCGGCGACCGGGTGGTGCTCGGCGCACCGGTACAGCGCATCGAACGCCGCCCCGACGGCACCCTGACCGTCGCCACCGCAGTTGGTGAGTACAGCGGTCGCGCGGTCGTCGTCGCGGTCCCGCCCGCCCACCGCGCCGGCATCGAGTTCGAGCCGGCGTTGCCACCCGAGCACCGCGAGCTCACGCGGCACTGGCCGCAGGGACGCCTGAGCAAGGCCTACGCGGCCTACGAGACCCCGTTCTGGCGCGACAACGGTTGCTCCGGGGAGGCGCTGTCCGACGAGGGGCCGGTGTTCATCACCTTCGACGTCAGCCCCGGCGACGCCGGCCCCGGGATTCTGCTGGGTTTCACCGATGCCAGCGTCTTCGACGCGCTGCCCGGCGACAAGCGGCGCGAGGTCGCGCTCGCCGGGTTCGCCGCCCTGTTCGGCGACGCCGCCGCACATCCGATGGGCTATCTCGATCACTGTTGGGGCACCGAGCAATTCGCCCCCGGCGGGCCGACAGCGGCCGTCCCGCCCGGCTCGTGGACGACGCACGGGCGGTGGTTGCGCGCCCCGGTGGACGCCATCTTCTGGGCGGGCACCGAGACCGCCGACGAGTGGACGGGCTTTCTGGACGGCGCGGTGCGCTCCGGCCTCCGGGCGGCCGCCGAGGCACATCAGGAGCTGATGCGGCGCTCCTGATTCTTCCCCGTCGCTTCGCTCGCCCCGGCCTGACTGGCCTCCTCGACCAGCCACCGCAGGTGTTCGTTGACCTCGGCCGGGCGCTCCAGGATCGCGCAGTGCCCACCGGCGAGCTCGACGAACCGGGCCAGATTCGGCGCGGTGGCCGCGATCCGGCGCGACGACACCATCGGCAGCAGCCGGTCTTTCTGGCTGCCGATGACCAGCGTGGGCACCGTCAGGTTCTTCAGCGCGATGTGCTTCGGGCCGAGGTGGTCGACCAGCACCCGCGCCCAGCCCCCGCGTCCGGCCGGCGGGGTGCCGTTGAACAACTCGAAGACGAAGTCGACGACGGCCGGGTCGGCGTCGCGGCCCACCGCGATCGTCGACACGAAGCGTCGACTCGGACGGTCGGCGGCGCGCAGCAACGGCGCCGCGCCGAAGGTCCTGAGCAAGGACCCCGCCGCCCGCACCCGCGCGTCGGCCAGCGTCGCGGGCACAGGCAGCAGGTTGACGTTGCGCAGCAGGTCACCGGTGGTGGTGTTGATCAGCGCCACCGCGTCCGCACGCTGTGCGACCCGATGCGGATACCGCTCCGACCAGGAACTGATCGCGATACCGCCCATCGAGTGGCCGGCGACGACCGCGCGCTCGTCGGGCGCCAGCGTCGCGTCCAGCACGGCGTCCAGGTCGGCGGCAAGGTGGTCGAGGCTGTAACCGCCCCGGCGCGGCGGCACCGAGCTGCGCCCGTGGCCGCGATGGTCGTAGGCGATCACCCGGTAGTGCTGGGCCAGGTCGGCGATCTGATAGGCCCAGACCCGGATGGCGCAGGTGATCCCGTGCGCGAGCACGATCGGGTAGCCGTCGGGGGGTCCGAACACCTCGGTGTGCAGCCGTACGCCGTCTCGGGACCGGACGTCGACGACCCTGCCCGGGGGCAGTTCCCGGGCTGGGGCGAATCCGCCCTGCAATCGGGTGCCAAAGCTTCGTGCCATCCGCGCTCCCTGTGCACTCCCCTGGTCCGGCGACTTGGCCGGTGAGCTGACTGTACCGGCCGAGGCGGCCGGCGACGGTGCAGTTAAATGGTCAGATGCGCGCCATACAGATAGCCGAGCTCGAGGGACCGCAGGCCGCCAAGGTGGTCGACATCGACGAACCCGCCGAAAACGCCGCCGGGGACGACACGGTCATCGTCGACGTACACGCCGCGGGGGTGGCGTTTCCGGACGCACTGCAGTCCCGTGGGCTCTATCAGTACAAGCCGGCGATGCCCTACACCCCGGGTGCGGAGATCGCCGGGGTCGTCCGAAGTGCGCCCGACGGTGCCCACGTCGCCCCGGGAGACCGGGTGGCCGGGCTGACGATGCTGTGCGGGGCGATGGCCGAAGTCGTTGCGCTGCAATCGGAGCGGCTGTTCAAGCTGCCGGACTCGGTGTCGTTCGAGGCGGGGGCCGGGCTACTGTTCAACGACCTGACGGTGCACTTCGCGCTGCGTACCCGCGGCAGACTGCGTGACGGGGAGACTGTGCTCGTGCACGGCGCCGCGGGCGGTATCGGCACCTCCACGCTGCGGCTGGCGCGGCCGTTCGGCGCGTCCCGGGTGATCGCCGTGGTCAGCAGCGAGGACAAGGTCGATGTCGCCCGGGCGGCGGGGGCCAGCGACGTGGTGCTGGCCGACGGTTTCAAGGATGCCGTCAAGGAACTCACCGGCGGGCGTGGGGTGGACATCGTCGTCGACCCGGTGGGCGGTGACCGGTTCACCGATTCGCTGCGTTCGCTGGCTCCCGGCGGGCGACTGCTCGTCGTCGGGTTCACCGGCGGGGAGATCCCCACGATCAAGGTGAACCGGCTGCTGCTCAACAACGTCGACGCCGTCGGTGTCGGGTGGGGGGCCTGGACACTGAGCCATCCCGGCTACCTGCAGGAGCAGTGGGCGGAGCTGGAGCCGCTGCTGGCCTCGGGTGCGGTGCCCGCGCCCGAGCCGGTGGTGTATCCGCTCGAGCGGGCCGCCGAGGCGATCGCCTCGCTGGAGGATCGGACCGCGAAAGGCAAGGTCGTGGTGGTGCTGCGGTGACGCGGACCCACAGAACCGTCCGAAGTCGTGCGCCTGTCTTTGCCCACTGCGATGATGGACCCTGTGTCCACCGCTAGCGCTAGCGGGTCATCTGCCGAGGATCGGCAGGTTGCTGGATTCCTGGCTGCGGCAGCGTCACGGCCCGCCGGGCTGGTCATCGAGGGGCAAGCCGGGATCGGTAAGACCACGCTGTGGATGTCGCTGCTGCAGCAGGCCCGCGACCGCGGCTTCCGGGTGTTGACGGCGCGCGTCGGCCAGGCGGAGTCGGTGATGGCGTTCGCGGCGCTGGCCGACCTGCTCGGCGACCTCGAACCGGCGTGCTTCGCGCGGCTGCCGTCGCTGCAGCTGCTGGCGTTGGACCGGGTGCTGCTGCGCGCGGGAGCAGACGGGCCCTCCACCGATCAGCGGGTCGTGGCCGCGGGATTCCTGAACGTGCTGCGCACGTTGGCAGACGACGCACCGGTGATCGTCGCGATCGACGACGCGCAGTGGCTGGACAGCTCCAGCCGCGGGGCGGTCGAGTTCGCCGTGCGCCGGCTCAAGGGCGCGTTCGGGGTGCTGGTCACCGAGCGGTGTGAACCGGGCGAAGGCACGGCTGTGGCCTGGATGCACCTGGACCGTCCGGACGGAGTCCACCGCGCCACGGTGCGGCCGCTGGACACCCGGCAGCTGCACGGCGTGCTCTCCGAACGGCTGGGACGGAGGTTCTCCCGCCCGACGGTGCTCCGGATCGCGGAGATCTCCGGCGGCAACCCGTTTTTTGCGATCGAGCTGGCCCGCGCGATCGGTGACGGCGCGGCCGGCGCCGAACTACCGCTGCCCGCCACGCTCGCCGATGTGGTCCGCAGGCGGATCGGCCTCCTCGACGAGGACGTCCGCTCGTTGCTGCTCAGCGTGGCCTGTGTGGCTGAACCCACCGTCGAGCTGCTGGCCGGCGCCAACGACATCACCACCGCGGAGCTGGTCCGGCGGGTCGAGCAGGTCGAAGCCGGCGGCATCCTCACCCTGGAAGGGAACCGGGTCCGCTTCACCCATCCCCTGCTGGCCAGCGGCGTCTACGCCGACGCCGGGCCGACGGTGCGCCGCGCCATGCACCGCAGGTTGAGCGCGCTGGAGACCCAGCCCGAACTCAAGGCGCGGCACCTGGCGCTCGGCGCGGCGAATGCGGACGACGAGATCTTCACCGCGTTGGACCAGGCCGCCGACGCCGCGCGGGCCCGGGGGGCTCCGGCCGCCGCCGCCGAACTGGTCGACCTGGCGATCGGTCTGGGGGGTGACAACCCGCTGCGGCGCATCAAGGCCGCGGAGAACCACTTCCTGGCCGGCGACACCACGCAGGCGGGGATGCTGGTCAGCACCGCCGCGGAGACGATGGAGCCGGGGATCCTGCGGGCCATGGCGTTCAGCCAGCTCGCGATGGTGCGGATGTATCAGAACGAGCATTCCGAGGCCGTCGAGTTGTTGCGCCGGGCACTCGACGACGCTGCGGGCAACGACTTCGTGACCGTGACGGTGCTGCTGCGGTTGTCGTTCGCGCTCAACAGCGCCGGCGAGCTCGACGATGCCCGCAGGCATGTCCGCGATGCCGTCAAGCTCGCCGAGGAGCTGGGGGTGCCGGGGTTGAGCAGTGCCGCGCTGTCCTGGTCGGTCCATGTGAACTTCCAGTGCGGACGCGGCCTGGACCACGTCGCGTTGGAACGGGCCCGGGAACTCTATGACAGCTCCATGGACGTCCCGATCATCTTCCGGGCGCCGTTCGTGCACGCGCTCGCGTTGTCCTGGACCGGTCGTCTGGAGCAGGCACATCGGGAGCTGACGGCGGCGCGGGAAATCTGCGTCGAGCGGGGCGCCGAGAGCGACATGATGGCCATCGCGGGTTTCTTGGCGATCAACCACGTGTGGCGCGGACAGCTCGCCGAGGCCGCCGCGGAGGCCGCCGAGGCCGTCGAACGGGCCGAGCAACTCGGCGGCGACGACGTGCTGATCATCCCGATGACGGTGCGGGCGGCCGTCGCGGCGTACGCCGGCCGGGTGGACGACGCGCGCGCCGACGCTCGATGGGTCCTGGTCGCGATGAAGAATCGCAGCTCGTCGCACGTCGCGGACTGGCCGGGGATGACGCTGTGCTTCCTGGAGGAGTCGCTGGGCAATCACCGTGAGGCACTCGAGGCGCTGGACAAGACGTTTCTGACGGGCCGCCGGCCGCCGGCCACCGAGCTGATGTACGCCTGGCACCTTCCCGACGTGATCGAGGCCATGGTCGGGGTGGGCCGACTCGACGACGCCGAGTTCCTCACCGCCGCACTCGAGCACAACGGCCTCGAGCACGGTCGGGCCTGGATGAAGGCGGTCGGGGCCCGCTGCCGGGCGATCCTGCTGGCTGCGCGCGGAGACGTCACCGCGGCCGAGAAGACCGCGCATCAGGCGTTGGCCGAACACGACGGACTGCCGATGCCGTTCGAACGGGCCAGGACCCAGCTGATCCTCGGCCAGTTGCAGCGTCGGCTGCGTCAGAAGCACACGGCGGCAGCCAATCTCACCGAGGCGCTGCAGCAGTTCGAGCAGCTGGGCACGCCGTTGTGGGCGCGCCGGGCCCAGGCCGAGCTCGCCCGCGCCGTGGTGACGCCCAACGACGACCTCAGCCAGCTGACCCCGTCGGAGCAGCAGGTCGCCGAGATGGCGGCCTCCGGCGCCACCAACAAGGACATCGCCGCGTCGATGTTCATCAGCACCAAGACCGTCGAGCACAACCTGACGAAGATCTACCGCAAGCTCGGCATCGGATCTCGCGCGGAGTTGGGCCGGCGAATGGATCAGAACCGGGCCCGCAGCGAGCCCTAGGCGATCCAGTCGGGTTGCTGGTCGACGTCGACATCGGAGAAGTCCTTGTGGGCCAGTCCGGCCAGCACCCCGCCGTCGACGACGAACTCCGCGCCGGTGGAGAAGCTCGACTCGTCGCTGGCCAGGTAGACCACCAGGTTGCTGACCTCCCTGGGCTGGGCGATGCGGCCCAGCGCACCGGCCAAGATGTCCTCGGGCACCCAGTCGGCCATCGGCGTCTTGACCAGGCCCGGGTGCACGGAGTTCACCCGAATCCCGAACTGCCCCAACTCCAGTGCGGTGGACTTGGTCAGTCCGCGGACTGCGAACTTCGTCGCGGTGTAGCCATGGCAGGCGATGGTGCCCGCCATCCCCTCGATCGAGGAGATGTTGATGATGGATCCGCGTCCGGCGTTCTTCATCGTCGGCGTCACGGCGCGGATGCCCAGGAAGACACCGGTGAGGTTGATGTCGAGGATGCGGTGCCACTCCGAGAGCTCGAAGTCCTCGACGGTGCCGATGCTGAGGATGCCGGCGTTGTTCACCAACACGTCCAGCCCGCCGAACTCGGCCACGGTGTGGGCGACCGCCGCTTCCCAGTCCTCGGTGCGGGTGACGTCGAGATGGACGTAGCGCGCATCGTCACCGAGTTCCTTGGCCACCAGCTCGCCCTCGCCGTCCAAGATGTCGCCGCAGACCACCTTCGCGCCGTGGGCGACCATCTCGCGGGCATGGGACGCGCCCATCCCCCGGGCGCCGCCGCTGATGAGGGCGACCATTCCGGCCAACCGTCCTGTCATCGATCCTCCTGTTGTCAAGGCTTTTCGAGTTCGTAGTCGTCCGGGTTCGGGCGATGTGTCCACTTCCAATAGTCGACGATGCGCCACGCGAACAGCGTCGGCAGCTCACCGGCGGAGTTCTTGTAGTAGCTGCTCGTGACGGCGGGGTGCGAGTACACCATGGTCTTCAGGCGCTCCTGGCTGCGCCGGTCGTAGTCGGTGCACACCTCGGCCTTGGGCATCGCCGAGGCAGCGCCCGAGGTGAGCACCATGTCGATACACCCGAGGATGTAGCGCATCTGGCATTCGGAGTTGTAGATCAGGCTGGCGCCGTTGACGGCGTTGGTGCCCGGCCCGAACATGCAGAAGAAGTTCGGGAAGTCGTTGACCGTCATGCCGAGGTAGGCGTAGGCGGCGTCACCCCACACCTCGTTCAGGCTGGCGCCGGCCAACCCGCGGATGTTGATGGGCCCGAGTTGGTGGTTGACGTCGAAACCGGTGGCCCACAACAGAACATCGGCGGGCCGGTGCACGCCGATACCGTCGATCACCCCGTCCGCGGTGATCTCGGCGACGCCGTCGGTGATGAGTTCGACGTCGTCGCGCTGCAGCGTGGTCAGCCAGGTGCCGTCGTCCTGCAGCGTGCGCTTGCCCATCGGCGGGTACTTCGGCGTCACCTTGGCCAGTAGTTCCTCGTCGTGGGTGAATGCCTGCATCCACGCGACGAACACCTCCCGGATGAACTCGTTTCCCGCGCTGACCGACAGCCCGCCGTTGTCCCAGTCGGGGTCGATGGTGATCTGCTCGTCGAGCGCGTCGGCGATCGGCCACCACGACACGAACCGCAGCCACCGGCCGTAGTACGGCAGATGCCGGATGGCCCAGCGGGAACCGTCACCGACGGGCGCGTGGTAGTTGACGTTGGGCGCCATCCACTGCGCGGTGCGCTGGTAGACGTCGACGTGTGCGGTGGTCTCGGCGATCGCCGGGACCAACTGGAACCCGCTGGCGCCGGCACCGATGACCGCCACCCGCTTACCGGCGAGGTCGACGGTGTCGTCCCAGTCGGCGGTGTGAAACGACGGGCCGTCGAAGTCCTTGGCGCCCTTGATGTCCGGGATCACCGGATTGCTGAACTGGCCGACCGCGCAGATCAGCCCGCGGGCGGTGAGCGTCTCGCAGGTGCCGTCGGCGTCCCTGATCTGCACCTGCCATGTCGACGTCGCCTCGTCCCACGCGGCCCCGGTCACCTCGGTCTCGAACCGGACGTGTTCGCCGATCTGGTGGCGATCCATGACGCCGCCCAGGTACTGCAGGATCTCGGGCTGGGTGGCGTAGTGGTGTTGCCAGTGGTCGGTGGGCTCGAACGAGTAGGTGTAGTACTGGCTGGCGATGTCGACACGGCATCCCGGATAGCGGTTGGCCAGCCAGGTGCCACCGACCCCGGACTGCTTGTCGATGATCGTGAACGGGATGCCGGCCTGTTTGAGCTTGATCCCCGCCAGCAGCCCGGACTCTCCGCACCCGATGACGACCACCGGGAAGCCGGCACGTTGCTCAGCGGTCGAGGAGAGCACCGGCCCGGCCTGGTCCTTGTCGGTGAACCGGAGGTCGGCGGCGATGTAGTCGACGAACTCGTCGGTGACCTGTCCGGCGGACATCACGTCGAGCATCACCCGCAGTTGGTGCTCGTCGGGGATCAACGGCGGCGGGCACTCTCTGTCGCGGTAGTCGCGGACGACCTCGAAAGCCCAGTCGCGCACGGCCTGCTTGTCCGGTTCGCTCATCCCGCCCTGCAGGTCCATCGCGATGAGCATGAACGGGCCCGGCAGTTCGTCGAGAAGGGTGAGGTCGCCGGTCATGTGCACCATCGACATCAGCAGCGCGGGCACACTGGCCTCGGCGATCGCGGTGCGGATCACGTCGTCGGAGTCGTCGAACGGCAGACCGGTCAGCCGTGTCAGCTCCGGATCGCGGACCGCGGCACCAGTGACATGTGGCATGCACCACACCATACATATGGCGACCAATGGATGATCAGCATCCGCCGACGTGCGCAATACTGTGCCGATGCACAGGCTTGCGGGCAAGGGCGTTCTGGTCACCGGCGCGGCGTCGGGCATCGGTGAGGCGACCGTCAGGAGGCTGCTCGACGAGGGCGCGTCGGTGATCGGTGATCGGTGTGGATCTCAGTCCCGAAGCGCCGTACGGACTTTCGACGAGTTTCGGCTACCACCGCGCCGACGTCCTCGACTCCGGAGCGGTGCAGCGCGCGGTTGCCGCGGTGGTCGAGGCAGCGGGCCGTCTCGACGGCGTGGTCCATTCTGCGGGGATCGGGGGCGGCGGCCCGATCCATCTGCTGCCCGACGAGGAATGGGATCGCGTCGTCGACGTCAACCTCAAAGGCACGTTCGTCGTGATGCGCGCCGCGCTGTCCCAGATGTTGACCCAGGACCGGGTGGACGGAGAACGTGGCGCGCTCGTGACACTGTCCAGCGTCGAGGGGCTCGAGGGGACAGCCGGCGGCAGCGCGTACAACGCGTCCAAGGGCGGGGTGGTGCTGCTCACCAAGAACGTCGCGATCGACTACGGGCCCAGCGGAATCCGCGCCAACACGGTGTGCCCGGGGTTCATCGAGACCCCGTTGTTCGAGTCGGTCATGGGGCTTGCCGGTATGGACGGGCCGCGCGAGGGCCTACGCCATGAGCACAAGCTGCGCAGGTTCGGCCGCCCCGAGGAGGTCGCTGCG
The DNA here is from genome assembly GCF_049683355.1 of Mycobacterium sp. Lineage (GTDB taxonomy): Bacteria > Actinomycetota > Actinomycetes > Mycobacteriales > Mycobacteriaceae > Mycobacterium. Next base: position 24,586 of record NZ_JBAUJB010000277.1, read on the forward strand.
GTGGCGACGTTCCTGCTGTCGGCCGATGCCAGCTTCGTCAGCGGCCAGGCCATCGCCGTGGACGGTGGCTACACCGCCGGACGCGACCACCACGTCACCGAGTTGATCGGCCTCGGCGAGCAATAACCACGCCGGTCACCAGAGGACCGCGACCGCCGCCGCCATGAATGCCAGCACCCCGACACCGACGAAGATCGGGCGCGGCACCGCGTCCCCGGTGCGGCGCTGCCGGGCGTTGCCCATGCCCCGAACGTCACCGCGAAGCCCCACGAGGTGAAGCAGTACAACTACGTCACGTAGTACTTCCATGGCGTGAGGCTACCGCCCACCCCGCTCAGCTGATGCGGATCAGCTTTTTGTTGACGAACTCGTCGATGCCGAAGCGCCCCAGCTCTCGACCGAAACCCGACCGCTTCACGCCGCCGAACGGGAGCTCGGCTCCTTCGGCGCCGACGGCGTTGACGAAGACCATCCCGGCCTCGATCCGGTCGGCGACCCGGCGGGCCTGCTC
>NZ_JBAUJB010000278.1:0-7892 GCF_049683355.1 Mycobacterium sp.
TCAGAGCCAGTCCGCGATGAGCGACCACAGCGCCACGATGTCCCCGCCCGAATGCCTGGCCGTCGACGGTGCGGCCGAGGCTGTGGTGTACGCCGGCAGCGGTTTCCGGGCCGAGCGCGATGAAAGCCTCAACAACGGCGATAACTTCACGGACGGCAATGATTTCACGCACTACCTCAAGCAGGCCGTGGTGCTGTTCCCGACCGTGGACATGGCGGCGGCGTTCTTCGACGCCTCGGGTGCGCAATGGCCGGCCTGCCGCGAGTACACCCACACCCAGAGCGGAACCCAGTGGTCGCCGGGGCAGATCACCCACGTCGACGGAATCCTGAGTACCGTTGCGACCCAGCAGGATGCGGCGGCCCCGGGATGGGCGTGCGGCCGTGCCCTGGCGCTGAGGAACAACATCATCGTCGACATCAACACGTGCAGCGCCGACCCCGCGGACTCGGCCCCCAAGATCGCCCGCCAGGTCGCCGACGACGTCACGTCACGATGGTGAGCGTGACTCAGCGCCCGACGACCGCGGCGATGCGCGCGGCGACATCGGCGGCCACCGCCAGCGTCGGCGCGTCGTCGGCGGGGACGTAGCGGTCGGCGGCCGCCTCGTAGCGCGCCCCGGCGATAGCGCCGTGATCGGTGTCGATCTCGGTGAGTTCCACCGGCCAGCCGGCCTGCCGCAGGTCGGCGGCGAACTCCCGGCTCGAGCTGACCGGGACGACGTCGTCGTGGACCCCGTGCAGCAACGTGAACGGGCCGCCGACGTTGGCCGAGCGCAGGCCGTCGGCCAGGGTCGCCCCCGAGATCGGGTCCCGCGCCGTGAACGCGCCACCGAGGCAGACGGTGTGTGCCAGCGTGACGTCGAAGTCGGAGGCGTGCAAGGTCAGTCCCGCTGCGGCGGCAGCGCCCATCGACCAGCCCACCAGAAGCAGCCCCTCAGCAGCGCCGGGCAGTCCGCGGGCGAACGCGACGGAGTTCAACAGGTCCGCGCGTCCGCCGTCGTCGGCGTGGGAGTTCCAGTCGGGCGCCACGACGCCGAGGCCGTGGCCGGCGAGCATCCCGGCGAGTGGTCCGACCGCGGCGCGGGCATCGGTCTGCATGCCGTGCCACAGCAGCACCGTGGGGTCCGAGGTGTTTCCGTACAGGTCGACCAGTCGTCCCGGGGCGTACTGCGCAGTCTCCATCCGCCAGGTGTTCCCCGAATACGGCGCCCGACACTTCCGCGTCCGGGCGGCTACGGGGTGCTTTTGGCCGCCTGCTCCGCGGCGTGGTCCTCGATCGCCTTGCCGATCGCGTGCGCGGCGCGGTCGACGAACTCGGTGCCGCTACCGGTCACCCAGTCACACGACGCGGCCGGCGCTGTGAGTTGGCCGGTGAAGTGCGGGATCACGTGCTGCGCGAACAGTTCGTAGCTGTGCAGTTTCGCGGCGGGAGGGGCCCAGTCGTGATCGAAGAGCAGGAAGGCGCCGAACCCGCCTTTGCTGGCCTCGACGAGCTCGTCGATCTTGGCGACCGCGTCTTCCGGCGTGCCGATGACCGCGAAGCCTGATTCCCGGTTGTTCGCGATGATCTCGGCGGCGTGTCTCCCTGCACCGGGCCTGCGGGCAGGATGTGGGTGAATAGCGGGAGAATTCCGCGATTCCGTACTCGACTTCGCGCTCGGCCTGCTCGCGGGTCTCGGCCAGATGCATCGGCCCGACAAGTCGCCACTTCGAGCGGTCGGCGACGTGCCCGTGCTCGAGCGCGACCTACTCCCATGTCGACCAGTGCTGGGCGAGCAGGTCCATTCCCTGTTTGGCGGTGGCGGCGATCGACAGCATGCCGATCCCGTGCTTTCCGGCGCCGCGCGGACCGGTGGGGGAGAAGGACGCCGCGACCGCGACGTCGAAGCAGGGATCGCTGTAGGGCCGCAGCTGTAGCCGCGCGTCCTGGAGGGTGAACCCGTCGGTGTGCATGGTGACGGTTTCGCCGCGCAGCAGGCGCATGATCGCGTCGAGGGACTGCTCCATGCGCGGCCGCTGCTGGTCGGCCGGGATCCCGAGCATATGGGCATCCGAGGTGAGCTGGCCCGGTCCGCAGCCCAGCATCGCCCGGCCGCGGATGAGGTGGTCGAGCAGCACCATCCGGTCGGCGAGCATCAGCGGTTGGTGGTACGGCAGTGAGCTCACGCCCGTGCCGAGCTTGATGTGTTTGGTGCGCTCGGCGGCGACGGCGATGACGACCTCGGGCGAGGCGATGATCTCGAATCCCGCGGAGTGGTGCTCGCCGATCCACGCCTCGGAGAAACCGAGGCGGTCCATCAACACGATCAGGTCGAGGTCTCGCTCGATGGCAAGGGTGGGGTTCTGTCCGACAGGGTGGAAGGGGGCCATGAAGTTTCCGAAGCGCATCCGCCCATTGTGTCCAGGTGACGGGTCCTGATGTCAGCGTTTCCTCCCGGATCATCGGCTCGTCGCCGGATGGAAGGTATGCGGTGCTGCGGAGTCCTCTACCGTGGAGATGATCGATCTTGGAAGTCGGCGGCGTTTCCGTATGCGGCCAGATGGCAATACGGCCATGATCGCGCCGCGGCCGCTCCCGCGCGTGTTCGAACTGAGGAGGAGAGGCCCATGTCGGAGTTGGAGGAGTTCGGTGACGAGCACGCTCCGGAACCCGTGGAGCCGACGTACGCCGAGCACCTCCACCCGGCCCGCCCCCGCACGTTGCGGTTCCGGCCCCGCGTCAAGGCGCCCTTCGCGCGCCGGTCGATCGCCCAGGACGGGTCGGCGAACGGCAACAACCCCGCTTACGTCGAGTGGTTGCGCGCCCAGTCGATGCTCGCCGACGCCAACGAGATAAGCCAGCAGTTCTCCGGTCAGGGTTCGATGTGGCAGAACCCGTATGCCACGCCGAATCCGCGCGCCGCGGTGGACACCGCCTCGGTCTGGTTCACCGCCTACCCGCTGTCGTTGATCACCCGGTCCGACGAGTCGTTTCTCAAGGCGATGGCCAGTGACGAGATGTGGCAGGCGTTCGCCCAGATCGGGATCGAGGCGATACACACGGGTCCGGTGAAACGGGCCGGCGGTATCTCGGGATGGCAGTACACCCCGAGTGTGGACGGCCACTTCGACCGGATCAGCACCCAGATCGACCCCGCCTTCGGGACCGAGGACGAGTTCCGCCAGATGTGCGCCACCGCAACGTGGTACGGCGGCACCATCATCGACGACATCGTGCCCGGCCACACCGGCAAGGGAGCCGACTTCCGGCTCGCCGAGATGAAGTACGCCGATTACCCGGGCATCTACCACATGGTGGAGATCGATCCGAGGGACTGGCACGAGCTGCCCAAGGTGCCCGCCGGTGCGGACTCGGTCAACATCGACGCCGCCACCGAGGAATGGCTTGCCAAGGCGGGCTACATCATTGGCCGTCTACAACGTGTCATCTTCTACGCCGAGGGGGTCAAGGAGACGAACTGGAGCGTCACCCGGCCGGTCACGGGTATCGACGGGGTCGAGCGTCGCTGGGTCTACCTGCATTACTTCAAAGACGGTCAGCCCTCGATCAACTGGCTGGACCCGTCGTTCGCCGGCATGCGGATGGTCATCGGCGACGCCCTGCACTCGCTGGCCGACCTCGGCACCGGCGCGCTACGTCTGGACGCCAACGGTTTCCTGGGGGTCGAGAAGGCGGCCTCCGAGGGCAGCACCGCATGGTCGGAAGGCCATCCGCTGTCCGAGGCGGCCAACCACCTGATCGCGAGCATGGTGCGCAAGGTCGGCGGGTTCACCTTCCAGGAACTGAATCTCACCATCGACGACATCCGCCAGATCGGTGAGGCGGGGGCGGATCTGTCCTATGACTTCGTGAACAGGCCCGCCTACCACCATGCGCTGGCCACCGGGGACACCGAGTTCCTCCGGCTGACACTGCGCACCACCCTCGAGCTGGGCGTCGACCCGGCGTCGCTGGTGCACGCTCTGCAGAATCACGACGAACTGACCTACGAACTGCTGCACTGGGAGAACGGTCACCGCGACGACATCTACACCTACAAGGCTGCCGAACTCACCGGCGAACAGATCGCCCATGCGGTGCGCAGCGATCTCATCGAGCGGCTGACGGGCCCGGACGCGCCGTACAACAGCCTGTTCACCACGAACGGTATCGCGTGCACGACGGCGACGGTCGTCGCCGCGGCGCTCGACATCCGCGAGCTCGACTCGATCGAGGACATCGACCTCATCCGGCGCGCGCACCTGCTGCTGGCGATGTTCAACGCGTTGCAGCCGGGAGTGTTCGCGTTGTCCGGGTGGGATCTGTGCGGAATGTTGACACTGCCGATCAGCAAAGTGTCCGAACTGGTTTCCGGCGGCGACACCCGCTGGATCAACCGGGCCGCCCACGACCTGATGGGTATCAACCCGCACGCGCACCAGTCGACTGCCGGCATGCCGCGGGGCCGCAGCCTCTACGGGACGCTGCCCGAACAGCTCGCCGACGACACCAGCTTCGTGCGGCAGTTGCAGGCGATCCTCAAGGTGCGATCACACTACGGCGTCGCGACCAGCCGCCAGCTCGACATCCCGGAAGTGTCCCACCGCGGGATGCTGGTTCTGGTCCACGAGCTCGACGGGGAAGGCCGCCTGCAGCTGACGGTGTTGAACTTCGCCAACGAGCCGATCGCCGGGACCGTGCGCTCGGAGCACCTACCTCCGGGGGCGCGGGTGTCTGACATGTTCACCGGACACGAGTTCGCGGCCGTTGATGATCTGCACAGCTTCGCTGTCGAGTTGACCCCGCTGCACGGGATGTCGCTGTTGGTGGAGAGCCAGGTCGAGGCCGACCCCGTGCAGCTCGCCTAGCAGTGGCTCACTCGCCGGCGTTGTTCAGCAGCGAGAAGTACTGGTAGGACGGGTCGTTCGCGTCAGGGGTGCCCTTCGGGGTGGCGCTGGTGATCGGGTGGCTCTGGTCGCCGATGGAGGGGTCGTTCACCTGGCTCCAGTCGGTGACGATCGTGCGTTCGACGAATTTCCATGTGCCGTCGCGGTTCTCGTACTTGTCGAGGTAACGCCCGCCGACGATGACGTCGACGTCGTGGTCGCCGCCGCTGAGGGTGTGGATGGCGACGGAGTAGACCTCACCTTCGGCGGTCGTCCCGCTGATGGCGAAGTTCGCCGTCGTGACGTGATGTTGCATCGACCGGATGTACGGCCGCGCGGCGGCGAGCTCGGCGAGGAACGCCTCGACCGATCCTGCCGAGAAGGCGCCGTGGTCGTCAGTGGCGTCGTGGTGGTAGAGGCTGCGCAGTTTCGCGAGGTCGCCGCGGTGGACGGCGCGGCAGTAGCTGTGTACGAGCTTGCGCAACTGGAACTCGTCGGCCATTTCCTGCAGCAGCGCTTCCGATGGTGACATCGTGGCCAGCCTAACCGCGCTCGGCGTAGGCTGAGAGCTTGCATCTCTCGCCTGCGCGTCTGCCCACCGTCGGGAACCACGCGTGACGTACTGCATCGCGGTGATGCTCGACGAGGGACTCATCTTCGCCTCGGACTCCCGCACCAACGCCGGCGTCGACAACTTCGCCAAGTTCGGCAAGATGACCGTCTTCGAACGGCCCGGGGACCGCGTCGTCGTCCTGCTGAGCTCAGGGAACCTCGCCGGAACCCAGGCCGTCGTCAGCCTGTTGAGCCAGCGTTGCGCCGACGGTCCGGCGGCCACCGATGTCCTGGGCGCGAAGACGATGTTCGACGTCGTCAGGTTGATCTCGGATGCGATGCGGGAGACCGAGCAACGCGACGCGGACCACCTCAAAGGCGGCAAGGTCGGCTTCAATGCGTCCTTCCTCGTCGGTGGGCAACTGCGGGGCGAACCGATGCGATTGTTCCGGATCTACGCCGAAGGCAACTTCATCGAGGCGGGAACCGACACACTTTTCCTGCAGACCGGCGAAACCAAGTACGGCAAGCCGATTCTCGACCGGGTCATCGCCACCGACACGTCTCTGTCCGACGCGACGAAGTGTGTGCTGCTGTCCTTCGATTCGACGATGCGCAGCAATCTGTCCGTGGGCATGCCCATCGACCTGATCTGCTATCAGCGCGACAGCCTCGAGGTGCGGCGGCGGCGGCGGTTCCACGACGGTGACCCGTATTTCAGCACTCTCGGGCAAGCGTGGGGTGAGGGCATCCGCCAGGTGTTCGGCCAGCTGCCCGAGCTGCGCTGGTAGGCCGTCAGGACTTGTCGCGTAGCCGCACCAGTCGCGTCGTCGAGCTCTCGTCCAGCTCCACGACGTCAGCGCGCGACCGCAGGAAATCGCTGAACGACTTGAATCCCAAAGACTTTTCGCTGAACGACGGGTCCATGCGCTTCATCTGCGCTTTCACCGCGGAGTTGTGCAGCCAGTCCGCGTCGTCCTTCTCCAGGCCGATCCGCAGTGCGCGGGTCAGCAGCCCGGTGGCCGCGGCCTGCGGATCCGGAGGATCCGGCTCCTCGGGGGGCTCGGACTTGGCGGCTGCCTTGGCCCGCCCGGACCGTTTCTTCGGCGCCGGTTTCTCGTCGGCGGTGTCGCTGGGGCCGGGACTGGGTTCGAACACCGGGATCCCCGGCAGCGTGTCGTAGGTGACGAACTCGTCGCACGCCGCTGCGAGCATCCGGCTCGACGATCCGGCCACACCGATCCCCACCACGTAGCGGCCGAGGCGCTTGCACCGCTGGGCCAGCGCGATGTAGTCGGAGTCGCCGGCGACGATCACCACATGTGTCAGATCGGGCAGCCGGAACATGTCCTCGACCGCGTCGACGGCCAGCCTGATGTCGGCCCCGTTCTTCCCGTAGGCCGCCGCGGGGAACAGTTGCACCAGTTCGACCGCGCGTCCCACCAACTGGCCGCGGTAGCCGGCGTTGATGTCGGCCGACCAGTCGGCATAGGCCCGGGTCAGCACCAGGGTGCCGAACGACGACGCGAAATCGATGATCGCCCCGACGTCGACGGTGGCACGCGCCAGCCGTCCGGGGTCGTCCTCCAGACCCTTCGCCTTGTCACGCTGGAACGAGTTGCGGCCGTTGACCTGGTCGTACCGCGAGATCACGATGTTGTCGAAGTCGAGGTACACCGCGACACGGGCGGCGGCGCCGGATTCCGTCATGACCCCCAGTGTGCTCGATGAACCACCCGGGTAGTCACACTCCCGTGAGGATTCACTCAAGTCACCCCCGCAACACCGCTGATCGCGCACCATGAGAACGGTGAGCAGCACCGCGACGGGTCGTGAACCGACCCGACACACCGTGCTGGCCGAAGCCGACAGCGGCGCCTACCACTCGCTGCGGCAACGGCCTGTGACCCGCGCCGAGCGGTATGCGCTCGGCAAGAGCCTGCGCAAGCGGGTGCCCCGGCGATCGATGGCCGACTGGACTCCGCCCGCGGGCCGGCCCGACCCGATCGAGCTGATCAACGCCAATCATCGAGGCCGGCTGGAACGGCTGATCCCGGTCCGGGTGGGGCGCATGGTTGCCTCCCCGTACGGATTTCTGCGCGGCACGGCTGTGGTGATGGCCGACGACGTGGCCCGGCTACCGGCGACCGGGATCAGGCCGGTGGTCTGCGGCGATTCGCACCTGGGCAACTTCGGTTTCTACGCATCGCCGGAACGCGACCTGGTGATCGACCTCAACGACTTCGACGAGGCGCACCCGGGCGGCTGGGAGTGGGACCTGCGACGCCTGGTGGCCAGCATCTGGGTGGCGGGTCGCCACAACGGTGCCTCCGAGGACGACTGCGGCTCCGCGGTGCGCTCCTGCGTCTCGGCCTACCGGCGGGAGCTGCGGCGACTGTCGAAGGAGCCGCTGTTCTCGCGGTCCTTCGCCCGGCTGGACGTCGACCAGCTGGAGGGCGAGGCAGCCGGTCC
>NZ_JBAUJB010000279.1:0-6086 GCF_049683355.1 Mycobacterium sp.
GGACGTGGAACGCAACCTGCGCACCCCGTTGACGGGGATCTCGCGCATCGCCGAGCGCACCGGGCAACCACCCCCGACCATCAGCGTCGGCGTGCGCTCCGGTGACACCACCCCCAACCGGCGCCGCGAAATGATCACCAAGCCGCCCGACATCCTGATCACCACCCCTGAGTCGCTGTTCCTGATGCTGACCTCGGCCGCCCGCGAGACGCTGGCGGGGGTGCAGACGGTGATCGTCGACGAGGTGCACGCCGTCGCGGCCACCAAGCGCGGCGCGCACCTGGCGCTGTCGCTGGAACGTCTCGACGAACTGCTGGAGAAGCCCGCCCAACGCATCGGCTTGTCGGCGACCGTGCGCCCGCCCGAGGAGGTGGCGCGGTTCCTGTCCGGAACGGCACCCACCACCGTCGTCGCCCCACCGGCCGCCAAGACGTTCGACCTGACCGTGCAGGTCCCCGTCCCCGACATGGCCAATCTGGAGAACAACTCCATCTGGCCCGACGTCGAGGAACGCATCGTCGACCTGGTCGAAGCGCACAACAGCTCGATCGTGTTCACCAACTCCCGCCGGCTCGCCGAGCGGCTGACCTCACTCCTCAACGAGATTCACGCTGAACGCACCGGCACCGAGCTCGGCGGGCCGAACCCGGGCGTCGCCGGCGGCGCACCCGCCCACCTGATGGGCAGCGGGCAGACCTACGGCGCCGAGCCGGTGCTGGCCCGTGCGCACCACGGATCGGTCAGCAAGGAAGCCCGCGCCGAGGTCGAGGACGCGCTGAAGACCGGGCGCCTCAAGGCCGTCGTCGCGACCTCCAGCCTGGAACTCGGAATCGATATGGGCTCAGTAGATCTGGTGATCCAGGTCGAGACGCCGCCGTCGGTAGCCAGTGGGTTGCAACGCGTCGGCCGGGCCGGTCACCAGGTCGGCGAGATCAGCCAGGGCGTGTTGTTCCCGAAGCACCGCACCGATCTGATCGGGTGCGCGGTGAGCGTGCAGCGGATGCTGGCCGGTCAGATCGAGACCATGGGGGTGCCCGCCAACCCTCTCGACGTGCTGGCCCAGCACACCGTCGCCGCGTGCGCGCTCGAACCCATCAGCGCCGACCGCTGGTTCGACACCGTGCGCCGCAGTGCGCCGTTCGCAACACTGCCGCGCAGCGCGTTCGAGGCGACGCTGGATCTGCTGTCCGGCAAGTACCCGTCCACCGAGTTCGCCGAGCTGCGTCCCCGCATCGTCTACGACCGTGACTCCGGCACCCTCACCTCCCGGCCCGGAGCGCAACGGCTGGCCGTCACCTCGGGCGGCGCAATCCCCGACCGCGGCCTGTTCACCGTGTACCTGGCGTCCAGTGCTGATTCCGAAAAGCCCTCACGGGTCGGTGAACTCGACGAGGAGATGGTGTACGAGTCGCGTCCCGGCGACGTCATCTCGCTGGGTGCGACGAGCTGGCGGATCACCGATATCACCCATGACCGGGTGCTCGTCATCCCCGCCCCCGGTGAGCCGGCCCGACTTCCGTTCTGGCGCGGCGACGGCGTCGGCCGGCCGGCGGAACTGGGGGCGGCGATCGGCGAATTCACCGGCGAGCTGGCGCGGCTGGACCGAGACGCATTCGAACAGCGCTGCCACACAGTCGGTTTTGACGGGTTCGCGACCGACAATCTGTGGCAGCTGATCGACGAGCAGCGCAGCGCCACCTCCGCCGTCCCCTCGGACACCACGCTGATCGTCGAACGCTTCCGCGACGAACTGGGCGACTGGCGGGTGATCCTGCACTCCCCCTACGGTCTACGGGTGCACGGACCGCTGGCACTCGCGGTCGGCAAACGGCTCTACGAGCGTTACAGCATCGACGAGAAACCCACCGCCTCCGACGACGGCATCATCGTCCGGTTGCCCGACACCGACGACACCGCTCCCGGCGCCGACATCTTCGTGTTCGACCCCGACGAGATCGAGCCGCTGGTTACCACCGAGGTCAGCGGTTCGGCGCTGTTCGCGTCGCGCTTTCGCGAGTGCGCCGCCCGAGCGCTGCTGTTGCCGCGCCGCAACCCCGGCAAGCGCTCGCCGCTGTGGCATCAGCGGCAACGGGCCGCACAGCTGCTGGACGTGGCCCGCGGCTACCCCGACTTCCCGATCGTGCTCGAAGCAGTGCGCGAATGCCTGCAGGACGTCTACGACGTGCCCACCCTGGTCTCGTTGATGGCGCGGGTGGCCCAGCGGCGGGTGCGGATCCTCGAGGTCGAGACGCAGACACCGTCGCCGTTCGCCGCGTCGCTGCTGTTCGGCTACGTCGGGGCGTTCATGTACGAGGGCGACAGCCCGCTGGCCGAACGCCGCGCCGCCGCACTGGCTCTGGACCCCAAGCTGCTCGCCGAACTGCTGGGGCGCGTCGAACTGCGGGAGCTGCTCGACGCCGACGTCGTCGCCAACACCAACCGGCAGCTGCAACATCTCACCGCCGAGCGCGCTGTCCGCGACGCCGAGGGCGTGGCGGATCTGTTGCGGTTGCTGGGGCCGCTGACGGCCGACGAGATCGCCCTGCGGTGCACCCAGGACGACGTCGGCGGCTGGTTGGAGGGGCTGCTGACGGCCAAGCGCGTGGTGACGGTGGCGTTCGCCGGGCAGACGTGGTGGGCGGCGGTGGAGGACATCGGCCGGCTGCGCGACGGCGTCGGGGTCGCGGTGCCTGTGGGGGTGCCGATGGCGTTCCTCGAACCCGTCGCCGACCCACTCGGGGAGCTGCTGTCACGGTTCGCGCGCACCCGGGGACCGTTCACCACCGTCGAGGCGGCCACCCGGTTCGGCCTCGGGCTGCGGGTGGCCGGCGACGTGCTGGGCCGCCTCGCCGCCGACGGCAAGCTGATGCGCGGCGAGTTCATCGATGCACCAGCCGATTCCGGGGACCAATGGTGCGACGCCGAGGTGTTGCGCATCCTGCGCCGACGCTCGCTGGCCGCATTGCGCGCCCAGATCGAACCCGTGAGCACCGCCGCGTTGGGCCGCTTCCTGCCGGCATGGCAGCTGATGGGAAGCGAAGCCGTGTCCGGGGTCGACGGACTGGCCGCGGTGATCGATCAGCTCGCCGGGGTGCCGGTGCCCGCATCGGCGTTGGAGCCGCTGATCTTCGGCCAGCGGGTGCGCGACTACCAGCCCGGCATGCTCGACGAGCTGTTGGCCGCAGGCGAGGTGCTGTGGTCCGGTGTCGGTGCGCTGTCGTCGGCCGACGGGTGGGTGGCGTTCCACTCCGCCGACACCGCCCCGTTGTCGTTGGCGCAGCCGTCGGACACCGACCTCACCGATATGCACCGAGCGGCGCTGGACGCGTTGAGTGGCGGCGGCGCCTACTTCTTCCGGCAGATCGCCGTCGATGGTGTCAGCGCTACAGCACTCAAAGAAGCGCTGTGGCAACTGATCTGGTCCGGCCATGTCGGTGGTGACACGTTCGCGCCGGTGCGGGCGCTGCTGGCCGGCACCCGGGGCGCACGGCGGGCCGCTGCACCGTCGCACCGTCATCGCCGGGCGCCGCGGCTGAGCCGCTACAGCATCAGCTCGGGCGCACACCGCGACTCGGATCCCACGGTCGCCGGACGGTGGTCGGTGTTGCCGGCCGCCGAGACGGACACCACCGTACGAGCGCATTTCCAGGCCGACCAACTGCTGGCTCGTCACGGCGTGCTCACCAAAGGGGCAGTGGCGACCGAGAACATCCCCGGTGGCTTCGCCTCGCTGTACAAGGTGCTCACCGCGCTGGAAGAAGCCGGGCGGTGTCAGCGGGGTTATTTCGTCGAATCCCTCGGCGGTGCCCAGTTCGCCACCGCCAGCACCGTCGACCGGCTGCGCACCCACGCCGACAGCATCGACGACCGACAAGGCGCCCTGCGCGCCGTCGCACTGGCCGCGACCGACCCGGCCAACCCGTTCGGCGCCGCGCTGTCGTGGCCTGCGCGCGGCGACACCGATACGGCCCACCGGCCCGGCCGCAAGGCCGGTGCGTTGGTGGTGCTCGTCGACGGTGAGCTGGCCTGGTTCATCGAGCGTGGCGGCCGGTCGCTGCTGAGTTTCACCACCGACCCGGACACCCACCGTGTCGCCGCGGTCGCGCTGGCCGAACTGGTCACCCGGCAACGGGTTCCGGCATTGCTGGTCGAGCGGGTGGACGGCGTTGCGGTCCTGGAGGACCGCGACTCAGCGGTGGCGGTGGCCCTGACCGAGGCCGGGTTCGCCCGGACACCCCGCGGGCTGCGGCTGCGCTGATGCCGGAAGGCGACACCGTGTTCCGTGCGGCCGCGAAGCTGCGGGAGGCATTGGCGGGCAAGGAGTTGACCGGCTGCGACGTCCGCGTCCCCCGCTACGCCGCGGTGGATCTGTCCGGGCAGGTCGTCGACGAGGTGATCAGCCGGGGCAAGCACCTGTTCATCCGCGTGGGGTCGGCGAGCATCCACTCACACCTGAAGATGGACGGCGCGTGGATCATCGGCCGAGTGCGGGCTCCGGCGTACAAGATCCGAATCGTGTTGCAGACAGCGGACTCCCGCGCATCCGGCGTCGACCTCGGCGTGCTGGAGGTCCTGGACCGCGCCACCGACATGGACGTCGTTGCGCACCTGGGCCCTGATCTGCTCGGTGAGGACTGGTCGGCCTCGGTTGCGGCCGCGAACCTGATGGCCGACCCATCGCGGCCGCTGGCCGAGACGCTGCTGGACCAGCGGGTGATGGCGGGGGTGGGCAACGTCTTCGCCAATGAGCTGTGTTTTGTCTTCGGGCTGCTGCCCGGCACGGCGGTCGCGCAGGTGTCCGACCCGTTGCGGTTGGCGCAGCGGTCGCAGCAGATGTTGTACGCCAACCGGATGCGGGTGAACCGCACGACCACCGGCAACACCCGCCCCGGCCAGGACGTGTGGGTGTACGGGCGGGCAGGGCTGGGATGCCGGCGGTGCGGCACGCCGATCGAGACTGATCGCGGGGGTGAGCGGGTCACGTACTGGTGCCCCACCTGCCAGAAATAGAAAAAGTTGCATGCAATGCCACAACTGCACAGGGGTGGCTACCACTTCAATCGCTGCTTACTTTCGTGGTCCGGCGGCTCTTCAGTGAGGCCCCGGATCAGCGGCTCTCTCTCACTGGCTGCCAACGTCATTCCGTTCGACCCCGAACCTGCAGTGTTCTCTGCGATGTTGTCGGGATGACGCGATCAGCAGCAAGCAGGGTTCCCCCAGCCAGCGAGAATTCAGGCATCGAAGCGCGTGGTGGCTGCAATACCGCGTGCGCCCACCTGGCCGCCGCGGCCGCAGTGCTCGCCGAGTTGCTAGCGGTCGACCCCATCACCGCCACCCGGTGGGCGAAATACTCCAAGCGCGACTGGCTCGGCTACGTGGCCGAACGGGACGCGGCCCAGCACTCACCGTCGTTGTCTCACAAGCTAGCGCAGGCGGGGTCAGTGATGATGGTGGCTTGAACTCCGAAGACGTCGCGGACCATGTCGGCGGTGATGATGTCTACCCGAGCTCGGAGATTTGTCGGTGGTCGAATGTATGTTCGAGGTATGTCGGGTACGGGGACGGTATTGCAGGAGGCGGTGTCCGCGTTGCGGGCTGCTTTTGATGCGGTGGCCGCCTGCGATCTCGACGTGTTGACCCGTGCGGAGTTGGTCGATTCGTTGGATGAGTTGGAGACGCTGACATGTCAGTTGCCGGGGTTGCGGGATCGGATGTTGGCCCGGTTGCAGGTCGAGGCGACCCCGCAGCAGCTGGGCGCCAAATCCTGGAAGGACGTGCTGGCGATCCGGTGGCGGATCTCCCACGGCGAAGCCAGCCGCCGCCTCGGCGAGGCGGCGGTGTTGGCGCCGCGGCGCACGGTGACCGGAGAGTCCCTGCCCGCAGCACTGCCCGCGACCGCCGCCGCCCGAGCCCTGGGACTGATCAACGCCGAGCATGTCGCGGTGATCCGCAATGCGGTCAACCGGCTGCCGGGGTTCGTCGACGCCGCGACCCGTGGGCAGTTCGAGGTCGATTTGGTGCGGGTCGCGGTGGGTGTGGGACCCAAGGATCTCAAGGACACCGCCGCGCTGCGGTTGTTCCTGCTC
>NZ_JBAUJB010000280.1:0-6337 GCF_049683355.1 Mycobacterium sp.
AGCCCGCGCCTGCAGACACCACCGGAAAAGACGAACCGGCCGAACCGACCCGCACCACTCAACCCGGCGAACCTGGCGAGGCGACCCGCGCCGGCGAACCCGGCCAACCCGGCGGCCCCGCACCACCGCAAGACCAAGCAGCCTGACAGCTGCTCGCCTCAATCCGCCTCTGGCCGAACGCGTTTCACCGTTCGGGGCCGGCGAATGAGCGACGAAGGAGCACCACGGTCGTCACTGATCTCGGTGATGATGCCTCCGCAGCGGGCCATCGGGCGGCCGCGGAGTCAGACCGGGCAGTCGACACCCGCGACGTCGGTGGCGATGACGCAGGCCGACGGGTTCGACAGCTTCCAGTCACCATCCTGGCTCACCCAGTAAATGTGGTGGGTCTTGGTGCCGAAGATCGGGATCGTCACCGCGATCTGCGCGTCCAGCCGATCGCCGTTGAGCAGCGGGTTCTGCACCTGCCAGTTGACCATGCCGCCGTAGGTGTTCAACCGGTTGGCGATGTTGTCGGCGGTGGGCACCGCCGCCTCGCCGCCCGCCAGCAGCGCGGCCCGCTCGGAGGCCGGCGCACCGGTGTTCAGCACCTGCTGCAGATCGGAGGTCAACTCGCCGGCGCCGGGTACTGCCAGTTGCGCCAGCGCGACCCCCGCTCCGCTGAGAGCACCTGCCGCCAAGACCGTCATCGCCGCGAACGCAGCACGCATCACCACATTCCTTCCGCACAATTGCCCGACTCACGCAGACTTCATCACGCCCGCGCCGGCCCAACAAGGCCTACGTCCAGACCAGCGCCGGATCGGTATTCCAGGCGCAAATCGTCGACTGACGACCGCGTGGAATACCGTTCCGGCGAAGAGGGCGAAGAAGGCGGAGGACTAGAACGGCAGGGCGAACTTGACGATCTTGCGCACCACGGTCCCGAACTGATGCGGCAGGGAGCCCTTGTTGTACGGCACGCCGTAGCGCTCGCAGATCTCCTGAACCTTGGGCGCGATCTCCGCGTGCCGGAAGGCCGGGATGTCCGGGAACAGGTGGTGCTCGATCTGGAACGACAGGTTGCCGCTCAAGATGTGGAACAGCTTGCCGCCGGTGAGGTTCGCCGACCCGAGGATCTGGCGGAAGTACCACTGCCCACGCGTCTCGGCCTTGGTCTCCTCGATCGAGAACTCCTGGACGTCCTCAGGGAAGTGCCCGCAGAAGATGATCATGTACGACCACACGTTGCGCATCAGGTTGGCGGTCAGATTGCCCGTGAACACCCACGGCGCGAACGGCCCCGCGAGCAACGGGAACGCCACATAGTCTTTCAGCGTCTGCTTCTTGGTCTTGGCCCAGATGCCGGAGAGGATTTCGCGCTTGTCGGTCAGCGTGATCTCACCGGAGGCGATCTTCTCGCTCTCCATCTCGTGCAGCGCCACCCCGTACTGGAACAGCGCCATCAGCAGGAACGCATACACCGGGTTGCCCAGGTAGTACGGCCGCCACTTCTGATCCGAGCTCATCCGCAGGATGCCGTAGCCGATGTCGCGGTCGAGGCCGACGATGTTGGTGTAGGTGTGGTGCATGTAGTTGTGCGAGTGGCGCCACTGGTCGGCCGGGCACGCGGTGTCCCACTCGAAGTTCTTGCTGGAGATGGCCGGATCGCCCATCCAGTCGTACTGGCCGTGCATGACGTTGTGGCCGATCTCCATGTTGTCGATGATCTTGCTCAGGCCCAGCATCGCGGTGCCGGCCAACCAGAACGGCGGGAAGATGCCGCCGAACAGCAGCGCGCGCCCACCGACCTCGAGCCCACGCTGCGCCTTGATCATCTTGCGGATGTAGGTGGCGTCACGCTCGCCGAGGTCGTCGATGACGCTGTCCTTGAGCGCGTCGAGCTCGCGGCCGAATTCGTCGGCCTGCTCGGGGGTCAGGGTGATCTTCTGTCCCCCGACCATCTTCTCGAGGGTCTTGGCCTGCGGGGTAGTCGGGGTGGTCGGGGTTTCCAGGGTGTCGGTCATGTTTGTCACCTCTCGGTATCGTCGAGACTGCATCCAGAGCGGGGATTACTTGGAAAACCGCTGCTGGAATACCGTTCCGGCGGGGGGTTTACAGGGCTTCGGGGTTCACAAAGCGATGTCGACGTCGCCGACGGGGGCGGACACGCAGATCTGCACGTCCTCTTCCTCGGTGCTCGACACCGCACCGGTGATCACGTTGCGCACGGCACCGGTGGTCTTGCGTCGGGTGCAGGAAAAACAGATGCCCATCCGGCAGCCGCTCTCCGGTGTCAGACCAGCCGCCTCGGCCTGGTCCAGCAGTGGCCGGCCGTCGTCGGTGATCTCGACGCCGCTGTCGGCGAACATCACTCGGCCACCGGATGATTCGCCCGAGAACACCGGCGGCACGAAGCTCTCCGCCGCCGCCTCCGGGTAGATCGACCGGACCGCGTCGGCGAGCTCGGGCGGCCCGCACACGAACACGTGGTCGGCGATCACCGACTCGACATGCTCGGCGGTGAAGCGGCCGTGCAGGTCCGAACCTTCCGGAGAGCGGCTGTAGCCGTGCAGCACCGTGACGTTCGGCATCGCACGCGCGATCTCGGCCAACTCGTCGCGGTAGCAGGCCTCCTCGGCGGACCGGGCGTAGTGGATGAAGGTGACGTCGCCGGTGTAGCGCTGCGCGCGCAGCGTGCGCAGCATCGACATCACCGGAGTGATCCCGCTGCCGCCCGAGACGAACAGGATGCGTCCCGCCGGACGCGCGGGCAGCGTGAACTCGCCGCCGACGGAGTCCAGCCCGACCACCATTCCCGTCCGGGCGTGCTCGAACAGGAAGGGTGACACCAGGCCGCCCTCGTGGTGGCCGATCGTCAGCTCGACGTACCGGTCGTTCTCGGCGTTGGCCGGCGAGTACGGCCGGGTGCGGCGACGTCCGTCGATCTCGACCGACAGGTTGATGTGCTGGCCGGCGCGGAATCCGGCAAATGCACGGTTGGGTTCCAGCGTCAGTGTGACGCTGCGGGGGGTGCTGCGCCGCACCCCGACGATTCGGGCGCGGGCCTCGCCGCGCGTCCAGGTGGGGTCGACAAGCTCGGTGAAGCGGTCGACGCCGTGCGGACCGGTGAGCAGGTCCAGCAGTGCGGACCCTCGCCGTCGCTTGGTCAACGTTTCAGTGAACATGTGTACACCGTGCGCCTCATCGAGCCAGTACGTCAAGAGATATCGCCAGGCTGTGGTACCTTTCACACAGTGAACGACCGTACGCCCAGCTCACGCTCGAGCCATTCGAGCAGGCGTTCGAGGGACTCCTCCCGCAGCAGCGCCAAGGAGACCCTGTCGCGCGACCAGCGCAAAGAAGCCACCAGACGGGCGATCGTCGCCGCGGCACTGCACCTGCTCGACGAGCGCAGCTTCGGCGCGCTGAGCCTGCGCGAGGTGACCCGGGAGGCCGGGATCGTGCCCGCCGCGTTCTATCGGCACTTCGAGTCGATGGAAGCGCTCGGGCTGGTGTTGATCGACGAATCGTTCCGTGCCCTGCGCGACATGCTGCGGGGAGCCCGCGCCGGCAAGCTCGACCCGAACCGCGTCATCGAGTCCTCGGTCGACATCCTCATCGACGGTGTTCAGGAACGCCGGGAACACTGGCGTTTCATCGGGCGCGAGCGCAACACCGGCGTCGCGGTACTGAGGTATGCGATCCGCACCGAGATCCGGCTCATCACCTCAGAACTCGCGATCGACCTGGCCCGCTTCCCGGGTCTGAACACCTGGAGCAGCGAAGACCTCAACATCCTGGCCAGCGTCTTCGTCAACTCGATGATCGTGATCGCCGAGTCCCTGGAGGACACCAACGATCCGGCGACCATCCAGGAGATCAGGCGCGTTGCCATCAAACAACTGCGGATGATCACCGTCGGCGTGGCGGGCTGGCGCAGCAGTTAACGTGACGCCATGGCGTCCACCCTCGAAGTCACCCGCCCCAGGCCCGAGATCGCGGTCCTCACCCTCAACCGGCCGGACAAGCTCAACGCGCTGTCCTATGAGCTGGTCGAAGAGCTGCACGGGGCACTCGACACGGTCGCCGTCGACAACACCTGCCGGGTGGTGGTGCTCACCGGTGCCGGACGCGGCTTCTGCTCGGGCCTCGACCTGTCCGCACCGAGCCCCGCCGAGGCCGGCGGCGGCACCGAGTTCCCGCGTTCCGGCATGCGGTGGCAGGAGCGCATCGCCGACCTCACCGCGAAGATCCACCGACTGCGCCAACCGGTGATCGCGGCGGTCAACGGCGTGGCCTACGGCGGCGGCTTCGGCATCGCGCTGGCCTGCGACATCCGGATCGCGTCGCCGTCGGCGCGGTTCTGCACCCAGTTCATCAAGCTCGGACTCGGCGGTTGTGACATCGGGGTCAGCTACACCCTGCCGCGCGTCGTCGGAGCGGGCCCTGCGTTCGACCTGATCCTGACGGCGCGCGCGGTCGACGCCGACGAGGCGCTGCGGTTGGGCCTGGTATCGCGGATCGCGGATCCGGTGGCCGACGAGGCGATGTCGATCGCTGAGACTCTGTGCGGCTACGGAAAATTCGGCGTGGAGTCGACCAAGCAGGTGCTGTGGGCCAACCTGGAGGCCTCGAGTCTGGAAGCTGCCTGCACCTGGAGAACCGCAGCCAGATCCTGTCCTCGACGAGCGGCGAGATGCGCGAGGCCGCCGCAGCGGTGCTGCGCAAGAAGTAGCCGGCGGAGAAAGGGGACAGCGATGCGAAGCCACGGTTGGTCCGGGAATCCTCCTGCGTCGGACGAGGAGGCGATCGCGCGCATCCTCGGCTCGGCCGAGCGGATCGTCGCCGAACGCGGATCCTCGATGCGCATCGCCGACGTGGCGCGCGACCTCGGCGTCACCCGCCAGACCGTGTACCGCTACTTCCCCAGCACCGAGACCCTGCTGGTCGCCTGCGCGATGCAGCAGGCCGATGGGTTCCTGGGACGCCTGGAACGACGGGTCCGCGGCGAGACCGACCCCGTCACCGCGATGGTCGAGGGCATGGCGTTCACCATCGAGTCGCTGGCCGACGACCCGCAGATCGGTTTCCTGCTCAGCCAACGCGGCGCGCATTCGGTCGGCGGCTCCTTCACCTCCGACACCGCGTACACCTTCGGCCGTTCGCTGCTGCACCGGCTCGACGTCGACTGGGTGGCCCACGGTTTCGACGAGCCCGCCCTCAACGAGCTGAACGAATTCTCGCTGCGTGTGCTCAACTCGTTCCTCATCGACGCCGGGAACCCCAAGCGCACCGGCGTCGAACTGCGTGAGTTCCTGTCCCGGTGGGTCGGACCCGCCATCGTCTACCCGCAGCAGGCGCCGCTCCTGCGCCCGCTGATCGGTCTCGACCACCGCGACAGCGGCTAGCGGGGCGTACCGCCACCGTCGGCGATGATCACCTGGCCGGTGATGTAGCTGCCGGCGTCCGACGTCAACAGCAGTGCCGCGCCGATCATCTCGTCGGCCGAGGCCAGCCGGCCCATCAGTGTTCCGGCGACCATGCCGTCGATGGCCTCCTGCGGGTTCTTGCGCATCATGTCCGTGTCCACCGGGCCCGGCGCCAGGGCGTTGACCCTGATGCCGTCACTGGCGAACTCGGCGGCCATCGAGCGGGTGAACGACATCAGCGCCGACTTCATCGCCGCGTAGATCGACAGCATCGGCGCGAAGATGAACGCGCCGACCGACACCAGGTTCAGCACCGCGGCATGCGGGCTGGCCTTCAGGTGCGGCAGCGCCTCCTGGACCAGGAACACCGGGCCGCGCAGGTTCACCTCGAACGACTTCGTCAGCGCGTCGACCGTCAGCTGTCCCAGCGGCTGGGCCAGCGGGTTGGCGGCGTTGTTCACCAGCACGTCCACCCCGCCGAACTCGGACACCGTGCGGGCGACGAGCGTGGCGAGGTCGTCGACCTCACCGAGGTGGGTCGGCACGCCGATCGCCTCGCCACCGAGGTCACGCAGGTACCGGGCCGCCTGCTCACACGCCTCGGCTTTGCGGCTGGCCACCACCACCCGCGCCCCGGCCAGCACATATCCCTGGGCCAGCGCCAGCCCGATGCCCCGGGTGCCGCCGGTGACGATGACCGTCCGGTCTGTCATGTCGAACAGCCGGTCGAATGACGATCGGTCCACCTAGATATCCACCTAGATATCCACCTAGATACAGCCCCCGACGCTGATCCGGCGGCCCACGTCTGCGCAGACGGCGACGTTCGGCGCCGGCACGTAGACCGGCGGCGGTGGAGGGGGTGGGGGCGGTGGAGGGGGTGGTGGCGGCGCACCCGGAGGCGGTGGCGGCGGTGGTGGTAGTGG
>NZ_JBAUJB010000281.1:0-7909 GCF_049683355.1 Mycobacterium sp.
GACGATGACATACACACCCGCTCAGTTGGGACTGCCCCCAGTTTGGTTGACTCCTGACCTGTGAGGATTCGTCCTTGCTGGAAGGATCAATCTCGTGCCGAAGCCGTTTCCCGCCGAGTTCCGAGCCGATGTCATCGCCGTAGCCCGCAAGGGCGAAGCACCGCTGCGCCAGATCGCGAAGGACTTCGGGATCTCGGAGGCCTGCCTGCATCGCTGGCTCAAGATCGCCGACCGCGAGGACGGTCTTGGCCGGCCCGCACCGGCGGCCGCTCCCGACGACACAGCAGCGCAGCTGCGCGAAGCACACAAACGGATCAAACTCCTCGAGCAGGAAGCCGAGGTGATGCGCCGCGCGGTGGGCTACCTTTCCCGGGACGCCAACCCAAAATGATGTACCCGCTGGTCCTCGACCTTGCCGCTGACGGAGTTCCCGTCACGGTGACCTGCCGGGTCCTGGGATTCTCTACCCAGGCGTTCTACAAATGGCGCAAAGCTCCTTTGACACAGCGTGATTGGGACGATGCGCACCTGATCAACGCCGCTCGCGATATTCATGCCGATGACCCCGCCTTCGGCTACCGGTTCATCGCCGACGAGCTGCCCAGTCGCGGGATCACCGCCGGCGAAAACCGTGTCGCCCGGCTGTGCTCCCAGGAACGGATCTGGTCGATCTTCGCCAAAAAGCGAGGACTGAACCGCCGATCCGGGCCACCCGTCCACGACGATCTTGTAGACCGCCTCTTCAGCGCAGCCGGCGCCAATCAGGTCTGGTTGACCGACATCACCGAGCACCCGACCGACGAAGGCAAGCTCTATCTCTGCGCCGTAAAAGACGTCTACTCAAACCGGATTGTGGGCTACTCGATCGACTCGCGAATGAAGTCCTCACTCGCGGTCGCCGCGCTCGATCACGCGATTGCACTGCGCTCGCCAGTGGCGACGATCGTCCACTCCGACAGGGGCAGCCAATTCAGGTCACGAAAGTTCGTTCTCGCACTGTCACACAACGGATTACACGGATCGATGGGTCGAGTCGGCGCGTGCGGTGACAACGCCGCCATGGAGTCGTTCTTCGCCCTTCTGCAACGCAACGTGCTCGACCGGAAACGATGGTCCACTCGGGCCGAGCTGCGACTGGCCATCGTCACCTGGATCGAGCGGACCTACCACCGACGCCGCCGGCAACGCGCCCTCGGCCGACTCACCCCGATAGAGTTCGAACTGCTCCACACACCAGTCGCAACCGCGGCCTGAAATTCACACACCCGCGAGTCAACTGGACCCGGGGCAGTCCCATGAGGTGGAAGCCAGCGCTCAACGCGTTCGCGATCACCTTCGAAGGCCGGATCACCCCGACCGGCAACTAACAATGCCAAGGTCGGATCCACCGTTAATCTGACAGTCCCGCCCGAACTGCTGGTGGCGGATTGAAATCGGGTGAACTTTAAAGGTGGGCACACCCTGGGGGTGGGGGTGACACTTCTTGGCGACACGAAGCACTCCGCTATTTACGGTTAGAGGACACATACGCGATGGCTCAACGGCGACAACTGCATCTGGCCGGTTTCTTCTCGGCTGGCAATGTGACTCATGCACATGGGGCGTGGCGGCATACGGACGCGTCGAATGGTTTTTTGACCGGGAAGTACTACCAACACATCGCCCGCACTCTGGAGCGCGGCAAGTTCGATCTGTTGTTCCTGCCTGACGGATTGGCCGTCGAGGACAGCTACGGCGACGACCTGCGAACCGGTGTCGGCCTCGGCGGGCAGGGTGCAGTCGCCTTGGAGCCGGCCAGCGTGATAGCGACCATGGCCGCGGTCACCGAACACCTCGGTCTCGGGGCAACCATTTCGGCGACCTACTATCCCCCGTATCACGTTGCTCGGGTGTTCGCGACGCTCGATCAATTGTCGGGGGGCCGGGTTTCGTGGAACGTGGTCACCTCGCTCAACGACGCTGAAGCGCGCAACTTCGGTATTGATCAGCATCTGGAACACGACGCCCGTTACGACCGCGCCGATGAGTTCTTGGATGCGGTCAAGAAACTCTGGAACAGCTGGGATGAGGATGCGCTCGTACTGGACAAGGCGGCAGGCGTGTTCGCCGATCCCACGAAGGTTCACTACGTGGATCACCACGGGGAGTGGCTGAATGTGCGCGGGCCTCTGCAGGTGCCTCGTTCACCTCAGGGTGAGCCGGTGATCCTGCAGGCCGGGTTGTCGCCGCGAGGTCGGCGCTTCGCCGGGCGGTGGGCCGAGGCCGTTTTCAGTGTCGCACCCGATCTGGGATTGATGCAGGCTACATATCACGACATCAAAGCCCAGGTGAAGGCTGCGGGGCGTGATCCGGATCAGACGAAGATCTTCACCGCCGTGATGCCGGTGTTGGGCGAGACCGAGGCCGTGGCGCAGGACCGGCTGGAATACCTGAACAGTCTGGTGCATCCGGAGGTCGGACTTTCGACGCTGTCTAGTCATACCGGCATCAACTTGGCGGAGTACCCGTTGGACACGCCGATCACGACGATCCTGCGGGATCTGCAGGATCGCAACGTGCCGACGCAACTGCACATGTTCGCGGCCGCGATGCACGCCGAGGAGCTCACTTTGGCGGAGCTGGGTCGGCGGTATGGAACCAACGTGGGCTTCGTTCCGCAGTGGGCCGGCACGGCCGAGCAGATCGCCGAGGAGTTGATCCGCCACTTCGACGCCGGCGCCGCGGATGGCTTCATTGTTTCTCCGGCCTTTCTGCCTGGCGCGTATGACGAATTCGTCGACCAGGTGGTGCCGGTTCTGCAGGACCGCGGCTACTTCCGCACCGAATACGAGGGCAACACCCTGCGCGACCACCTGGGTCTGCGCGAACCACGACCGTTAGGACAACCTTCATGGCAGGCCGCCTCAGCCCCGGAAACCCCGGTTCAGAACTTGATACCGGCATCCTCGACACACTGACCTACAGCAACTGCCCGATACCCAACGCGCTGCTCACGGCGTGGGAATCAGGTTTCCTCGACGCCGCCGGCATCGAACTCGACATCCTCAGCGGCAAGCAGGGAACGGTCCACTTCACCTACGACCAGCCCGCCTACACCCGCTATGGCGGTGAGATCCCGCCACTGCTCAGCGAGGGGTTGCGGGCACCCGGACGCACGCGTCTACTCGGCATCACCCCGATCCTGGGGCGTCAGGGCTTCTTCGTCGGCGATCGCAGCCCGATCACAGTGGCCGCCGACCTTGCCGGACGCCGAATAGGAGTGTCGGCTTCGGCGATTCGCATCCTGCGTGGCGAACTGGGGGACTATCTCCAGCTGGATCCCTGGCGGCAGACGCTGGTAGCGCTGGGCTCGTGGGAGGCGCGCGCGTTGTTGCACACCCTCGAGCACGGTGAGCTCGATGTGGACGACGTCGAGCTGGTGCCGATCAACAGTCCTGGCGTCGATGTCCCCGCCGAGCAGTTGGAAGACGCCGCGACCCTCAAGGGTGCGGACCTGTTTCCCGATGTGGCCGCAGGCCAGGCCGCGGTGCTGGACCGCGGTGAGGTTGACGCCCTGTTCAGTTGGTTGCCCTGGGCTGCGGAGTTGGAAGGCACCGGCGCCCGCCCGGTGGTGGATCTCGGCCTCGATGAGCGCAATGCCTATGCCAGCGTGTGGACGGTCAGCAGCGAACTGGTCGTTGACCGGCCTGACCTCGTTCAACGACTGGTCGACGCAGTCGTCGACGCCGGGTTGTGGGCACGCGACCACGGCGATGCGGTGACCCGCCTGCACGCCGCGAACCTGGGCGTATCCCCCGACGCAGTCGGCCACGGATTCGGCGCCGACTTCCAGCAGCGTTTGGTTCCGCGCCTGGATCCCGACGCGGTCGCCCTGCTGGATCGCACACAGCAATTCCTGCTCAGCAACCAGTTGCTGCAGGAGCCCGTCGCCCTCGATCAGTGGGCGGCTCCGGAATTTCTGAACACCAGCCTCAACCGTCACCGATAGGAAGATCAGCATGACTCTGTCCGTTGAAAAGCAGCACGTTCGACCCGGCGATGCCGACAACGATCCCGTCGCAGTCGCCCGTGGGCTCGCCGAGAAGTGGCGAGCCACCGCCGTCGAGCGTGATCGCGCCGGGGGTTCGGCAACAGTCGAGCGCGAAGACCTGCGCGCGAGCGGCCTGCTGTCGCTGCTGATCCCACGCCAGTACGGCGGGTGGGGCGCGGACTGGCCCACCGCCATCGAAGTGGTCCGAGAAATCGCCGCAGCCGATGGATCTTTGGGACACCTGCTCGGCTACCACCTCAGCAGCGCCCCGATGATCGAACTGTTCGGCTCGCAGGAACAAGAACAACGGCTATACCGGCAAATCGCGCAGAACGACTGGTGGACCGGGAACGCCTCCAGCGAAAACAACAGCCACGTGCTGGACTGGAAGGTCAGCGCCAGCCCGACCGAGGACGGCGGTTATCTGCTCAACGGCACCAAGCACTTCTGCAGCGGCGCCAAGGGTTCGGACCTGTTGCTGGTCTTCGGCGTCATCCAGGACGATTCTCCGCAGCAGGGCGCGATCATCGCGGCCGTCATCCCGACATCCCGGCACGGCGTTCAGGTCAACGACGACTGGGCCGCCATCGGCATGCGGCAGACCGACAGCGGATCCACCGATTTCCACAGCGTCAAGGTCGAGCCTGACGAAGTGCTGGGTGAGCCCAACGCCTTCATTGTCGCCTTCATCCAGTCCGAGCGCGGCAGCCTCTTCGCGCCCATAGTGCAATTGATCTTCGCCAACGTCTATTTAGGGATCGCGCACGGCGCACTCGACGCCGCCCGGGAGTACACCCGCACTCAGGCCAGGCCATGGACACCGGCCGGGGTTCAACAGGCAACCGAGGATCCCTACGTCCTGCGCGCCTATGGTGAATTCACCATCGCATTGCAGGGCGCCGACGCCGCTGCCCGCGAAGCGGCCCATCTGCTGCAGACGGTGTGGGACAAGGGCGATGCGCTCACCCCCGAGGACCGCGGCGAACTGATGGTGAAGATCTCCGGGGTCAAAGCGTTGGCCACGAACGCCGCCCTCGACGTCAACAGCGGAATCTTCGAGGTGATCGGAGCGCGCGGAACACATCCCAAGTACGGTTTCGACCGCTTCTGGCGCAACGTACGCACGCACACCCTCCACGATCCGGTGTCCTACAAGATCGCCGACGTCGGCAAACACACCCTCAACGGGCAGTACCCGATTCCCGGCTTCACCTCCTAGAAATCTGAGCCGCTGACCGAAACCGAGGCCACCGCGCGGCCGAGCCGCGAATCGCCCGCCGCGCTCAGCTCTCCGTACGCACGGGTGCACACAACTTGGCCTGCCTAGCCAGCTGCCTGAGATAGCCGCGCGAGAACAAAGCGCGGCAGCTGATGACGCCTACGTAACGAACTCGCACCTCGCCAGCACGCACCGTTACCAGGTCCTTAAGCTGCACGAACGGCTGTCGACCGATATATGCCCGCCTTTCCAGGACAACAGATCCCCGTTGCGCGTGCTTTTACCCGGCTGTCGGCCCAATTCATAAAGACCTAACAGCACGCCGCACGGCCGCTCTCCCGCCACACTGCCAGCGCCGGACGCTAGCGAACCCATGCAGAACCCCGCACTGAGCGCCGCCACCGCGCGCGCTCCGACGGCTTCCCCTTGGGCCCATTAACGTCACTGTGACGAAATAGAGGTGACAGGCTAATTGGACGAACTGCAGCCGATTGGGCGAATTGCTATCCTGCACAGGTCTTTCGACGGCGAGTCCACCTGCGGGCGAGGCGACTTGATCGCTACGAGATGAGCAATCTGTTGGGGCCTTGAAAACGACCGTCCCTCCATGGTCCTCCAATCAATTGAAATCCGCTACCACCGATCCGCGAGGCGGCTGACCGTTACGGGATACACCCCCGCGTCGATCGAGGCGGTGCACTCGCAGCGCCGCCAGAACGTCCCATCCCAGGGATCGTCATACCAGCGAATCATCATTGGGCACTGCGCCCCGTGGCTGCATTCGCCAGAGGTGCACTTGCAACATTCGATCACTCGCTTGCTCCCCTCCGCTGCGCAGTCCATACCGTTTGATGTGCCGGACGTGAACCCGTCGGCCTGTGCCCGATGCAGGATAGGCGACGGGCGACCCCGTCTCAGTGGTCCTTTGCGGACCGGCTGCTAGCGAGACACCTCGAACACGTCGCCCTTGATCGCCCACCGGTCATCTACCGGTTCAGCCCCGAGCAACTCACCGGCAACACAGAGGTGGTCGGAGGGGTTCCACTTGACGCCGTCACGATAGGGGGCGACGAGCCTGCAGACAGCGCCGAGCACCGCCCGGCGTTGATCGAGCAGGTGCTCTTCGATCTCAACGGAATCTGCCGGAAGCACCGTTGCGAGCAGTGCCGCGACCTCCGGCAGGACTGTCCTGTCGGAATGGCCGTGCAACGCAGAGATCACTCCATCAAAGATCCCTTTCACCAAACCACCCCACACCGGTTGAACCCCGCGCGGCGGTCGGACCTCGACTCTGACGGCGAACGGCGAGTCCGGCGAAGCGGGCTTATCCACCTCTAACTGGCCACGGGACAACGCCAGCCACACTTGCGACAGCTTCTTTTCACCGGCGAACGCACCCAGGTCGGTCCAGCCGAACGAGACCAGTCTTCGCCCCTGTCGCCAGGAGTCGAAGGCGCCCGATCGGTCGGCGAGCGCGTAGCGATAGCCGAACCGATACTCGGCGTCGTCGGGACCCAAGGGCACGCCGGAGCCGTGCTCAAAGCGGATCCCGTTTCCGCCGGCCTCGTTGAACGTGCCAATGTTGTAGAGCAACAGGTTCTCGATGTCAGCCTTGGGATGCTTGGCGCCGAAGAACGTAGCGTGCAGAACCTGGTCAGCTGAGGGTTCGAGCTCTCGGCAGCGGCTGCGGATCTCGTCCCGCAGGTCCTTCTGCCACGCAGGCAGGTTCTCGAAGCGGATGTAATCATCGGCCCAAGCCCGGACTATCGCACTGTCCGCAGGTCTAACTATCTGGCTACGCCCCGCGGGCACCGCGGCCGACACTGCCTCCGCTACCTGCGCGGTCGAATCAAGTTGTGCGGCAACGCTGTTCTGGCGGCAGATACCGCAGCGTACTATCGGCTCCCCCACCTGGTTGACTGCCCATTGGTCGAGGTCGGCGAGCTGATCAGCACACACCTTCACGTACTTCTTGGTCAACGCGCTCCCGTTGGAGTGCTCACCGCTGATCGTCCGGCAGTCGGCACGATGCAGACGCGCTTGGGTCGTGCTGTAGCTGCGCAAGAGGTTGATGACGTAGCCATCGGGGTGGGCGGCGAGCCATTCCAGGTAGCCGGCGTCGTCGTCGCGGAACTCACCCACTTTGAGCTCTCCAAGTTCTCGCGCTCTCTCGGTATCGGCCGGAGAGCTCGACGAACTCGGTTCGGATTCCTCGACGCCGAACCGGGCATCCACTGAAGCAGTGACCTGAATGTCCTGCGGCACGAGTTCGACACCGGATCCATATCCGGACTGTCCGAGTCCGGACCGCGCCACGGTGCGGACCTGCCCGTAGTCCCCGTCGGGGTACAGATTGGCGACCAGCATTCCAGCGTCAGCGATTGCGACAGGCCTGATGTTGCCCAGGCCGAGAGCATCGGCGTACAACTGAGCGCGCTCGACTGCGTCATGAACGGCCGCCTCACGGACCTGCCGGATCAACTCGTCGCGTCGTTTCACCGTCAATGCCCATCGGATGTTCGTGAGATGGAATCCTTCGGTGTTGGTGACGTGTTTATCGACCCAGGCGGACAGCGCTGCGAAGTCGCGGAACTTCACTTCGATGCTGACGCTGGCATGATTCACCAGCGGCAGCTGTTCACCGTCCTGATTCCAGGGCC
>NZ_JBAUJB010000282.1:0-1535 GCF_049683355.1 Mycobacterium sp.
CGATCGCCATCAGGGGTGTCCTCGGGTGGGTTGCGTCAGATCGGCGCAGTCCAGCCACCGTCGGTGTCAGGACAGCAGCCTACGGCCTCGGACTTCACCGCGGGCATCCAGGTCACCTCCGCACCGATCGTTCACTCCGGCCTGGTGTGGCTAGGAGGCGGCCGTGACGAACCGCGCGTCCACTGTCGCCGACACGCTGATGTCTTTCGGTACGAGCTGGACGTCCGGGCCGCCGCCGGCTGACCCCGGTTCCGCGTTGAACGCTCCCATTGCCTCGCGACCCGGGGACTGGGCACCGAGCATCCCGGCATCGGCGATCGCGACGGCACGCACTGTTCCGAGGTCGAGGGCGTCGGCGTACAGCTGGGCGCGGGCTGCCGCATCCTGAACGGCCCGGGTACGGACTCTTGTGACCAGTTCGTCCCGGCTTTTTGTGGTCAGCGCCCACTCCACATACGAGAGCTCGAATCCTTCGGTTCCGGTGACGTGCCCACCCACCCACCGCGACAGTGCGGTGAAGTCGCGGAACCTCACTTCCAGCCCGACGCTCGCGACATGGACGAGCGGGAGCTCGTCACCATCCTCGTTTCTGGGCTGACGGGACCAGGTCCGCAGCTGTGCCGCGGACCACCGGGTGACTGCGGCGTCGTCGCCGTCTTCGAGTCGGCGGATCGATTCCTTCACGACCTCGAGGTCGCGCGCCACCTGGTCGTAGACCCAGTCCTTCTCGGGGCCGTGATAGCTGACGGAGGCGTGGACGGTTCCTCGCTCGGGCGGCTGGAAGGCAGAGTACGAACCCCGGACTGTGATCTCAGTTGACATTCGGGCAAGGCTAGTGAAAAGCACCGACACAATCGTTCAGACGGCGGTGACGACGTTCGAGTAGTACCCGCCGCCAGCGCAGCCTCAACCGGCTACGTTCGCCGCCGGAACAGTTCGGCGGGTCGACCCCTGGTACCAGCGGCCATCTCCCCGGTGGGGACCAGTTGGGGTTCCATGGTGCGGCGGAACCTGTCTCGCTGCAGCGGGCGTCCCGCGATCGCCTCGTGTGCCAGTCGCAACTCCAGCATCGTGAACCCATCGTCGAGCAGCCGGTCGGGATCAGGCGTCTCGGCGTAGCGGGACCGGATGTGGTCGACCGCAAAGTCGATGATGTCGGGGTGGTCGTACGGCAGCCGCCCCGGCGCACTGATCGGCGCCAGCCTGGTCGACTCCAAGCGAGAGGCGAGACGGTCCACCGGAACGACGTCGATGTGGGCCACGGACAGCACCCATCCGCGTTCGTCCCGCGTCGGGTTGTCGAAGACGTGCAGTTGACGAGGCTGCAGCCCGGCGACGCCGGCCTTTTCACGGAGCGACCGGTCGACGGCTTTGGCGAGTGTCTCCCCTTCGTGCAGAAACGTGCCCGGCAGACCCCAGCCCCGGCCGTTGTTGCGGCGCACCTCGAGAACCACCAAGCCACGGTCGCCGTCGAGCGTCAGCAGCGCGGTGTCGACGGCGACCGACGGCCGCGGGTAGTCGGCGAGGGTCTTCCC
>NZ_JBAUJB010000283.1:0-10857 GCF_049683355.1 Mycobacterium sp.
TTAAGAGTTGACTTGGTCGAGCTTGGCGATTTTGTAGGTCCCGTCGACCGGCGCCATCTGCACCCTCAGGCGGTAGCCCTGCTCCTGGTCGGCCGCCTCGGAGTTGGTCACCTTGACCCGTACTGCAACGAGCACGTCGATCGAGCCGTCGACGTTGTGTTTCTCGACGGCGGCCCGCATGTCGGAAACCTGCACCTGGACGTTCGCGGCGCGGTAGGCGTCGACGAGCATCCCGCTGTACAGCGCGGCCTGGGCGCCGAAATCCCCGGTCGAGCACTCGATGATCTTGGCTTGCCCTGTTGTCATCGTGGTGGTGTCCGGCGCCTGCGTGGCGGCGACGCACTCCTTGGCGGCCTGCAGCGCCCGCGTCCCGTCGACCGCGGACGCGGAACTCTCCTCTTGCGACCGCCACATCAGGTGGCCGCCGCCGACTGCGCCCGCCGTCAGTAGTACGAGCACGGTGCAGATCCCGACCAACCAGCCACGGCCCAGCCGCGACGGTCGTGGACCGCGGGTCGATGCCTCGACGGATTCGGGCTGCGGCGTGTCATCCTCGGCGATTGTGGTTATGGCGTCCGACGTTTCTGCGACCGACTCTTCGGATGTCTCATCAGCCGCGGCGGGGTTCATCCGCCGGGCGCCAACATGTCCTTCCATCCGTTGTCTCCTGGATCGCTTGAGTTGCTGACGGAGTAAGTGACTCCGTCGGGTCCGACTACCTCCCCGCTGGACGGGCTGTAGATGGCCGATGAGCCCGGTGCCGGAGTATAAATGCACGGGTTGGGTTGTTGTCCGCTGCACTGGACTCTGCCCTGGCCAGGCGGGCTGAGCGGGTCGCTGACGGGGACGGGAGGCGGCGGCAACTGGTCGGCGGGCAGCGGGTTCATGCCGTTGTTGACCGACGGCGCCGGAATGACTTGGCCGGGATTCGGCGGCTGGTCGCAGCGCGCACCAGGGGCCGGGCAGGACAGGATCTGGTTCGGATCTCCATACCACGGGTTGGTGCCCATCGGCTGATACGGCTGGTCGCTGTGGCATTCGCGAGGCGTGGCGGCGCGCTTGCCGGGTACGTCGGCACATGGGTAGTTACGTGCTCCGCGGACAACATTGCCCTGGTAGTCCTTCGGGATCTTGCAATAAGTGTTCGACGGCAGCGGCGCCCTGCTGGTGTCGGCAAACGACCGCCACTCCGAGGCCGGTAGGAACCCGGTCAGGCACGGCGGCGGCTGGTTTATGGTCAAGTTGAAGTCGATCTTCGCCTGTCTGTCGAAGGGTGCCACGACGGATTGAGCGACGGCCGCGCCTTGAGGAAGGATGACTAGACCCTGCTCAAGCCCCTTGTTGTAGCGCTTGAGCATGTCGATCACGACCGCCAGGTTTGCCAGAGTCTGCGGCAGCGAGTCCCGCACCCCACTGAAGACGGCGTTCAGCTGATCGGCGGTGGGCGCGGCCTGTTGCAGACCGCTGCGCAGTGCCGCATCCTGCTCGGCCGACTGGGCGGCCAGGGTGTCGAGATTGCGCGACCATTGCTCGATGTTGTCCCCTGAGACGACCTGGCTTTCCAGGATCGGCGCCGAGTTCGCGATGACGTCGTTGACAGGGCCGAGGTTGTCGCGGAAGTCCTGGGCGATGCTGGTGGTCGAGTCCACCAAACGCTGTAGCGCCGGCCCCAGCCCGCCGACGGCCAGCGACGTCTCGGTCAGCAGGGAGTCGATCTTCTCCTTCGGCAACACCGCCAGGCCTTCGTTGGCCGCATCGAGCGCTGGACCGACTTCGCTGGGAACTGTGCTCTTGGTGATTGTCTGGCCGTCACTGAAGTACTGGTCCTGATCTCCCTTCGACACCAGGTCGAGGTACTGCTCGCCGATCGCCGACACCGAATGCACGTTGGCGGAGGCATCGACCGGGATCTTGTACTGGTCATCGATGCTCATCACCGCGCTGGCACCGGTCTCCGTAGGCTCGACGGCCGTGACCTTGCCGATCGTGGTGCCGCGGTATGTCACGTTCGCTGTCGCGTAAAGTCCGCCCGAGCGGGGCAGTTCGGCGTGCAGGGTGTACTGCCCAACGCCGGCCAGGCTGGGCAGCCGCAGATAATACAAGCCCAGCACGCTCAGCGCGATGACCGTCAGGATCGTGAAGAGAATCAGCTGGACCTTGATCATGCGAGTCAGCACAGCTCACTCACCCCTTTCGACCAGCGGCCCGCCGGGTGCGTCGTGCGGGTTCGGCGTGAAACGCACGTCCGGGATCATCGTCGCCGGATCGCGACCCCACGCCTGCTCCAGCGCACGCAAAGCCCCGGAAAACCCGGTTCCCGTGAGAAACGCGTTGTCTACCGTACTCAGCGTCAAGTCAATTGTCGCCGAGACGTTGACGTAGTCGCCCCGGATTAACTTGGGGATCCCCTCGATAGGAAACGGCGCCGTCAACAGCAGCTTCAGTGCACCGATCAGGTAAGGAGACGCACGGCCGAGCTGTTTGAGGGGCCGCTGCAGATTCTGCAGGTTGGTGTTGAGATTGCCGCTTAACTGCGACACCGTCTCGTCGGTGACCGCGCTGAACCTACCCAGGGCCTGGATCGCGTCGGCAAAGAGATCCCGGGTCTGGGCGAAATGCTCGATCAGCGGCGGGAACTCGGTGAGCACCCGGTCGAGCGTGTCGTTGCGGCTCGCCACGATGTTGAGCAGCCGGTTAGTCGAGTCGATGGCGCGGGTGAGGTCGTTGCGCTGCTGGTTTAGCTCATCGGTGAAGGTATCCAGCCGAGTCAGGAACTCGCGGATCTGGTCGGCGCGCCCGGTTAGGAGGTTGTAGACCTCGGTCTGGATCACCTCGAGGTTCGGGATGCCCCCGCCGGTGAGGATCGTACCGATGCTGGCCAGCACCCGCTCGGTGGTCGGGAACGCCGACGAGTCCTTCAATGGGATGGTGTCGCCGGCACGCAACTGTTCAGAGGTCGGGTCCGGCGGAGCCTCCAACTGGATGTGCTGCGAACCCAGCAGGCTGGTCTGCCCGATCTTGGCCAGCGCGTTGGAGGGCAACTCGACGCCGGGCTGTATACCCAGAGTGAGTGTCGCGACCCAGTTCTTCAGCTCGATCGACCGGACGGTGCCGACGAAGACGTCGGCGACGCGGACGCGGCTGTTGACGTTGAGCGCCAACGTGTCCGGCATCTGCACATAGATAGTCATCGCGTCCCCCGTGGTGCCCGGGCCACCCGGGAGCGGAACGTTGGCGATGCCCTTCCACGATCCGCACGATGTCAGCACAACTGCGGTCACGGCCAGCACTGCCGTGCGGCGAGCTATCCGATGGAACCGTCGGGTCGCCCGTGTCTTCTGATCGGTGCGTACGCGGCTCATCAGCGACCTCCTGCTTCGGCGGGCAGCGGTGGTCCGGCCGGGGCAGGCGCAGGTCCGGATCCCAGGCCCGACAGCGGCGATCCGCCCGGATCGCCCGGGACCACACCAGGCGCCGGAGCCGGTGGCGGACCAGGCTGGGGGTACCACGGCGGAGGCAACGGATTGCGCTCGTCGTAGGCGTTCGGCGGGCCGGGCAGCTTGCCGTTCGGCTGCACGCCAAACGCCGGCGGCGCGGCCGGGATAGGTGCGTCCGGTCCGCCGAGTAACGCGGCCAGCGAGTCGGGCGTGAGCATGTTTGCGGTGAACGGCTGCACGTCCACACCCTGCATGCCTGGCGCGGCCACCCAACCTGGCTCGTGGTTGCCATGGGAGAACAATGTGTCCCGGGAGAAAATGCCCGGCACGGTGGTGTCCTTGTAGCCAGGCGGCGGCTGCAGACGGGACTCCGAGTACGCGATCTGCTTCGGCAACGTCGTCGCGGTGTTGATCGGATTCAGGCCGAACGGCAGGTGGTTGAATTTGATCGCGTCCAAAATCGGTGCCAGGTACTGCGCGCACAACTCTGCCGACTCCTGGTAACCGAGCCGGCTGCCGGCCTGAATCGCGCTGCACACGAACTGCATTGGGTTGGCAAATGACGCAATCGCCGGTGCGGCTGACAGATTGCCGCGGTTCGGTTCGTAAATGTTCAGAAGATTTGCACCGTAGTGCGGAAGCACGTGCAGGGCTGTCTCCAAACCATTGCGCGGCTCGGGCTGCAGGATCGCGTTCGTGACGTCCGCGAGGTTGTCAATATCGGTGGTGAGCACCTCGCTGTTCTCGTCGAGGAACTCGCGCGTGGTGTTTAGCAGTTCGTTGAGGTCCTGCAGCGCGATCGCCAGTTCCCGGTCTGTGTTGGTGAAAGCGTTGGTGAACTGGGCGAGATCGTCGTTGAGCGCGACGAACTGCTGATCGCTGCGATGCAGTGCGTTGACAAACAGCGCGAGGCTCTTCACCACGCCGAAGAAGTCGCCGCGGCCCTCGTTGAGGGTCACTAAGGCTTCGGACAGGCTGTTCAGCGTGGCGTTGAGTTGCTGTCCCTTGCCGGACAGGCCATCGGCGAACGACTCGATCACATCACCGAACGGGCCCTTGGGCTGTTCGGGTGTCGGACCCAAATCGGTCAGGATGCGGTCGATCGAGTCCCTTAGCTCGTCATACTCGACGGGTACCTGGGTGCGCTCAAGCGGGATCACGGCGCCGTCCTTCAGCACCGGGCCGCCAGTATAGGGCGGCGCCAACTGGATGGTGCGCGACGCCACCAGGCTCGGGTTCAGTATCGACGCGGTAGCGCTGGCCGGGACCTTGTGCTTCTCTTCATAAGTAAAGGTCACCTTCATCCTGTCGCCTGCCGGTTCAATCTTGTCAATCGTCCCGACGCGCACGCCCATGATCTCGACCTTGTCCCCCGGATACAGCGCCAGCGTCTCGGTGAAATAGGCCACGACGGTGTTGGTCGTCAGCTTCGTGTACATGTTCCAGCCCACGACCGCGGCCGTCAGCGCCAGCACCACGACGAGCGCGCCGACGATCACGGAAGCCCGGGACATGGTCGGCACCTTCAGGTTTCCCATGTTGAAGATCGTTGGCATCTATGTGACCCCGTCATTGTTGTGGTCCGGGCGGGAGGAACGGCGGATTGCCCGGGAGCGGTGGAGTGCCAACCGGCGGAAGCTGCTGGCCCGGTCCCGGCGGTGGCGGCGGCCCCGGCAGCACCGTTGGCAGCGGCGCCAGGGTGGCTTGGCCACCCTGCTGCGTCGGACCGGGGAACGGTCCGGGCAGCTCGTGGCGTGCGCCGGGCGGCCCGGGGGCGATCGGCACCGGGGTGCCTGGGACTGCGGGAGCGGGTTGTCCCGGAATGCCGGCGCTGGCAATGCCAGGCGTGGGCGGCAATCCGTTCGGGTTGGGCTCGGAGGTCGCCACGTTGGGTGTTCCATAGTAGTTCGGCCCGAACGGGTTGTCGCCGAAGGGGCCGACCGTCAGGTCGGCGCACGGCAACGGGTTACCAGGGGTGGGCACGCCGTCCGCCGGTGGCGTGTACGAGCAAGGCGAGCCGGGTATCACGGCCGGACCGGGGAATTCTGGCGTGCCTTCAATCGGGGTTGGCGCCGGGGGCGGGGCGCCATTGGGGAAGCGCGTCCCGTTCGGATCCGGGAACCGGAATGCCGGCAGGCCGGCGTTGCGCCAGAACTCCTCGGGATCGATACCGCGCTTCTGGAAGGCGGCGTCGACGAACGGCTGCAAGACCTGGTAGGGCAAGAGGTTGGCGAGTAGCACCTTGAAGTACGGGCCCGACCCGATGGACTCAGCCAGCGACGCGGTGAATTTACTCAGCGTGGTTAGCACGTCGACCAAGCCGAGCTTGCGCTCCACCAGAATTTCGCTGACCGTCCGGACCTGCTCGAGCACCCTGTTGAGGTTGGGGTTGTCATCGATCAAGCCCTTGACCTGGTCGGAGAAGGCCGAGACCCGTTCGAGCAGCATGCTTACCGCGTAGCTGCGTTCGTTGATCGCCGAGAGCAGGGTCTGGGCGTTGACCAGCAGCTGATTCACCTGCTGGCTGCGATCTCCGAGAATGCCGGCGATCTTGTTGGCATTGCTCAGCAGCTGCTTGATCTGGCCATCGCGTTTTCCGATCGTGTCGGAGAAGCGGGCAACGCCGTCGAGCGCGGCACTTAGGTGCGGGTAGGTCTGGTCGACCGTCTCAGATAACACGTTCAGCGACTGCTTGACCGTGGTGGTGTCCCATCCCGACGCCGCCTTCGTGACGTCGAAAAACGCGTCGTAGATCTGATAAGGGGTGGTGGTCTGGCCGAGAGGCAGGACACCGTTGGCGCCCAATGGCTGCAACCCGCGGGGCTCGATCTCGAGGTTCTTTCGACCCAGGATCGTGTCGGTGCGAATGGCCGCGCGGCTGTCGATGCCGATCTGTGTGCTCCCGAGGGTGTAGCCCACCAACACTTTGTCGCCCTCGATGTCGGTTGAGGTCACCTGGCCGACATCCACGCCGGCGATGCGGACCTTGTCACCTGGATTGATGCCGCCGGTGTCGGCGAACTTCGCGTAATACTTGGGCTGTGCGAACAATATCGGCACACTGGCGAAGCTCTGCCCTACGCCGATGACGAGTACCAAGATGAGGAGGCCCTTGATCCCGCCGCGGACCCGGTTTGACCCTTCAAGAGTTCTCATTGCGCTGTGCACCTCCCCGAGGGCTGCTTGGTGATGTTCACCGTGCGGACCGGCCCGCCGGGCTGTAGACCGTTAAGCTGCAGCGAGATGTCGCAAAGGTAAAAGTTAAAGAAGTCGCCGTAGATGCCGCCGGCCCGTCCGACGATCTTCAGCGCGTCGGGCAGCTTGATCAGGAGGTCATTTAGCTGTGCCTTCCGATCGATGAGAGGTTGCAGGGTGGCCTCGAGGTAGCCGACAGAGTCCTGTAGCAGCGGTCGATTGTCCGACAGCAGGTCGGCGACCGTGCCGGCGGCGTCGCTGATGTCACCAACAGACGTCGCGATTGGGTCGGCGCGGTTCTTCAGCCCGGTGATCAGTTCTTCGAAGTTCACCAGCGTCTCGTCGAACTGCTGCTGGTGGCGGACCGTGGTGTCGAGCACGGTGTTGAGGTTGCGGATCACCTCACCGATCACCTGGTCTCTGTCGGCCAGGGCCGCGGTCAGCGACGCTGTCTGATCCAGAATGTCTGTTATGGTGCCGCCCTGGCCCTGGAAAATCGTGATGATCGACTGGGCGATGTTGTTGACCTTCTCGGGATCGAGCGCCCGGAAAAGGGGGCGGAAGCCGCCGATCAGCGCGTCGAGGTCGAGCGCGGGCTCGGTACGCTCCAAGGGGATGATGCCACCGCCGGCCATCCGTCGGTCGCTGTCGCCTCGCTTGAGCTCCAGGTAGCGGTCGCCGATCAGGTTGAGGTATCGCACCGAGGCGGTGGTCTCGTCGAACAGCGGCAACTCCCTGTCCACTTCGAAATCGACCTTCACTCGGGTACCCCCGTCCAGTAGCGCGACCTTGGAGACCTTGCCGACCTCCACGCCGGCCGCTCGGACGAATTGTCCAGAGCGCAGACCACTGGCGTTGCTGAAGATGGCCGAATATCCGGTCGTGCGGTCAAAGCGCAGCTGCCCGAACACCACAATGATCACCGCAGTGAAAAGCAGCAGAACAAGAGAAAAGGCGCCCAACTTGATCGCAGTACCTGTGATTTTCATGGATTGATCGTGTACTCCCCAATCTGGCGACCCCAGATGTACTCGGTGGCGAGCGGCTGGCCCAGCTCAAAATGGTTGTATGGGGCGATCGAGGCACCGGTGTCCATCACGAGGTACGGCGCCGGCCACAGGTCGCGCGTCACCGGCTGCCAGCAACCCGGACGGCCCTCCGGTCCACCCTTGGCATTCACCCGCGGCAAATTGTCCGGATACACATATGGGTTCTCGGCGCCGACGAGGGCTGACCGGGTGTTGAGGGAGTAGCCGTTGGCGCCGCCGACTGCGTCTGTGACCTTCGGTTCAACGTCGTGGTAGTTGCGAACGGTGCAGAACAGCGCCGGGCTGTATTCGTCGAGCAGGGCCGATGTGGGTAGCAGATCTTCCACGCCGCGCACCAGATATGGGCCGCCGCGCTCCAGGACATCCCCGCCGACGTTGCCGAACCCGACCGCGGCCATAAGGGCCTGATCGAGGTTGCCGCGCTGCTCGTTGAGGGTGCGCGCGGTGGTGACTGCGTTCTCCAGCCCGTCGAATAGGTCGGGAGCGGCCGCGGCGTACACATCACCGAGGTCAGCTAGGGCCTCGGTGTCACGGCGGATCTGCGGCATCCGTGGATTGATGTCGGCCAAGATCGCGTTTCCGTCGATGATTGACTCCCCGAACCGGTCACCCAGCCCGTCGAGCGCCTGCGCCGAAGCGGTGAGCGTCTGATTCAGCTTCACCGGGTCGACCTTTTCGGCCACCGACACCACGGTCTCGAACAGCGTGTTGAACTCTGTAGTCACGTTCCGCACGTCGATCACGTCACTGCTCGTGATGCGCTTGGACTGCGGATCGGGGGGCGTGGTGAACGATACGTACTTGTTGCCGAACACCGTGGTCGCCGAGACATCGGCAACGACGTTGGCCGGAATCAGATCGATGTACTTCGGATCCACATCGAGGGTGATCATCGCCTCGGGCTGGTCACCCACGTTCACGGCGACGACGTCGGCGACCCGGCCGATCTCGACCCCGTTGTAGGTAACCTTGGATCCGGGGTCCATCACCAGGCCGGCGCGCGCGGCTCTTAGGGTGAGCTGTTCGCGAGGGGTGAAGGCGCCGCGGAATTGGAACCACACCAGCGTGGCCACCAGCCCAAAGACGAGGAGAAGTACGAGGCCGGCTAGCTTGTACGGCGGCGTGCGCGGCTTGTTCAGTGGGAAGCGCGGGTCAGCCATGGCTACACCGTCAGGTTGAAGTTGGGGTCGGTCCCGTAAAGCGCCAGTGAGGCGAACAGGACGACAAGGACGATCGCGATCAGTGAGGCCCGCATCGAACGACCGACGGCCTCGCCGACGCCCACCGGCCCACCGCTGGCGTTGTAGCCGTAATAGCAGTGGTTGAGCATGACGATCACGGAGATGATCACCGCTTGCACGAACGACCACCCGACGTCGTCGGCGCGCAGGAAAGTGCGGAAGTAGTGTTCGTAGGTTCCGGTCGACTGGCCGTAGAACAGCGTCGTGGTCACTTGCGCGGATAGGAACGACATGATGATCGCCATTGCGTAGAGCGGGATGATCACCACGAAGCCCGCCAGGACCCGCGTCGAAACCAGATACGAGATGGACTTGATGCCCATGACCTCCAGTGCGTCGATCTCTTCACTGATACGCATGGCGCCCAACTGGGCGGTGGCGCCAGCGCCGACGGTTGCGGCAAGCGCCACACCGGCCACCACGGGTGCGGCGATACGCACGTTGACCAGTGCGGCGAAGAACCCGGTGAAAGCTTCGACACCGATGTTGCCCAGCGAGGCAAAGCCCTGGATCGCGATAAGCGAGCCGCCCGAGAGGGTGACGAACCCGACAATCGCCACCGTGCCGCCGATCACTGCCATCGCGCCGGTTCCCATTCCGATCTCGGCGATCAGACGCAGCATTTCCTTGCGGTAGGACCGTACGGCGTGGCCGATCGACCCGACCGCGGTGACCACAAACCAGGCGATCTGGCCGACACCGTCCAGTCCGCGCGCAGGTGCGGCGACGACCTTCTGGGCGCGGCCGTAGCTGCGCGGGAAGCGCTGACGCAGCACCGTGCCGGTGTTGGTGGATGCACCCATGTCAGCCACCGGTTCCGAATCGAACGCCGATCGTGGTCATGACGACGTTGACAGCGAAGAGCGCGATGACACAAAGCACGAGGGTCTCGTTGACCGCGGTGCCCACGCCCTTGGCGCCGCCAGAAACCGTGAGACCGCGGTAGCAGCCGACCAATCCGGCGATCAAGCCGAATGTCAGCGCTTTGACGATCGATATGATCACCTCCGGCAACCCAGTGACCAGGGTCAGTGTCGACACGTATGCGCCCGCTGAGATGTTCTGGATGTAGACGCCGAACACGAAGCCCCCGACCAGGCCGATAGTGATTACCGCTCCGTTGAGCAGAAAGGCAACGAACGTCGATGCGATCACCCGCGGAACGACGAGCCGGTGGATGGGGTCAATGCCGAGAACTTCCAGGGCGTCGATCTCCTCACGGATGGTCCTGGCGCCGATGTCAGCACAGATCGCGGTGGACCCAGCTCCCGCGACCACAAGAACGGTGACCAGCGGTCCGAGCTGGGTGACCGCACCCAGCGCAGCACCGGCGCCGGAGACATCGGCGGCGCCGAACTCAGCCAAGAGGATGTTGAGTGTGAAGATGATGAGCACCGTCAGCGGGATGGCGACCGCAACGGTAGGCAGGAATGCCACCCGCATCAGGAACCAGGCCTGAAGGATGAACTCGCGCGTCTGGAAGGGCGTACGGAACAATGCCTTGCCCGTGAGGACGCACATCTTCACGAAGCCGCCAACCGCTTCCATGCCCGGTTTTGCCTGGTCGCGGGCGTAGTCGAAGAGGCCCGATTTCTGAGATATCACCGGCGGGGCCTCATGATCTGACCGAGGACGGCATCGCCACAAATGCGGCGTAACAGCGGAGCATGTCGCACGTCCTTACCTTCCGGCACTTCAGGAGCTGTGATCTGCGGCCACCCTACCGGTTGGTAGTGAGGCGGCTCACCGGACTGTACCCGATCGTGGCCGCGCGGATCAGTAAATACAAGAGCCGCTTTAAGTACGCCCCAGCGAAGACTCCGTCGCAGGATAGTCTCGTGCTGAGATTGCCGGAACCATTGGCGCATAGGAATTGTCGACATCGTCAACAAAGCACGGCGCATCGACTCCGAGCCTGCAGCTACGTGGTCCAGA
>NZ_JBAUJB010000284.1:0-5448 GCF_049683355.1 Mycobacterium sp.
TCACGAGCGCCGCACGCCCACCAACGCAGCGCAGCCCTCGGCAACCCCGGCCGGCACCGGCGGTGTGACGCTACCGGTGATCGTCGTCGGCGCCGACTGCGCGACCCTGGGTGCCGCAGGGGTGACCGAGGCCGGCGACCCGGCGTACTGCGCGCGCCTGTCGTCGTCAGGTGCCCCGCTCTGGTCGCTGTACCCCGGCGAGATCACCCACCCCACCGGTGCGCCGGGCACCGCCGCGCCGGTCCTGGTGTGCATGGAGCAGACGGGCAAGACCCAGGTGGACTGCCACGATGACATCCTGCAGGAGAACAGCAGCCCCGGCGCCAACGACGCCTCGTCCTGACTCACGGACCGATCCGGATCGGCCCCGGAGACCACAGCCCTGAGTGGGTGGTCGAACCCAGTGCGATCTCCGCGGGTTCGGCGTCGACGATGGTGTCGAACCGGCGCAGCGATCCCCAGTCCTGACCCCAGTCCTGCGACAGGTAGGTCGACATCACCGAGGCCCGCAGCAGCAGGTCGGTGATCCCCAGCAGGCCACCGTTGACGCCGTCCTGCCAGGTGTCGGTGCTCTGCAGCTTGGCGAGGTAGTCAGGCGAGATGCGGAACTTCGGCACCTCGGTGACGCCGTTGGCGTGCAGCATCGGTTGCTGGCAGGGGAATGCGAGGCCGACCGCCCAGTCCAGCAGGACCGGCTGCTCGGAACCGATGAATTCCTGCACCGAGCGCACCTCCGGCACCCGTGGCGGCGTGACGGCCAGCCAGTCGCCCTGGCTCAGCGAGAGATCCTCGGCGATCACCCGGACCGCGACGGCGTCGCCGGGGATCTGGTCGCGCGGGTAACGCAGATTGCGCCATGACGGCGTCGGGCCGATATCGAACGGGCTGACCCGGCCGGCCGGCTCGAGGGCTCCGTCGGGTCCGCGCCGGGCGTACTCGAGTTCCACCGTCTCACCGGAGCTGACCCCCTCGGTGACGCTGCGCCCGGAGATGGTGCCTGCCGCGGTGATCACCACGAGTGGGTGCGCGTCGTCGGCGGCGGGCAGGTCGTACCACGCCGAAGCCAGCCGGCTCTCCTCTTGGGCGCCAGTGGAATACGTTCCCGCCACCGGGACCTGCTCAGGGTCGAGGCCGTAGGGCAGCGGCACGGTCGAGCCGTTGATCCCGGGCTCGGAAAGTTCCGACGGCTGGTTCCAGTCGTAATCGGTGCCGGGCTGTGGAGTGTTGAGCCGGATCGCTTCGGCGATGATCCGGTCGGGAACGCCGTTGGGCGAGAAGCCCTCCGGGTCGGTCCCGCCGAGTGGGCCCAGCGGGCCCCAGTCGCCGGCAGCGGGCTGCAGGAACCCGTCGTTGGAGTTGGGCTCGACGAGCACGTCGTCGGCCATGCCGCATCCCCCGACGAAGGCGCGCACATTGGCCCACCCGTTGGAGTAGGTCGGGTACTGGCGTACCACACCGATGACCATCGAGGCCACGAAGACGATCACCATGAAACCGGCTGCGATCGGTATCGGTGCGGCAGTGAGCTTGTCGACGACCCGCGACTCGTGCCGGGACGTCAGGTGCAGCCAGAACGCCCACAGTGCTGCGATCACGAACAGCACCATGAACATGGTGCTGACCGTCACTCCGCCGATCTGCGGTACCGAATTATTGAACGGGGCCCCGAAGTTGGAGACGTACCACCAGCCGTTCGTCGACGCGAAACACAACGCCAGCACGAAGAACACCAGAGACAGGAACGCCATCCGGTTACGCGCCGAGCGCAGCACCACCGGCGACATCAGCACCGTCGCCAGCGCCGCCATCGCGCCACCGACCGCAGCGAACAGACCGAAGTGGTGGATCCACTTGGTGGGGGTGAACATCAGGAAGAAGATCGTGGCGAAGATGACGCCCATCAAGCGCCATGCCGGACCGCGCGCCACCCCGGCAATGCGCTTGCGCCGCAACATCATGAACAGTGCGGGGAACAGGCACAGCGCGGTGAACAGGAACGCGAACCGCCGGGAGATCGCGGCATCGGTCGTCGGCAGGATCAGGTAGTAGTACCGCAGGATCTCGGTGAACCACTCCTGGCTGGGGCCGATCGCAGTGCGAATCCTGGTGGCTTCCAACACCGTCGCCAGCGTCTGGTCGGCGAACACCACGCTCAGCACGATCGTGCCGGCGGCCAGTAGCGGCGCCACCAGTGGCCAGGTGCCGACGGACCGGCGGCGTCGCACCAGGATGCGCAGGATCGGCCTGCCGCCGGCCACCAGCGCCGCCACCGCGATCAGACCGGTCGGCTGGATTCCGAGCGTGAACGCCGCGGTGGTGATCGCCAGCGCCGCAGGCGTGAGCCGGCCCGAACTGATGGCCCGCTCGATCAGCACGTAGGTGATCAGTGCGCCGGTGGCGATCTGGCCCTCGGGTCGTAACCCGTTGTTGAACGGCATCCACGCTGCCAGCAGCACCAGCCCGGCGGCCCACATCGCCGCCTTGCTTCCCGAGACCGCGGGTCCCAGCCGAGGCAGCACCTCCCGCGACAGCAGCAGCCAGCACACCAGCGCACAGATCAGATCCGGCAGCCGGATCCAGATGCTGGCATCGCTGACCCGCGTCATCAGCGCCAGCACGTTGTAGTACCAGCCGAACGGGTCCTCCGGGCTGCCGAACCAGCGGAAATAGTTCGACATGTAGCCGGCGTGGTCGGCCACCCGGGCCATGCCGAGGATATAACCGTCGTCCGACGAGTTGGCGCCGATGACGTACCAGAGCGCGAACCCGCCGACCACGACCCCGTCGACGGGCCCGGCGGTCCGCCACCGTGACGGGATGACGCGGCGCATCCGCCGCCCGTCGAGCCGGTCCAACCGCCACAGGGCCAGCAGTGCGACGACGGTCGAGACGACCGTCAGCAGCATCGCCATCAGCTTCAGTGCCGTCGGGCGCGTGGTGAAGCGGGTGTCGATGCCGGCCTCGAACTGAATACCGGCGGGTGCCGGGCCGGTGAGGTCGG
Source organism: Mycobacterium sp. (assembly GCF_049683355.1). Taxonomy (GTDB): domain Bacteria; phylum Actinomycetota; class Actinomycetes; order Mycobacteriales; family Mycobacteriaceae; genus Mycobacterium. The sequence goes on from NZ_JBAUJB010000284.1 coordinate 3,002, forward strand.
TGAACACACCGACGATGGCAGGCCGCAGGTTGGGGTCGGGGAAGCCGGTGCGTTGGGGTTCACCGGCATCCTCGCCGGAGAGCTGTGTCAGGCCGACGAACTCGGCGAAGGTGCCGTCCAGGGACGAGGTGATCTCCAGCCGGGAACAGCCCGGCGGCCCGGTGATTCGGTCGCGGTCCACGCTGGCCACGACGACGTTGCGGACGATCACGTCGACGCGGGTCTCGGTGACGTTGACCAGCATCGCGTTCAGCGCGGCGTCGCGTCCCTCGGCCGGCGCGGTGCCGAGGACCAGTCCTCCGTCGTCGGGCATCGTCGCGATGACCTCACAGGGCACCGTGGCGGTCAGGCTCACCGGCGCCTGGGAGATCACTGGGGCGGTGACGTTGCTGAGCTGGCCCTGCTGAGGCCAGTTCAGCGTCGCCGTGGTCTGGGTGACCGGCAGCAGCGGCGTGGCCACGGCCAGCACGAAACCCAATAATCCCGCGACCGTGGCGACCCAGCGGGCGATCCTGGCATCGTCGAAGGCCGGGCTCACGGGAGTGCCCTGATCGGTCCGCCGCGACTCCAGCCGAACACTCGTGTCGATCCTTCGTCGATCGCGGCCTCGGGCGCCTCATCGCGGGGCACCAGCCGGGTGTAGCGCTCGATCGAGCCCCAGTCCCGGTACCAGTCGTCGCGCAGGTACGTCGGGATCGTCGACGTCCTCAGCAGCGCCTGGATGAAGAGGAACGGACCGCCGTCGTCGGCGGACTGCCACTGGTTCGACGAGGACACCAGTTGCTTGAAGTTCGGCAGGATCCGGTACTCCGGGAGTTCGGCCACCGCCAGGTGCTCGGCGAACGGCCGCTGGCACGGGAAGTTCGCGGCGGTGGCGATGTCCATCAGCACCGGGGTCTCGGTGCCGAGGAACTCACTCGCGGTCTGCAGCACCGGCACCCGCGGCGGGGTGAACCCGAACCACTGGTCGTCGGAGAGGTTCGGGTCGTCGGCGACGATGCGCGCCACGTTGGCCTCCGGCGGTGCCGTGGACAACGGGAAGCGCAGATTGCGCCAGGCCGTCTGCGAGAAGATGTCGATCGGCTGTACCTCGTTGAGCGCCTCATAGGAACCGTCGGGTCGGAGCACCCCCCACTGCAGCTTCAGCGACTGCCCGTAGCTGAACTCGCCGTCCTCCTCGTAGTACCAGATGGCGCCCGCGGCGGCGACGCTCACCAGCGGCCGGTCCGGGCTGCGGGGAGGCAGCTGATACCAGGCCGACGTCGCCTCGGCGGCAACCCTGTTGTTAACGGCGGCGGGCTCGTCGTAGCTGCCCATCACCGGGGTGCGGTCCGGATCCAACCCGAACGGCAGGAACACCCGGGATCCGTTGACACCCTCGGGGCCGTAACCACCGCCGGTTCCGGCTGCGTAAGCGATCCCGATGTTCGGTTTGTCGACCGGTCCGTCGGAGTTCACCAACCCCGGGTTGGCCGCCACGGGTTCGGCAGGCTCCAGGGTGTCGCTGACGCCGTTGGGGGTGAATCCCACCGGGTCCTCGCCGCCCAGCGGCCCGTACTCACCGAACTGCTGGCCCGGCACCGGTTGCAGCATGCCGGCGTTCGTGTCGGGCTCGACGAGCACGGCGTCGGCCATCGCGCAGCTGCGGGACGAACCCCCGGGCAGGGCGGCCTTCAGCGCCGACAGGTTCGCCGCGCCGGTGGTGTACACCGGGTAGCGCCCGGCAGTGGCCTTGAGCATCGAACCGACCGACAGCAACACCATGATGGTGGCCACCACCAGCAGCGGGGTGGACGCCAGCGCCCGGTTGCGCCCCGTGTCGGCGACCTCGGTGTGTCCGGCGTAGTCCATCCGGAAGTGCAGCCAGCCGGCGAGCAGGCCGCAGCCGATCGCCAGCAGCAGGAAGATCGTGGTGACGGGGAAACCGAAGATCACCGGTTGCCGGTCGAACCACGGCACCCCGTAGTTGCCGACGTAGAACCAGCCGTTGATCCCGGCGTTGGCCCATGCCAGCACGAACAGCAGCGCGGTCACGTACAGTGCCAGATTCCGGCGGCTGTGCAGGCCGACCCGGGCGAACGCGAACGCGGTGACCGCGCCGAGGGCGCCCGCCACCCCGGCGAACACGCCGAACTGAACCCCCCATTTGGTCGGTGTGAAGAACAACAGCAGCAGACCGATCGCGGTGGTGCCGGTCAGCCGCCACACCGGTCCGTTGACCGCACCGGGCACGGTGCCGCGGCGCAGCAGCACCACCAGCAGTCCGAACAGGCACAACAGCAGTAGCAGCACGGAGAAGCGGCGGGTCAGCGATGCGTCCACGCTGTCCTCGACCATCACGAAGTAGTACCGCAGGAACTCCTGGTACCACGGGATGGTCGGGCCGACGACGTACTTGACGCGGGCCGACTCGGCGACGGCTGCCAGCGTCTGGTCGCGGAACACCA
>NZ_JBAUJB010000285.1:0-1680 GCF_049683355.1 Mycobacterium sp.
CCCGGTGACCCGGCGCTACGCCGGGTACGTGAACTTCAACGGGTTGGTCGACGCCGACGATTCGATCGGTGCCGCCACGGAATGGACCACCTACGTCGGCGACGGCAAGCGGGTCTCGGTGATGCCCATCGCGGGCGGACGGTTCTACTTCTTCTTCGACGTGGTCGAACCCCAAGGATCGCCCTACGAGAAGGGCAGTGCGCGTGAGGCTCTACGTGCACACTTCGCGGACTGGGCACCAGGGGTGCAGACGCTGATCGACAAACTCGACCCAGCCACCACCAACCGGGTCGAGATCCTCGACCTGGATCCGTTCTACACCTGGGTCCGGGGCCGTGTCGCAGTGCTCGGCGATGCCGCCCACAACACCACCCCCGACATCGGGCAGGGTGGCTGCTCGGCGATGGAGGACGCGGTGGCACTGCAGTGGGCGTTTCGGGATCACCCCGATGACGTTCCTGCGGCCCTGGCCGCCTACCAGCAGTCGCGGGCCGAACGGGCCGGCGAGCTGGTGCTTCGGGCGCGTAAGCGATGCGACGTCACCCACGCCAAAGATCCGGAGAAGGCCGCCGAATGGTACGCCGAGCTGCGAGAGGAGGACGGCACCAACATCATTCGCGGTATCGTCGGCAACATCGTGGGCGGGCCGTTGACCCCGGTCAGCTGACGTCCATGGACCTCAACACCGTCGAGACGATGTCCGTCCCCGCCTGCCGCGACGACCTGTGGCCGGTCGGCCCCGGGGACGCGATCCTCGCCGGGGGCACCTGGTTGTTCTCCGAACCCCAGCCACACATCCGCCGGCTGATCGACATCACCCGTCTCGGCTGGACGCCGATCACCGTCGCCGACAACGGAATCGAACTCGCCGCGACGTGCACCCTGAAAGAGTTGTCGCAACTGACGTCCCAGCTGGCCGCCACCCGCCCCGAGTGGACGGCAGCGCCTCTGCTGCGCCAGTGCTGCACCGCCCTGCTCGCGTCGTTCAAGATCTGGGCGACGGCGACCATCGGCGGCAACATCTGCCTGTCGCTCCCCGCCGGTGCGATGATCTCGCTCACGTCGGCTCTCGACGCCGAGCTGACGATCTGGCGCGCCGACGGCACCGACCACCGCCCGCCGGTCACCGACTTCGTCACCGGGGTGGCCACCAACACCCTGGGCGACGGGGACGTCCTACGTTCGGTGTGGCTGCCCGTCGCCGCGCTGCGTGCGACCACGGCCTACCGCCAGCTCGCGCCGTCCCCACTGGGCCGCTCGGGGATCGTCGTCATCGGCAGGCGCGACACCGCCGCCGACGGTGGCCGGTTCGTGTTGTCGGTGACCGCAGCCACCGTGCGCCCCCACGTCTTCACCTTTCCCACCACCCCCAGCGCCGCCGAGCTGACCGCCGCACACCAGAGCATCGGCGAGGACGCCTGGACCCGGGACGCTCACGGCGACCCCGACTGGCGGCGCGCCATGACCCCCGTGCTGGCCGAGCAGATCCGCCGGGAACTGGCATGAGCATCCGAGTGAACGGGTCTGAGGCACAGGCCATTCCGGGTGCCGGTCAGTGTCTACGAAGCTATCTGCGCGAGCACGGCCACTTCGAGGTGAAGAAGGGCTGCGACGCAGGTGACTGCGGCGCATGCTCGGTGCTGGTCGACGGCGAGGCGGTGCACTCGTGTGTGTTTCCGG
>NZ_JBAUJB010000286.1:0-1974 GCF_049683355.1 Mycobacterium sp.
CGGCACAGCTTCTGGTCTATCCGATGATCGACGACCGCACCGTGTCACGCACCGACCTGGACAATCCAGGGCACCGGCTGTGGAATCAGTCGAGCAACCGTTTCGGTTGGCGCGCCTACCTCGGCGACGCCGATCCGCAGGTCGCCGTACCGGCGCGTCGCGAGGACCTCGCCGGGCTTCCGCCGGCGTGGATCGGTGTCGGAACGCTGGACCTGTTCCACGACGAGGACCTCGCCTACGCCGAGCGGCTGCGCGACGCCGGGGTGCCGTGCGAGGTGTTGGTGGTCGACGGTGCGTTCCACGGCTTCGACGGCATCGCGCCGAAAGCTGTTGTCTCCCAGTCGTTTTTCGCCAGCCAGTGCGAACTTCTGCGAACGGCGTTCACGACCTCTGGAACACCAACTCCCCACTGATGACGGTGGCGGCCACCAGGCCGCAGCCCAGCTCGGCCAGCACGGTGGCCGGCGGTGCCGTCAGGATGCACAGGTCGCCGGGCTCGCCCGCCAAGACCGAGCGGGGTGATGCCGGGTGCGCCGCGGGCCCCAGGAACATCGTCATCGCCTCGGCCGGCGAGATGCACTCGGCCACACCGAGCATCGCGCCGCCGGGCGTGCGGCGATGGACCGCGGCACGCATCACCGCCCAGGGATCTGAATCACCGAAAGGCGCGTCCGTCGACAGCGCGACGGGCACCCCGGCGCGGCGCAGCGACGCCACCCGCCAGAGTTCGTGGTGTTCGCCGGCCGGCACATCGACCAGATACTGGTCGCCGCGCTCGGCGACGAAATTCGGCTGGGTCACCACCGTCACACCCGCCGCGGCGAGGTCGGCCAGGCTGTCGTCGGGCACCACCGCGGCATGCTCGACGCGGTCACCGGGATGGCTGCCGGCGCAGCGCAGTGCCTCGAGCGTGACCACCAGTTGCGCGGCGGTCACGCAGTGCACGGCGACGGGGCGAGCCGCGGCGTGCACGTCGGAGATCCATTCGGTGAGGCCGTCGAGGTCGAGGTCGTCGTCGTGCAGGATGCGTTTTCCCGGCGCCAGGCAGTGCACCGTCTGGCACAGCTCGCCTGCGGTGTGGGCGTGCTGGAGGTTCTCGACATCGGCAGCGGACAGGTCCGGAGTGGCGTCGGTGACCCCGGTGACGCCGAATTCGCACAGTCGCGCGCTGATCTCGGCCAGGCTCGGCTCGCCGCGCAGCAGGGACGACGACCAGCTGGCGTCGGCGCTGCGGAGCCGGCCGTCCGGGTGGGCTGCCAGCTCGAGGCGGGCCAGCCCGGCCGAGTTGACCGTCCACTGCACCCCGCTGCGGTGCTGAACGCGCACCGGGACACCCAGCGGCGAGAGCGTGTCGAGCACGTCCCGGTCCAGCGGTCCCGCTGCGGCGTCGTGGTATCCGACCGCCCGGATCCAGCCGTCGGCGTCGACGTGCGCGGCGGCGAGGGTGCGGGCGAGGTCCGCTCTGTCCGCGATTTCGTCCGGGCCGACGCGGACCGAGTGCAGGGCTGCCGCGGCGGCGCGCAGGTGCAGATGGTGGTCGTGCAGCCCGGGCAGCACGGTGCCGCCGGCTGCGTCGTACACCGTCTCCCCCGGCCGGGCCGCGAGTCCGTCGGCGACCTCGGTGATCCGCGCGCCGACGCGGATGTCGGTGCGCGTTCCGTCGAGCAGCACCGCCCGTTGGATCAGCATGTGGGGGCAAGCCGCTGCGCTGTCAGGTGCTCAACAGCGGCGTTGTCGGCTCCCGGACGGACAGCGGCGTGTTCGACGTTTGGCGTTGTCGTACAAGTTCTCTCGTCGCCACGCGGCAGCCGCGCATACGATGCGGACACCCCGGCCATGGACAGCTCGATCACCTCACCGCCGCCCCGGCCGCACGATTGCAGGACGGCGACCGCGGCGTGGATACCCGTGAGCGGGTCGGCGATCGCATCCCCGCAGAACCTCGGCACATCGGCGGTGCCGTGGCCGGTGATC
>NZ_JBAUJB010000287.1:0-31375 GCF_049683355.1 Mycobacterium sp.
GCGTCGTTGATCGCGTTCGGGCTGGGGTGGACGATCTTCCGGGTCACCGACTGGCTGAGTCCGCCCGAACCTGTCGGGCTCAAGCTGCTCCGGCCGGTGGACCCGGAACGCGACCACATCCGCGGCAGCAACGCCGCGCCGCTGACACTGGTCAAATACGGCGATTTCGAGTGCCCGTTCTGCAGCCGGGCCACCGGGGCCATCGACGAGGTGCGCGGCCATTTCGGCGACGAGCTGCGCTACGTGTGGCGGCATTTTCCGCTCGAGCGGGCGCACCTCCGCGCCTTCGACGCGGCGCGGGCCAGCGAGGCCGCCGCCCTTCAGGGCCGGTTCTGGGAGATGGCGTGCGAGCTGTTCGAGCATCAGGATGACCTGGAGTGGGCGGACATGTACCGGTACGCGGTGACTGCGGGGTGCGACATCGAGCAGTTCGACCGGGATGTGCGGGTGCACTCGTCGAAGGTGCTGCACCGGGTTAACGACGACGCCGAGGACGCCGAGGAGATGGACCTCAACGCCACGCCGACGCTGTTCGTGAACGGCAAGCGGCACCTCGGGCCGTGGGACGCCGCCAGCCTGATCCGCGCGCTCGAACAGCGGCGGCGCTGAGCCGCAGCGGTCAGACCGTCGCCAGCCAGGACATCGCCGCTCGAGCCCACGCCCACAACCGCTAGCGTGATCGCGTGCTTGCAACTGTCACCAACCTTGTCCGTGGTGCGCTCATGGGAGTAGCCGAAGTCATCCCTGGAGTGAGCGGTGGAACTGTCGCACTCATCGTGGGCATCTACGAGACGCTGATCAATGCGATCGCCAATGTAGTGCTTTCCCTTCGGCAGCTCGTCGGTCTCGGCACGGGGAAAGCCTCTGCGCGTGCCTCCGCCACCACATTCCGTGGTCTCCCTTGGCGAACCCTGATACCTGTGGCGATAGGAATGGTCATCGCGCTCGTTCTCGGAGCCCGATTCCTGGAGCCGCTGCTCGAGGAGCATCCAGTTCAGATGCGGGCGCTGTTCTTCGGACTCGTGATCGCGGGTGTGTACGTGCCTGCTCATATGGTGATCCGTACCTCCCCCGGTGCATGGCGCGCGAAGGACCTGGCTGTCGGGGCCGTGGCCGCGATCTTTTTGTTTTGGCTCACGGGTGTCCCACCAGCGAACATCGGTGACCCGAATCCGATCGTGATCGTACTGGCGGCGGCCGTGGCCATTTGTGCACTCGTGTTGCCCGGGGTCTCCGGTTCGTTCCTCCTGCTGTCCATCGGCATGTACGAGACGACCATCGGCGCTGTCAACAACCGCGACTTCGGCTATATCGCGCTCTTCGGACTCGGCGCCGTCGTCGGTCTCGCATCGTTCGTCACGCTGCTGAGGTGGCTGCTCGCACATCGAGCTCGCATCACCCTCGTCGTCATCACCGGGCTCATGGTGGGGTCGCTTCGGGCGCTCTGGCCGTGGCAGTCGGCGGATCGCGATTTGCTTGCGCCGGCCGCTGACATCTCCATGGTGCTGGTGTTGTTCGCCGCGGGCGTCCTCGCCGTCGCGGGCCTGATCCTCATCGAACGCCGACTGGGAATTTCCGAGGAGCAGACAGACTTCGACTGACATTGGTGCCACCATCGCGGATATCGTCGATCGCATGCCTGAAAGCACCCGCACCCACGCTGCCGTCCAACTCACTGCGGCCGGCGAACCGCTCACTCTCGTCGACGTGGAGACCACTCCGCCCGCCCGGGATCACGTCCGCCTCGACGTCGCCGCGTGCGGCGTCTGTGGAACCGACCGGGAGTTCTACGCAGGCCACTTTCCCGGTCTGCAGTGGCCGCTCACGCTGGGCCACGAGATCGCGGGAACGGTGGCCGAGGTCGGAGACGGTGTCGAGGACTTCGCGGTCGGCGACCGGGTGGCCGTCGGGTGGTTCGGAGGCAACTGCAACCGCTGCGTGCCGTGTCGCAGAGGCGCCTTCATGCAGTGCGAGCGCATGCAGGTGCCGAGCTGGCACTACCCGGGCGGCTACGCGGAGTCGGTGACGGCCCCGGCCACCGCGTTGGCGCGGATTCCGGACGGACTGTCGTTCGTCGAAGCCGCGCCGATGGGCTGCGCAGGAGTGACGACGTTCAACGGATTGCGCGAGACGCGTGCCAAGGCCGGTGATCTGGTCGCGATCCTCGGTGTCGGCGGGTTGGGTCACCTGGGTGTGCAGTGGTCGCGGGCCATGGGGTTCGAGACCGTCGCGATCGCCCGGGGAACCGGCAAGGCCGACGAGGCCGCGCGACTGGGAGCACATCACTACATCGACTCGACCGCGCAGGACGTCGCGGCAGAACTGAAGAAGCTGGGTGGCGCAGCCGTGGTGCTGGCCACCGCGAACAACGCGGCTGCGATGGCCGCGGCCGTCGGTGGCCTCGGCCCGGCAGGGGAGCTGGTCGTAGTCGGCGTCACCGCGGAGAACTTGCCGATCAGCCCGCTCGACCTGATCAACTCCGGGCTGTCGGTGACCGGTCACCCGTCGGGCACCTCTCGCGACGTCGAGGAGACGATGGCGTTCGCGCAGTTGTCCGGCGTGCGGGCGCTCGTCGAGGAGCGTCCGCTGACCCAAGCCGCCGAGGCTTACGCCGCGATGGACTCCGGCCGTGCTCGCTACCGGATGGTGCTGACCGTGTGATGGAGCACTCACCGTCCGGGCTGATCACCAGGGCGTCGGCGCCCATCCACTGAGGCTCGTACCGGTTGACCCGGCACGACCCTCAGCGCAATCTCGGATATGTCCGATACCTGATCGACTACCTAGTCGACCGGAGCCACACCGATGACTGCGACGTCGGTGGATTCATCATCGATGTCTCCGCCGACGGCGGTTTGATAGGCAGTGTTGCCCGGATCGACAACGGGACCACCGACCGCAGGACCATCGATGTCGTAGGTCGCGAGAACCTGGTCCGTGGCGTTTCCCGGATCGATGACCGTCACGTGGGTGACGAATCCGTCTTCTCCCAGGGTCTGCGTGGTCACGTACACGAGCCCGTTGCCGTCGACGGCGACCTGGCTGCCCTCGTTCGGCGGTGCGCCGGCGATTGCGTGATCGATCTGGATCGTGCCCTCCGGGTTGTTCGGATCGACGACCGTCACGCGCGTGGTGTACACGGTGTCGCCGCCGACTTCGGTTTCGGTGGTCACGGCGATGTACGCTCGGCCATCCTGTCCGATGGCCACATTGCTGGTTTGGAAGTCACCGTTGATGATGGTGGGGCCGTTTAGTTCGACGGCGAAGGCAGCGTCGGGATCTTGCGGGTCGATCACGACCAACTGGTAGATCGTGGTGATGTCGGGGAAGTTGGTGTAGTCGCTGACCGTCACACCGGCGTAGATGATGCCGCCTGGTCCGACGATGATCGGTCCGTCCAGTGCGCCCAGTACCTCATAGGTTTCTGGATCGTCGACCTGGTTCAGGTCGATTCTCATTATTTCCGTTGTGGTCTGGAGGCTGGAGAAGTCGTCCCCCTCGATGGATATCGTGGCGGCAGCCTGATAAACGTCGCCGTCGGGCCCGAACGCGACTCCGTTGAACGCGGTACCTGTCATCTCGAATTGCATTGGTACGCCAGGGTTGTCCGGGTCGATTACGACGACGTGGGTGGTCGCGGTGTCGCCGTCTACCGACCACGTCGTGAGATAGATGGAACCGTCCGGCCCGGACACCAAACCGTCAGCCGGCAGCGATCCCGGGCTTTCGGTGACGAAGATCAGCGGATCGTCGGGCGAGGTGATGTCGATTTCGAAGAGCTGCACGCGTTCTTCGGCATCGTCGGACTCTTCGGCCACGTAGGGAGTGCCGCTCAGCTGATTGAACACCACAGGCCCGTCTGCAGCGGTACCTGTCAGGTCGATTGACACTGGGGCAGAGGTGTTCTCCGGGTCGACGACGAGCAGTTGTCCGCCGGTCAACACGTAGGCAGAGCCGTCGGGACTGATGGACACGTCGTCGTCGAAAACGCGGCCGCTGCCGAGCCCCACGGCAGCGAATGTCCCGGGGTTCTGCAGGTCGATCACCAGCAGGTAGCCTGTCTGGCTGTCGTAGTCGAACGTGGTTTGGAAGACGTACCGTTCCGGTGCGAACATCAACCCACTGTCTGCCCCTCCCTCGGCCATGTCGACGACAGTCTCCAGCGCCCCCGATCCATCTGGGTTCAGCGCGTAAACCGACGTGTGCTGGTTTGAGGTTCCGAGGCCGAAGACCACCGATTGATAGGCAGTTCCGTCGGGACCCACCACAACAGGACCTGAAGGATCTCCCGGCAGTTGCGCAGTTCCTTGCAGGGTGGGTGTCGCGTCGGGGGTTGGCAGCGCGGCGATGGGGACGTCGAAGGTGGTGCTGGCGGTGAGTTCGCCGTCGGAGGCCAGCACGGTGAAGCTGGCGGCGCCGTCGGGTTCGCCGAACTCCGGTCGGGTGGCCGGGGTGTAGGTGTAGGTGCCGAGGACGGCGTCGATGGTGACGCTGCCGTTGGCGGGTGGGTCGGTGACGGTGTAGGTGAGGGTGTCGCCGTCGGGGTCGGTGAAGCCCAGTGTGCCGGTGACGACGCCTGTTTCGTCGTCGACGACCGGGGTTCCGGGGGTGCCGGCGACGGGTGCGTTGTTGTCCGGTTCGGGCAGCGCCACGATGGGCAGGCCGATGGTGTTGGTGGCGGTGAGGCCGTCGGGGTCGGTGGCGACCACGGTGAAGGTGGTGGTTTCGTCGGGTTCGCCGAACTCCGGTCGGGTGGCGGGGGTGTAGGTGTAGGTCCCGGCTTGGTTGTCGACGGTGACGGTGCCGTTGTCGGGTTGGTCGGTGACCGTGTAGGTCAGGGGGTCGCCGTCGGGGTCGGTGAAGCCGAGGGTTGCGGTGACCACGCCGGTTTGTTCGTTGATCTGCCAGGGGCCGGACTGTCCGGTTTGTGGTGCCTGGTTGTCGGGTGCCGGCAGCGCGGCGACAGGAACGTCGAAAGTGGTGCTGGCGGTGAGGCCCTCGGGGTCGCTGGCGACGATGGTAAAGGTGGCGGTGCCGTCCGGTTCGCCGAACTCCGGTCGGGTGGCCGGGGTGTAGGTGTAGGTGCCGGCGACGGCGTCAATGGTGACCGCACCGTTGCCGGGTGGGTCGCTGACGGTGTAGGCGAGGGTGTCGCCGTCGGGGTCGGTGAAGCCCAGTGTGCCGGTGACGACGCCTGTTTCGTCGTCGACGACCGGGGTTCCGGGCGCACCGGCGACCGGAGCATTGTTGTCCGGGCTGATGGGCTGGCCGAACGCGATGTTTCCGTCGCCGGGTCCGGTATCAGCGATCAGGTTGTTTCCGATCGCGATCGCGGTGTTGTCGCTACCCGGACCGGCTGTGGCGATCGACTGCGCACCCAGAACGAATGCGTAGTTGTCCTCGCCGATGGCGTTGACCGTATTGGCCCTGCCCACGGAGAGCGCGGTGCTGCCTCCGTCGGCGGTCGCAGCACTGTCGTATCCCTGGATCCGAACGACGCTTCCGGTGTCGACTGAAGTAGCGACGTTGCCGTCGCCATTGATGACGGCAACGCCGTTGGTGGCCTCCGCCGCGTTCCCGTCTCCGTAGACGGCGGCACGGGCCCATTCATCGGCCACAGCGCTGGTGGCGGCGACGTTGTCGTCACCGATCACCCGCGTCGTGGCAGTGCCCCCGCTGGTGCTGCTCGTGGCGAGGGTGTTGTCACCGACGATCCGAGTCGACGCGGTGCCTGCGGAGGCGATGGTGCTGGCCCTGCTGTCGTCCCCGACAATGCGCGCTGCTGCATGACCGTCCATGTCGGCGTCGGCGAGCGCCACACTGCCGTCCCCGTACATCGTGATGCGCGCGTACGAGTCGTTGTGGGCACTGGCTGACGACGAACCGTTGTCGGCATTCATCGTGATGCTGGCACGAGATCCGCCTGCGGCGGTTGCGATGGCGTCGCTGCCAGTGCCGGTGAGCTGTATGGATGCGGTGCCGTCTTCTGCGATTGCGGTCGCACTGCTGTTGTCGCCGTTGAGGTAGACGGAGACGCGTCCGTTCTCGCTGGCGAGCAGCACCGAGTTGGTGTCGCCGTATACGGTCGCGTCGTTGCGTGCACCTGTGCTTGCGACGACGTTGCCGGCGCCGCGCACCCGTGCCGTCGAGTAGTTTCCGTCCGACACGTCGACGGTGTTCTCGTCGCCGTAGGCGCGCGCGGCGTTGAACGCACCGGCGGTGGCCGTGGCGGTGCTGTCGTCACCGTTCACGCGGGCCTTGTTGAAGTTGCCGTCCGCGGTGGCGCTGCCGTCGTCACCGTCCACGATGGCCATGCTGAACAGGCCGGTGGCGGTCGCGGTGCTGTTGGCGCCCCACGCGATGGCCAGTGAGCCGAAGCCCTCCGAGGTGGCCATCGCGGTGCCGCGCTGCACCAGTGACACCCCACCGATCGAGATGCTGACGTCCTGATAGGTGGCCTCGATCTCGCGGCGCACCCAGGCCAGCACGGCCAACAGGCCCGGAGAGGGCGCCGGCGCTGCGGGCGCGGGATTGGGAGCCGCGAACGGTGCGAGGGCCGTGGACAGCATGGTGGTGGCCACGCTGATGAAGGTGCCGGGTTGAGCCTGAAGCGCCTTGGCCGGCGCCTCGTCCACCACCGTGGTCGCATCGTCGGCGGGCGCCGCTGCTGCGGTGAAGGTGTCGGCGGGCGCGCTCGAGCGTGACGTCTCGGGCATGGCGGCCTCGGCGGGGGCGGCGGCTGGGGTGTCCGTTGATTCGGGTGTCTCGACGAGTGCCGGTGTGGCAGCGCGTGCAGGGCGCTTGGTTTGGCTGGTGGGTGTGGTGACGGCCGCGGGGGCCGGATCGCGCTTCGTGGGGGCGGGTGTCGGTGCGGGCTCAGCCGGCGCATCGGCGTCTTCGTCGACGGGTTCGGGCTCGTCCTGCTCATCGGTATCGGACTCGTCGTCGGCAGGCGTGTCGGTCTCGTCCAGATCGGTGGCGGTGTCGCGGTCATCGTCCGACTCGGTGTCGGTGTCGGTCGAGTCGTCGTCCTCGGACTCGTTGTCCGAGGAGTCGGTTTCGCGGGAGGACGCATTGTCCGACTCGCGCGTCGACGACTTGGACGAACCGGACGACGAGTCCGACGACGACGAGTCCGACGAAGACGAGCCGGCCGAATTCGAGCCGGATGACGAACCCGACGAGCTGGATCCACTGGAGGAGTCGGCCAAGGCGACGCCGGGGATGGTCGCTGCTGCCATCCCCAGGCCGAGCGCTACCGCTAATCCGCCAACTCGTGACACATACTTCGCCGACTCCATGTGATTGCCTTCCCGAACGGTGCCTGATGGTCACTTGACGCTAGGTCCGGGGCGGCAGGAGCGAATCGGGGGAAACCCTATGTATTGACCCTCGCGCAAGTGGCGCGAAGTGTGGTGACGAGCCACCTACTTTTTCGGTCGGCCGATGTGTCGTCCCAGTTCTGCTCGGGAACGGATGCCCAACTTGCGGTACACCCTGGCCAGGTTGGCCTCGACGGTTTTCGGGCTGATGAACAGCGCCGCCGCGACATCACGATTGGTCTTGCCGGTGGCCGCGAGTTCCGCTACCCGCTGCTCGGAGGCCGTCAGCGCTGCGGCCCCGGCCGCGCCCATCTCGGTTCTCGTCAACTCCTCCCGGGCGCGTTCGGCCCACAGCGGGGTGCCCAGTCGAATGAAGACTTCAAGGCTCTGGCGGACGGCGACAGCAGCCGACTCCCGCTGGCGTTGGCGGCGTAGCAGCTTTCCCAGCACGAGCTGGGTTCGGGCCTGTTCGAAGGGCATCGGCAGTTGCTGATGGGCCACAAGCGCCCGTTCCGCGGCCTCCGTGGCGGACCCGGTATCGCCGCGCGCCGCGAGCAACAAACTGCGGCAGCGGCCACCACTGGCCACCAGCCACGGTCGTGCGAGCCGTTGGCCGTGCTCCTCGAGGTGGAGGACCAACTTCTCGGCATCGTCGAGGTGGCCAGCTCGATCATCGCCTCTGCGGTATCCGGAAGAAACGGTGCGGTGATGATTTCCGGCCCGAGCGGTGTGGCCAGAATCGACAGTGCAGGCTCGAGAGTCTCAAGCGCTGCCCGATGGTCACGCAGCGACAGCTCGAGAAAGCCGATGATCGACGTCGGCCAGATCGCCAGCGTTATCGACCCACAACGCTTACTGGTGGCGAGGGCAGCTTCTGCGTCAGCACGCGCCGCTCGTTCGTCCCCGCTGTAGGCCGACAATGCGGCACGCATCGTGAGCGCCATACCCTGTGCGAGGTCGCCCCCCAGTTGCAACGACCTCTCCATGGCGTCCTCGGCAAGGGTTCTGGCGCTGTTCATATCGCCGCGCCAAAGCTCGACGAGGAAGCTGTTGAATGTGACCGGGAGTAGTTCGATCTCCTCGCCCCGTTCGATGCAACGCCTTCGGATCGATCGCAACTCGTCTTGGCTGTCTTCCAGATGCCCTGTCCATGCCTGCAAGACGGCGTGGTGCAGACTCGGTCGGAACGGGGCGGGGATGTCCGAGTCGCCCTCCGACTCCAACTTCATGGCGCGATGCAGGCTCTTCTCGTCGACACCGGCGCCCAGCAGGAAGTGGATGTGGACGTGCATCGCCAGGGCTTGACACCACAGCGGCGGGTACCCGAGTTGCTCGGCGTGGGCGGTTGCGTCGTTCACAGTTGACACGGCGGCCTCGATGTGACCGCCGTTGAACAGCGCCCAGGCCAGCGTGATCAGAATCTGCGTGCGCTGGCGCAGGTTGTCACCGGACTCACTCAGTGCACGCTCCAACAGGGTGGCAGCCTCGAGGAAATGGTCGTCGAAAAGACGGACGGTTGCCAGCTGCGCGTAGGCCTTCGACCGCAGTTCGCCTGGCGCCAACGCCTCGACTGCGCGCTCCAGCAGCGCACCCGCTCTTGTGGAGTCACCGGCGTCGAGGTGACATGCTGCCGACCGGATCCGCCGCTGTGGCGTGTCACCGCCGAGGTTCATCGCCATGTCGAGTAGTTCAGCCGCGGCTGCCGCGGCGCCCCGTGCCCGAGCTGCGCGGGCGGCGTCATCGAGACGCCGCAGTGTTCGTGCATCTGCGACCGTCGTCGCCAGTGCCAGATGGCGGGCCTCGAGCTCGAGGTTGTCGACGATGTCTGCAAAACGGCGGTGCATGGCCCGGCGCCTCGCCGGTGTAGCGGCGGCATACACACCCCGCGCCAGCAGCGGATGTGAGAACCGCACTCGATGGCCGTCGATGGTGACGATGCGATCACCTTCAGCTCGCTCGAGGAGTCGGACAACGTCCTCGACGTCGGCGTCGGTGGCGTGGGCAACGGTCGCGATGGTGGGGGCGCCGACACACGCCACCACCAACAATGTGGAGCGCACGTCCTCGGGCAGTCCACCGATCCGGGCTTGCACCAACTCGGTCAGGCTGCCGGGAAGCGGGCTCGCCGAGCCGGGCGCCGCCATTGCCAGGGCGCGTCCCAATTCGAGGGCGAAAAAGGGGTTACCCTCGGAGATCTCGGCGATATCGACCATCACCGGTCGAGCGAATGACCTCCCCAGACGTTCTGCGAGTACGGCGTGCAGACCGCCGAGGCTCATCGGCCCCACAGTGAGGACGCACGTCGATTCCGGTCTGAACAGCTGCAGCAACGACGACGCCCGCGCTCCTTCTGCTCCGGTCCGCTCGGTGACGAGCAGGCCTGCCCGGCAGGACAGTCGTCGCGCTGCGAAGACCAGCACCCGCTTACTCGACGGATCGAGCCACTGCACGTCGTCGACAGCGATCAGAACAGGTGAGTCGGCTGCCAGTCTTTCCACGACGGCCAAGAAGCCCGCGCACACCGCTCGGGCGTCGTCGCCGGCTTCCCCGCCGTCTTCGGTTCGCAGGAGCACCCGGTCCAGTGCGTGCCGTTGCGACTCGGGCAGTGTCGTGAATGCGGCGTCGTCGAGTTCGCTCAGAAGATCCGCCAGCGCACCGTAGCTGAGCACGGACTCGGTCGGCGAGGTTCTGGCCGCAAGGACTCGATAGTTGCGCGCGCGTGTTCGAGTGCAACGAGCCATACGGTGGTTTTGCCGATGCCGGCCTCGCCCTCCAGGAACAGCGCTGACGGTGAGATAGCCGCCCGATCGAGGAAGGTGACGATCGCGCGCGTCTCGGTCGTGCGACCGACCGCACCCGAGACCATGACCCCATGCTTGCGGGGGGACCGGCGATTGTCCACCCGCTCGCGCAGGACTTTGCCGAAACTCCAGTGTCCGGTGCGCGGCCGCCCCGCAGATCGGCGACGGCGCACCCTGGCCGGCGATTCTTGCGATACTGGTCGGACTTGCACGTGCAGATGCCGAGAGGAACCCGTCATGCCCATCGCCACGCCCGAGGTCTACGCCGAGATGCTGGGTCGTGCCAAGGAGCACTCCTTCGCGTTCCCTGCCATCAACTGCGTCGGCTCCGAGAGCGTCAACGCCGCGATCAAGGGTTTTGCGGATGCCGGTTCCGACGGCATCATCCAATTCTCCACCGGAGGTGCCGAATTCGCGTCCGGTCTGGGGATCAAGGAGATGGTCACCGGCGCCGTTGCTCTCGCCGAGTTCGCGCACGTCGTCGCCGCCAAGTACGACATCACCGTCGCGTTGCACACCGACCACTGCCCGAAGGACAAGCTCGACACCTACGTCAGGCCGCTGTTGGCGATCTCCGCCGAGCGCGTCGCCAAGGGCCGCAACCCGCTGTTCCAGTCGCACATGTGGGACGGCTCGGCGGTGCCGATCGACGAGAACCTGTCGCTCGCGCAGGAACTTCTCAAGCAGGCATCCGCTGCCAAGATCGTCCTGGAGATCGAGATCGGCGTCGTGGGCGGCGAAGAGGACGGCGTCGAGGCCGAGATCAACGACAAGCTGTACACCACGGCCGAGGACTTCGAGAAGACGATCGAGGCGCTCGGCGCAGGTGAGCACGGCAAGTACCTGCTGGCCGCCACCTTCGGCAATGTGCACGGTGTCTACAAGCCGGGCAACGTCAAGCTCAAGCCGGAGATCCTGGCCGAGGGTCAGAGGGTCGCAACGGCCAAGCTCGGCCTCCCCGAGGGGTCCAAGCCCTTCGACTTCGTCTTCCACGGCGGCTCGGGCTCGCTGAAGTCCGAGATCGAGGATTCGCTGAACTACGGCGTGGTGAAGATGAACGTCGACACCGACACCCAGTACGCGTTCACCCGGCCGATCGTCGGACACATGTTCAGCAACTACGACGGCGTGCTCAAGGTCGACGGAGAGGTCGGCAACAAGAAGGTCTACGACCCGCGCAGCTACTTCAAAAAGGCCGAGGCCGGGATGAGCGAGCGTGTCGTCGAGGCGTGCAACGACCTGCACAGCGCTGGTCGCAGCGTCACGGCCTAGCTGGCAGGAGCCTGGCAGATCTTCCACTGGTCGTCGCGGAACTCCAGATCGAAGCTTCGCGTCGAGCGGGTCTGCGGCGCGTACGCCATGAAGGTGGTGACGTTGGCCTCCGCGTGGTCGCCGTTGACCACCACCTGATCGATGCTGGCGACCACCGGGTACTGCTTGGCCGCGGCCACCCGGGAGTGCGTGTCGGCCCAGGCCTGCTCCTCGTAGCGGACGTAGCTGTCGCGGGTGGCCCCGCAGGTGATGCTGCGCAGCGTGGACAGGTCGCCGTTCTGCACGGCGATGTCGAACTCCTCGATCGTGGAACGGACCATGTCCTCCTGGGACACCGCCGGTGTCGACGTGCGGGTCAGAAGGATGGTTCCGAGGATCGCGATGGCCGCCAGTGCCGCGATGACCAGCACGATCGCCACCACCCAACCCCAGCTGCGGCTCTTCTGCGGCGGCTTGGGCGGCTCACCGCCACGGGGCGGAATCATCTGGGGGGCAACAGGCTTGGAAGCGGCGAACACCTCGGTGGCCGGCTCGTTGGGCCGGTCGATGATCTGCGTCGACCCGGCGTCGAACCCGGACGGCGCGGTGAAGCGCCGCTCACCGGGTTGCTCCTCCGACGTCTGGTCCTGGGCCCCCGGGTCGGCGGGTGCCATGACCTCGGTGGCGGGCTCGTGGTCGTGACCCGGTTCCGGCAGGATCTCCGTCTCGGCTTCTGCGGCTGCCGGTGGCGCATCGTCACCGGCTTGCTCAGCGGCGTCGGTGGTCTCGTCCGGTTGGTCAGGCCCTGTGGGGTTCGACATCCCTGCTGAAATCCTCCCTGGTCCTTCCCTGGCTGATGCTAGGGCGAAGCTTAGCCATCCGCGGTGACGCGCGCCCACGGCCGCACTGCACAATGGGTCCATGACTCGGATGGGCGATCTTCTCGGACCGGAACCAGTATTGCTGCCCGGTGACCCCGCGGCCGAGGCCGAACTGGACGCCGCGGAGAACCCGGCCATCGTGGCCGCGGCACATCCGACGGCGTCGATAGCGTGGGCGCTGCTGGCCGAGGATGCGCTGCGCGACGACAAGGCGGTGACCGCATACGCCTACGCTCGTACCGGGTACCACCGCGGGCTCGATCAACTCCGTCGCAACGGGTGGAAGGGCTTCGGTCCGGTGCCGTTCTTCCACGAACCCAACCGTGGCTTCCTGCGGTGCGTCGCGGCGCTGGCCCGTGCGGCCGATGCGATCGGGGAGACCCCGGAGTATCAGCGGTGCCTGGACCTGCTCGACGATTGCGATCCGTCCGCCCGAGGGCAACTCGGACTGCCCTGACCCGATCCGGCTACCGGTTGTTGGTTTCGCACTCACAGTCCGCGGCGGCATCGGGCGGTTCCACCTGGACCGTCGCGTGGTCGAGGCCGCGTGCGGTCAGCACGGCACGGGCGTCGTCGAGCACTCGCGCGGAGTCTCGCCCGCTCGTCAGGTGCGCGGTCACCATGTCCTTGCCCGGTACCAGCGTCCACACGTGCAGATCGTGGACTTCGGTGACACCTTCGACGCGGCAGAGGGCGGTGCGTAACTCCTCCACGTCGATGTGGCTCGGCGACGTCTCGGACAGGATCCGCAACGCGGCCCGGGCCAGGGAGATGGCCCGCGGGAGCACCCACAGCGCCACCAGCACGGCGACGACGACATCGGCGTACGGCCACGACGTCGTCACCGTGACGATGCCGGCGATCAGCACCCCGATGCTGCCGACGGTGTCGGCGAGGACCTCCATGTAGGCGCCCTTGACCGCGAGGCTGTCCTTGGACTGGGACCGCAACAGGGCCACCACGGCGACGTTGGCCAGCAGTCCCGCGAGCGCGACGACGATCATCGGCACGCCCGGGATCTCCGGAGCGTCGCCGAGTCGCTCGAACGCCTCGTAAAGGATGAAGCCGGCCATTCCGAGCAGCAGCGCGGCGTTGGTCACCGCGGTGAAGACCTCGGCGCGGTGCCAACCGTAGGTCCGCGACGGGGAGGCACTGCCCCGCTTGGCCAGCAGCACCGCCGTCAGTCCCATGAACATCGCCACCAGGTCGGTGAGCATGTGGCCCGCGTCGGCCAGCAACGCGATCGAGTTGATGGCCAGCGCTGTGGTCAGTTCGACGACGAAGAAGATCGACAGGATGCCCGCGGCGAGCAGCATCCGGGAGACACGGGTGTCGGCATGTCCGTGATCGTGTCCCGCACCCATGGGCAGAAATATATGCAGAAAGTCGCATATATGACAAGCCCGGCTGGTCGTCGCGATCCGCGGGCACTCGGTAGCATCCGTGAGTGGCGCAAACCTGGGAGTCTCCTGTGTACTACTTGGTCGCCACGGCAGGTTTTCCGAACTACGGCGACGAGCTGATCCTGGACGGCTGGCTGCGTCACCTCCGGGATGTCGCACCGAACGCCGAGGTCTGGGTCGACACGCCCTCCCCCGGGCCCACCCAGCTGCTGTTCGGGGAGGCGCATCCGCGGGTGCGGTTCGTCGACACGCTGTGGCGGCTGTGCTGGGAAGCGCCGTCCGACGACCCGTGGGACGTCGCGGCCTGGGTGCAGCACGCCGTCGCCAACCCCGGTATGGCACCCCGCTGGCACCAGGGCGTCGCGCTGCTGCACCGGCTCGACGCCGTCCACGTCGTGGGCGGCGGGTACGTCAATGCGATCTGGCCGCGGCACATCGGTCTGCTGGCGGGCGCTGCTGCGGCGGCTCGCCGTTCGGGGGCACGCGCGGCGATGACGGGGCAGGGCCTGACGCCGGCGCCCCCGGGCGCCGCGCCGCTGCTCGATGCACTGGCGCAGCGTTTCGACGTCGTCGACGTGCGCGACGCGGAGTCCGCTGAGCTGCTGGGCGTCGAGCTCGGCGTCGACGACGCGTTCCTGGGACTCGGGCAGCACCGGGTGTGCCGTCCGCAGGATGTCTGGCCGGACTCCCGGTCGCCGGAGGTGATGGTGTGCCTGCAGTCGGACATGAACGACGCCGGCACCGGGGCGGTCGCCGGAGCCGCGTTGTCGATGCTGCGTCAATGGCACGTTGGCGCCGAGGACGTCTGCGTCGTGGAGGGCATCCCGCGCGTCGACCGGGAGGTGTACGCGCTGATCGAGCATGAACTGCCCGGCGCGCGCTTCCTGCCGTTCGTCGACGTCTGGGCGGCGGGCCTGCCGGTGGCGGCCGCCCAGACGTGGATCTCCACCCGGTTCCATCCGCACCTGCTGGCCGCCGCGGCCGGGGCGGCCGGTGTGGCGATCTCGATCAGCCCGGACTACTACGCCACCAAACACCGGTCGCTGATCACCCTGGGATCAGGCTGGACGCTGATGGAGGATCTGGGCAAGGTGCCGGAACGCCCGACCGCCGGTGGGTTCGCACCGGAGACCGTGCACCGGCTGAGCCGGCAGAAGCGCGCCGTGGCCGAGGCTCTGTACGGCTAGTCCCCGGCTACAGCCAGGCCGACCAGAACCTGGTCAGCTGGCTGCCGACCGACGACAGCGCGGAAGGCACCCCCGACAGGTCGAAGAGCCAGTACACCCCCGAGAAGAACCACTGGTTGAGCCCCGGCGAGATCAGCAGGATCAGCAGGATGACAAAGCCCCACTGTTTGGCCGGCTGCACCGCGCGCTGTGTCTCGGCGCTCAGGTGCGGCTCCAGCGCTCCGTAACCGTCGAGGCCCGGGATGGGCAGCATGTTGAGCAGCAGCGCGGTGATCTGGAGGAAACCCAGGAAGGCCACGCCCGCCCAGAACACGGAATGCGCCGGGTCGTACAACAGCCGGATCAGCGCGAGCAGCAGCACCGCGAAACCCAGGTTGACGGCTGGGCCCGCCAGGCTGACCAGCGTCTTCTGTCGGCGTGTCATGGACGCCGTCTGCACGTAGACCGCACCACCGGGCAGTCCGATGCCGCCGAGCGCGATGAACAGCACCGGCAGTCCCAGCGACAGCAGCGGATGGGAGTACTTCAGCGGGTTGAGCGTGAGGTATCCGCGCACGGCGACGTCGCGGTCGCCGAACCGCCACGCGGTGTAGGCGTGACCGAACTCGTGCAGACACAGCGACACCAGCCAGCCGAAGATGACGAACACGAAGACACCGACGTAGGCGATCGGCCGGACCTGCTGCGCCGAATACCACGCCACAGCCCCACCGGCGGCGGTGACCGCGACGACGGCCAGAAAGACCGGACTGGGGCGCACCGACTGGTGAAGTGGGCGAATGCTCACCTCATGAAGCTACCCGCAGCCAACCCTCGGTATGGCGGTAGAAGGTGGAGCGCCGCACCGGCCGCGGCGCCGGCTTCCCGTCGCGGACCACCAGCGCGCCGGTGGTCCCCAGCTGGGCGGCCCGCCCCGCCACCCAGCGATTCGGCCGCATCCGGCCCGACAGCAGGCAGGCACGAAGTCCGGGCATCACGGCGGTCGGCTCGATCCGCACCCCCGTCACCTCCCCGTCGAAGAGCACCTCGTCGTCGACCACCGCCTCGCCGCGGATCGTGTGGGCGTCCTGCTGCGGCAGCCAGTAGGCCGACGCGGTGACGACGGTGCCGGTCTCGTCGCGGATCAGCGGAACCCGGTTCGCGGCACCGGTCAGCGCCCGCCGTCCCTGCCACCACCGCGGCGCATGGGCCACCTCGATGTCGAGCCGGTCGGCGCGAAGCAGCCGCGTCAACACCGACGCCAGATCGGCGTGTGAACCGACCACGACGATGCGGCGGCAGTCGGGGTCACGGTTGATGACGGCGTCGGCGTCGACGACGGGAAGACCGCGCAGCGACCGAGGGATCCGGCGCCCGCCGAAGCCCAGAACCGCGACTTGCGATGCGTCCAATCTGCTCCTCGTAAACGGGGCTCGATCAGGTCGGATAGGGTGGCTCACCGGCTGCACAGTATTTGAGCGCAGTACCAGCAGGAGACAGCGGGAGAATATGCCATGCCGGCAATCGTCCTCATCGGCGCCCAGTGGGGCGACGAGGGCAAGGGTAAGGCCACCGACCTTCTCGGTGGCCGCGTCCAATGGGTCGTTCGTTACCAGGGGGGCAACAACGCCGGTCACACGGTCGTTCTTCCGACGGGGGAGAACTTCGCGCTGCACCTGATCCCCTCGGGCATCCTGACCCCGGGCGTCACCAACGTCATCGGCAACGGCGTCGTCGTCGACCCCGGGGTGCTGCTCACCGAGCTGCAGGGACTCGAGGCGCGCGCAGTGGACACCGGCAAGCTGCTGATCTCGGCCGACGCCCACCTGTTGATGCCGTACCACGTGGCGATCGACAAGGTCGTCGAACGGTATGCCGGCAGCAAGAAGATCGGCACCACCGGCCGCGGCATCGGACCCTGCTATCAGGACAAGATCGCCCGCATCGGGATTCGGGTCGCCGATGTGCTCGACCCCACTCTTCTTGCCGAGAAGATCGAGGGCGCACTGGAATTCAAGAACCAGGTGCTGGTCAAGATCTACAACCGCAAGGCGCTGGACCCCGCCGAGGTGGTCGACGCCCTACTGGCGCAGGCGGAAGGCTTCAAACACCGCATCGCCGACACCCGACTGTTGCTCAACGCCGCGCTCGAACAGGGCGAGATCGTGCTGCTGGAGGGATCGCAGGGCACCCTGCTCGACGTCGACCACGGCACGTATCCGTTTGTCACGTCGTCGAATCCGACCGCCGGCGGCGCGTCGGTGGGCTCGGGCATCGGCCCGACCCGGATCACCACGGTACTGGGGATCCTCAAGGCGTACACGACACGTGTCGGCTCGGGCCCGTTCCCCACCGAATTGTTCGACGCCAACGGTGAATACCTGGCGAAGACCGGCGGTGAGATCGGCGTGACCACCGGCCGCCGCCGTCGCTGCGGATGGTTCGACGCAGTGATCGCCCGCTACGCGACCAGGGTCAACGGCATCACCGACTACTTCCTCACCAAACTCGACGTGCTGTCGAGTCTGGAGACGGTGCCGGTGTGTGTCGGATACCGCGTCGACGGCATGCGCACCGACGACATGCCGATGACCCAGAGTGACATCGCCCGCGCCGAGCCGATCTACGAGGAACTTCCCGGGTGGTGGGAGGACATCAGCGCCTGCCGCACCTTCGAGGAGCTGCCCGCCAAGGCGCGTGACTATGTGCTCCGACTCGAAGAGCTTGCCGGAGCCCATGTTTCGTGCATCGGAGTCGGGCCTGGCCGGGAACAGACGATCGTCCGGCGCGACATCCTGGCCGCGAAGTGACCGCGGACGCCGGCAGCGGCAAGGCGGGAGACCCGAGGGCGGTCGATCCCGACTACGACCGGCACGGCGGTTTCCCGAACTTCCAGCCGGCGCAGCCGGGCCCGGGTTTCGGGCGGTTCCTGTCGGCGATGCGCCGGGCGCAGGATCTGGCGGTGTCGGCCGACCCTGACACCGGCACATGGGAACGGGCCGCGGACCTCGCCGAGGAACTGGTCGGGCTGCTGGGTCCGTTCGAAGCGGCCGAGGGCGTCGGCCCGGCGAACCGGGTGCCCACGCTGCCGGGGGCCGGCAGCCTGCTGATGCCGCCGTACAAGGTGATCAGGTTCGAGCCCGACGGGGTGCAGCTGGAGGTGGCGTTCAGCCGGTTCTCGGTGGGCGGCAACTCCGCGGTCCACGGCGGGGTGCTGCCACTGCTGTTCGATTCGGTGTTCGGGATGGTGATCCGCGCCGCCGGCCGTCCGATCAGCCGGACCGCCTTCCTGCACGTGGACTATCGCAACGTCACCCCCATCGACACCGTGCTGACCGCGCGCGGATGGGTGCGGGAGGCCGAGGGACGCAAAGCTTTCGTCAACGCTGAACTACGTGACCCGCAAGGCCGACTGCTGGCAGAGGCGAACGGGCTGATGATCCGGCTCCTGCCCGGCCAGCCCTGATCGTACCCAGGGGGGTCGATGGAAAAGGGGATTCGGGAGTACTTCCTGATCTGGTGGCGGCAGCCGTTCGAGTTCGATTGGACCGCAAGGTATTTTCGCGCCCGTGGGGTACTGCGGGTGCATCAGGTGTTCATCGGCGGCTTCTCCCTGCTCTACGGCCTCACCGCGCTGCTGACCATGGTGTGGGGCTACGCCGACGGCGGGCCGGTCGGCAGCCGGTGGCTGGTGTTCATCGTGGCGTTGAGCTTGGCCGTGCTGGGCGTGCTCTGGATATTCGGTCCCTGGCCGACCGCGCGGCAGTCGGCGGCGTTCGTCGTCTATGCCGACCTCGCGGTGGTCACGGTGATCGCCTGTTACGAGGATGCGTTCCTGGCGATGCCGGGACTGGCTCTGCTGGCCGCCAACGGCATCTACGTAGTGATCGCGCACGGTCCGCGCGCACTGTTGCTGCATCTGGCGTTCACCGTCGCGGCGTTCGCCTGGTTGTACGCGACGTCCATCATCCAGGGCACGGCAGCGGTCTCGGTGATCACGGTGCGGCTGCTGGTGCTGATACCGACCGTGGTCGGGCTTCCGGTGATCGTGCAGTCGTACCTGCTGGCATTGCGCGTCGGCGCCTCCGACGCGATGTACGACCCGCTGACCCGGCTGCTCAACCGGCGCGGCCTCGAGGACGAGGTCGACGATCTGGTGGCGGCGGACGGCGGCCAGGTCGGTGTGCTGGCCGTGGACATCGACAAGTTCAAGGCCATCAACGACAGTCACGGTCATGAAGCCGGGGACCGGGTGCTCATCGGCGTGGCCAACGCCGCACGCGACGCGGTGGCGTCGGCCGGGGCCCGGGCGGTGATCGCCCGCACCGGCGGTGAGGAGTTTGTCATCGTTGTCGATGACCGAGTGATCGACGACCGGGCGGCCGTTGCACTACGGGTGGCCGAACTGCTCCACGAGAAGGTGGCCCGGTGCGACGTCGCCGCCGCGCCGACGCTGAGCATCGGCGCCGTGACGGCCGGCACGCGAGGCGACGTACGGCGGACGGTGCGCGAGTTGATCGAGCGCGCCGACGCGGCGATGTATCGGGCCAAGAACGCGGGCGGCAACCGGACGGTGTCGGCCGACGACGCCGTTGCGGCCGGAGACTGAACCGCGGCATGCCACGATGAGGCCGTGACGCATCCGGTCGACCGCCACCTTCGCCGCCTCACGACACCGCGGGCCGCGGCATTCGCCGGCGTGGCTTTCGCGCTGCTGTTCGGGACGGTGCTGGTGCTGACGCGCACCGCACTGCCCCAGGGCGCGGAACTGGGCTCCCAGTGGGTCGACGGATCCGAGTCGCGGCTGCGGTTCGCCGTGGTGCTCATGCCGTTCGCGGGCATCGCGTTCCTGTGGTTCATCGGGGTGGTACGCGACGGCCTGGGCACGCTGGAGGACAAGTTCTTCACCACGGTGCTCATCGGCAGCGGTCTGCTGTTCCTGGCGATGACGTTCGCGGCCACGGCAGTGGGCGCCGGTCTGCTCGCCAGCAAGGAAACACTCGTGGGCGCGAACAACCGCACCGAGGTCGCCGCGTTCGGCCAGGGGTTGCTCGTCGCGCTCTCCAACACCTACGCCCTGCGGATGGCTGCGGTGTTCATGATCTCGCTGGCCACCATCTGGCTGCGGACGCATCTGATGCCGGTCTGGTTGGTGATCGTGACCTACCTGGTCGCGCTGAGCGTTCTGATCGCCAGTGACATCAACCTGTGGATGACGTTGGCGTTCCCGATATGGGTGCTGGTGGTCAGCCTGGTGCTGCTGGGTCGGCGATCGCCAGAGCGCTCGCCGGGCACAGCTTGACGGCCTCCCGGGCGTGCTCGACTTCGTCCGGGGGCACTTCGTCGACCAGCACCACCACGATGCCGTCGTCGTCCTGATCGAAGACCTGGCCGGCGACCATCACGCAGTTGCCGGCCTGGATGCACAACTCGCGGTCAGCGGACACCCGCACCGGTCCGTCACTCATTCCAGTTCACCTCCAACGACTTCAGACCGTAGATGAAGTGAAAGGAGCGGAACTCGACATCGTCGAATTGCTCGGCGAGTGACAGCGTGGGGAAGCGCTGCAGAAGCGCCGGGAAGGCGATCTGCATCTCCATCCGGGCCAACGATGCGCCCAGGCAGTGGTGGACTCCGTGACCGAACGCCAGGTGGCCGAGTGCCCCGCGGCCGATGTCGAGTGTGTCGGGGTGGTCGATGAAGCGTCCGTCGCGGTTGGCCAGCGGCAGCGAGGCGAACACCAGCTGTCCGGCGGGGATCGACACCCCGGAGATCTGGACCTCGGTGGTGGTGATGCGTGGGATCGCGGAGTGCAGGATCGACAGCCACCGCAGCAGTTCCTCCACCGCGGGCGCCACCGTGGCCGGATCGTCGCGGATCGCTGCCAACTGTGCGGGATGACGCAGCAGCGCCAGGGTGCCCAGTCCCAGCATGTTCGACGTCGTCTCGTGCCCGGCGAGCAGCAGAAGGCTTGCGACGCCGATCAGTTCGTCGTCGGTGAGATCGTCACCGTGCTCGCGGATCAGCATCCCGAGGATGTCGTCGCCGGGGCGGTTTCTGGCCGCGACGACCAGCGAGCCCATGTAGTCCCTGCCCTGACGCTGCAACGCGATGCGCTCGTCGACGGGAATGGACACGTCGAGCTGGCGGGCGCTCCGCCGCTGGAAGTCGTCCCGGTCGGCGTAGGGCACCCCGAGCAGCTCGCAGATCACCAGCGACGGGATCGGCAGCGCGAAGTGCTCCACCAGATCGGCCGGCGGGCCGGCAGCGGCCATGGCGTCGAGTTGCTGGTCGACGATCTCCAGGATCCGCGGCTGCAGCCGTTTGATCCGCCGAATCGTGAACTCCGGGGTGAGCATCCGACGCAGCCGCTGATGTTCGGGCGGGTCCAGGCCGAGCAGGTTCCCCGCCCTGGCACGGGCCTGGTCCTCGTCAGAGATGGCCGGTGCCCCCGGCACGACGAAGCCGGGCGGGCGGGCGTTGGAGAATCGTGCGTGATCCGACAGCACGGTCTTCACATCGTCGTAGCGGGTGACGAGGTAGACCTGCATCCCGAACGCGTTGGTGACGGTCCGCACGCCGGTGGTGTCGCGGATCTCGCGCAGTTCCGGTGTGGGGTCGAAGGCCTCGCGCCGCATGTGCAGTGGCGGCAACTCGGCGTCGGCGGTTCTGGCCTGATTCATCTATCGACGCTACCTGCCGAAAACGAAGTCCTCTATCAACGTGTTCACCAGGCTGGGGTTCTCCAGGCCCGCCAGGTGGGCCACCCCGTCGAGCACGACGAAGCCGGCACCGGGGATGGCGTCGGCCATCACCTTGGTCTCGACGTTCGGGAAGGTGGCGTCTTCCGCGCCGGCGACGACGAGCACCGGTGTCGTCACCTGCGACAGCAGCGCCCGCTGGTCGGGGCGCTCCGGCACGTCGCTGCGGACCGCCCAGGCTGCCGACCGCACGTCCACCGACTCCACGGTGGCCCGCACGAAGGCGACGACGTCGGGGCGGGTGCGCAACGTCGTCGGTCCCAGGAACGCCTTGAGCACCGAACGGGTCAGCGGCGGCCGGATTCCACCGAACAGTGTCGCCATCCGCAGCAGTAGCCCGTATTCGAGCTTCTGGCGTCTTGCCGTCGCCGATCATGCCTCCCCAGGAGTTGCCGACGAAGTGGGCGCTCGGCACCCCCAGTCCGTCGAGGACGTCGACGATGCACTGCGCACACTGATCGAAAGTGAAAGGGGCGGTGAGCCGCTCGCTGCCGCCGTGGCCGGGCGGGTCGACGAGGATGACCCGCCGGTCGGTGCCGAAGTGGTCCGCCTGGGCAGCCCACATGTCCCCGGTCATCAACAGGCTGGGCCAGAAGACGATGGCTTCTCGGCCGGGCTCCCCGCGGCTACGTATCCGCAGCCGCCCGAGTGCGGTGTCGACCTCCTGGCTGTCCACCGGGGGAACGGTAGTCCCCACCCTGCAGTGCCGGCCACCAGATCCGTGGCCCGATGAGGGTGAACAGCGCCGGGATGATCACGGTGCGCACCACGAACGTGTCCAGCAGGATGCCCAGTCCGACGATGATGCCGACCTGGGTGAGCACGATCAACGGCAACACGCCCAGCACACAGAACACCGCGGCCAGCACGATGCCCGCGCTGGTGATGACGACGCCGGTCGCCGACACGGCCCTGACGATGCCGTTGCGGGTGCCGTGCTCGGGTGTCTCTTCCCGGGCACGGGTCACCAGGAAGATCGTGTAATCCACGCCGAGCGCCACCAGGAACAGGAACGCGAACAGCGGGGCGGTGTTGTCCAGCGCCGGGAAGCCGAACACGTGCACGCTGGCCCAACCGCCGAGGCCCAGCGCCGCCAGTGCGCTCAGCACCGTGACCGCGACCAGGACGAGCGGCGCCAGCGCCGAGCGCAGCAACACGTACAGCACGATCAGGACCACGGCGAGGATGGCGGGTATGACCACCGCGCGGTCGCGTCCGGCTGCTGCCGCCGCGTCGCGCGCCTTGGCATCGGACCCGCCGACAAGCGCGTCCGGATCCACCTGCTGGACCGAATCCCGCAGCGCCTCAATTGTTTCGAAAGCCTCATCGGATGCCGGGGCGGCATCGAGGACCACCGACCACTGGCTCAGCCCGGCGTCGGGTGCGGTCCCCGCCGGCCGGACGGACACGACGCCGGGTGCGCCGTCGAGGGCGCGTTGCACCTCGGGGGCGCGGTCGGTCGATGCGATGACGACGGCGGGGTCGGTGAGACCGCTCGGGAAGTGGGCCGCCAGCGTGTCGTAGCCGCTGACCGATTCGGCCTGCACGCGGAACTGTTCGATCTGCGACAGGCCGATCGGAGTGCTCAGCAGCCCGGTACACAGCAGCGCCAGAGCGCCGATCGAGACCACTGCCACCCGGGCGGGCCGGCGGGCGACCGCCGAGGCCACCCGGTGCCACACGCCGCTGTCGGTGAGAGCGCGCGCACCCACCCGAGGAATGAACGGCCAGAACAGTTTGCGGCCGAACAAGCCCAGCAGCGGGGGCAGCACCAGCAGCACGAACACCGCCGCGACCACCAGGCCCGACGCGGCCTGCACCCCGAGGCTGCGGGTGCTCGGCGACTCGGCGAACACCAGGGTCAGCAGGGCCAGCACCACGGTCGCGTTGCTGGCCAGGATGGCGGGCCCGGCCCGCCGGACAGCTGTCTGCAATGCGTCCTGGTGGGCGTGGCTTCGGCCCAGTTCTTCTCGGTACCGCGAGATCAGCAAAAGCGCGTAGTTGGTGCCCGCGCCGAACACCAGAACGCTGGTGATCCCCGACGTCGACCCGTCCGGTGTCATCCCCACCGCGTCGGCGACCGCCGACCCGACGACGGCGGCGACGCGGTCGGCGAACCCGATGACCAGCAGTGGCACCAGCCACAGCACCGGGGAGCGGTAGGTGATGATCAGCAGCAACGCCACCACCGTCGCGGTGACGATCAGCAGCGTGACGTTCGCGCCGGAGAACGAGTCGGCGATGTCCGCGCCGAACGCCGGACCACCGGTGACCTCTGCTCGCAGGCCATCGGGCAGCTCCTCGGACGCCACGGAGCGCAGTTCGGTGACCTTGTCGCTGAGCGCGAAACCGGACAGGTCCGCCTGCAGCGGCACCGTGGCCACGGCCGCCTGCCGGTCATCGGAGACCTGGACCGGCGGACCCGCGCTACCGGCGTCGGCGGCGGCGAGCATCCGCTGACGCGACAGATCGGCGGCTTCGATGTCGGCGGGGGTCAGCTCGGCGCCGTCGTCACGGCTGATCACCAGGATCACCGGGGCCTGGTCCCCGCCGGGGAAATCGGCCCGCACGGCGTCGGCGCGCGCCGACTCCGCACCCGGCGGTACCGCCACCGGCGACTGTTCGGCGGAGTCACCTCCGCTCAGTAGCGCCATCAGCGCCACCGACGCGGCGATGACCACAAGTGCGAGTGCCCAGGACAGTCGGCGAGCCATGAATCCGAATATTTCAGATAATTAACAATTAAGCAATCGAAGAATCTGGCTAAGGTGGATCCGTGCGAGATACGGATCGAGAGGGGCTCGAAGCGTTGATTGCCGCCGATGTGCGGGCGCTGACGGCCGAATCCGACCAGATCGGGCACAACTTCGCCGGCCGCCACGCGATGACGGCCAACGATTTCCGCGCGCTGCTGCACGTGATGGTCGCCGAGACGGCCGGGGAACCGTTGACGGCCGGTGAGCTCAGGAAACGGATGGGTGTGTCGGGCGCCGCGATCACCTATCTCGTCGAACGGATGATCACCTCGGGCCACCTGCTTCGGGATTCCGATCCGTCAGACCGCCGCAAGGTGATGCTGCGGGTCGCCGACCAGGGCATGGAGGTGGCGCGGGAGTTCTTCACCCCCCTGGCCGACCACACCCGCCGCGCCCTGGCCGACGTTCCCGACGGCGACCTCGCCGCCGCCCACCGCGTCTTCGGCGCGCTCGTCGAGGCGATGGACGCGTTCCGTGGACAACTCGACAACCCCGATGCGCATGGCGTGACTCATCCGGCCGAAGGTTCTGGCAGGGTGGATGGTCGATGAATGACACGACGGACAACGACTCGGTGAGCGCGCAGACGGCTTCGTCCGCACTCGGTTCGGCATCGGTGATGCTGCTCGGTGCCGGGGAACGCAGCCGCGAGCTGACAGTGGCATTCCAGCGTCTGGGTGCCGAGGTGATCGCTGTGGACCGCTACGCCGACGCGCCCGCACACACCCTGGCCGACCGAACGGCCGTCGTGCGGATGACCGACGCGGAGGCGCTCACGGCGCTGATCGACGAGGAGAAGCCGGCCTACGTCGTGGTCGACTCCAGCGCGGTCGCGACGGACGCGCTGATCGCCCTCGCCGAGCGCGGCGACGTCGAAGTCTTCCCGACCCCGCGCAGCACCCGGCTGTCCCTGGACGGCGAAGGGCTGCGGCGGCTCGCGGCCGACGAACTGGGCCTGCCCACCGCACCGTTCTGGTTCGCCGGATCGGCCGAGGAACTCACCGCGGTTGCGAAGCACGCGGGTTTTCCGTTGGTGGTCAAGCCGGTCGCCGCCGCTCCGGGAGAGGGGGAGTCGGTGCTGTTGCGGCCCGAGGACGTCGAGCCCGCGTGGCGCCGGGCCGTCGCCGGCGGCCGGCTCAGCCTGCAACGCGTGATGGCCGAAACCGTGGTGGAGGTCGACTTCGAGGTCACGCTGCTGACGGTGCGCACCACTGGCCCGACGGGGCCGGTGGTCCATTTCTGTGAGCCCATCGGCCACCACCAGCCGGGCGGCAACACTCTCGAAGCCTGGCAGCCACAGCAGCTTTCGCCGGCGGCGCTGGACGCGGCCAAGTCGATCGCCGCCCGCATCGTGAACTCGCTGGGCGGGCGCGGCGTGTTCAGCGTGGAGTTGTTGGTCCGCGGGGACGAGGTCTACTTCTCCAACGTCCGGCCGCGACCCCACGACAGCGGCCTGGTGACGTTGCGCTCCCAGCGGCTCTCCGAGTTCGAGTTGCACGCTCGCGCCATCCTGGGTCTTCCCGTCGACACGATCATGATCTCGCCGGGCGCGGTCCAGATGGAATATGCGCCCACCGAGTCGGAACACCCCGAGGCCGACGCCGCGCAACAGCGATCCGTCCTCGCCGAAGCCTTGGCCGTCGCCGAGAGCGACGTGCGACTGTTCAGCCACGCCGACGCCACGGCGGTCCGGCGATGGCTCTGGCTGTCGACCGCCACCGCTCCCGATCCGATCGTGGCTCGCGACCGGGCGCGCCGGGTGGCGGCGGCCCTGCGCAGGCTGCGGTGACGCGGTGACCGAACCGTCTGACTCGTCGTCGGAGGGCGGCACCGCCGGCCCGTTCCTCGGTGCGCTGACGATCATCGTCGCCGTGGTGATCGCGGTGTGGCTGTTCAACGTGTTCTCCGGCGACGACCTCACCGATCAGCAGCAGATCGGCCGTGCCGTGGCCGCGCAGAACGATGCGTTGCAGCGGCAGGCCTACGCCGACTTCCGTGCCTACACCTGCGCCCAGGAGCACGGGTCGGAGTCCGAAGTGATGGACGAGCAACGTGATTCGGCTGACGGGCGAGGCGAGCGGTTCGTCGAGGGGACCGGTGGCGTGGTGATCGACGGTGACCGGGCCACCGCGGACGTCACCTACTATTTCGACAGCGACCCCGACGCCAAGGAGACGGTCGAGATCGCCTTCGTGCGCCAGGACGGGGTATGGAAGGTCTGTTCGACCGGCCCCAGTTAGCTGTGGGACACTCACGACCGTGAGTTATGCGGGAGATATCACGCCTGACGAGGCCTGGAAGCTGCTGAGCGAGAACCCCGAAGCAGTCCTGGTCGACTGTCGGACGGAGGCCGAGTGGCGCTTCGTCGGGGTGGCCGACCTCTCCAGCCTGAATCGCGACGTCGTCTACGTCGAGTGGAATCGCACCGACGGCACCCACAACGACGGCTTCGTCGACGATCTGCTGGGCGCGGGTGTCACCCCGGGGGAGCGCCCGGTGGTGTTCCTGTGCCGTTCGGGCAACCGCTCCATCCCCGCTGCGGAGGCCGCGACGGAGGCCGGTATCGCCCCGTCCTACAACATGCTGGACGGTTTCGAGGGCAACCTCGACGAGCACAAACACCGCGGGGCCACGGGCTGGCGCGCCCTCGGGCTGCCCTGGAGACAGTCGTGAGCGACGAGGTGCCGGCCCGCACGCGAGGAGGAGAAGCGGCTTCGGTTCGGGTGCCGGCCCCGCTGCCCGAAGGCGTCAGCCAGGCCACCATCGGCGTGCGCGGTGGGCTGCTGCGGTCGGGCTTCGAGGAGACCTCCGAGGCGATGTATCTGACGTCGGGTTATGTCTACAAGACGGCCGCCGACGCGGAGAAGGCGTTCACCGGTGAGATCGACCGTTACGTCTACTCGCGCTACGGCAACCCGACGATCTCGATGTT
This sequence comes from Mycobacterium sp., assembly GCF_049683355.1. GTDB lineage: Bacteria > Actinomycetota > Actinomycetes > Mycobacteriales > Mycobacteriaceae > Mycobacterium. Next base: position 27,275 of record NZ_JBAUJB010000287.1, read on the forward strand.
CGAGGAGCGGCTGCGGCTGATCGAAGGTGCGCCCGCCTGTTTTGCGACGTCCTCCGGGATGTCGGCGGTGTTCACGTCCCTGGGTGCGTTGTTGGGCGCCGGGGACCGGCTGGTCGCCGCGCGCAGCCTGTTCGGGTCGTGCTTCGTCGTCTGCAACGAGATCCTCCCACGCTGGGGGGTGGAGACGGTGCTGGTCGACGGTGACGACCTGTCCCAGTGGGAAGAGGCACTGTCGGTGCCCACCCAGGCCGTCTTCTTCGAGACGCCGTCCAACCCGATGCAGCAGCTCGTCGACATCGCCGCGGTGTCCGAGATGGCGCACGCTGCCGGCGCAAAAGTCGTGCTGGACAACGTTTTCGCCACCCCGATCCTGCAACAGGGCTTCCCCCTCGGCGTCGACGTCGTCGTCTACTCCGGCACCAAGCACATCGACGGCCAGGGCCGGGTGCTGGGCGGGGCCATTCTGGGGAGCAAGGAGTACATCGACGAGCCGGTGCAGAAGCTGATGCGCCACACCGGCCCCGCGCTGAGCCCGTTCAACGCGTGGACGCTGCTGAAGGGTCTGGAGACGCTGGCGTTGCGGGTGCAGCACCAGAATTCGTCCGCGCACCGGATCGCCGAGTTCCTCGAGGCCCACCCCTCGGTGAGCTGGGTCAAATATCCGTTCCTGGAGTCGCATCCGCAGTACGACCTGGCCAAGCGCCAGATGACCGGCGGCGGCACCGTGGTGACATTCGAGCTCGAGGGCGCCAGCAAGGCGCGGGCGTTCGAGGTACTGGACAAGCTGCAGGTCATCGACATCTCCAACAACCTGGGTGACTCCAAATCGCTGATCACGCATCCGGCCACCACGACCCATCGGGCGATGGGGCCGGAGGGGCGTGCGGCGATCGGGCTGGGTGACGGCGTGGTGCGGGTGTCGGTCGGGTTGGAAGGGACCGAGGATCTGATCGCCGACCTGGACCGGGCGCTGAGCTGAGTGTCCCGAAAGTCCGACGCCAAGAAGGCGCGACGCCGCAAGCGCCAGGCGGCCCGCGGTCTGGCGTTCTCGTCCGACGACGTGCAGGAGCGCGTCGCCGAAGTGGTCGCCGATCTCGAGGACTTCGACGCGCAGCTCACCCAACGCGGTTGGGTCTTCAGCGAGGACACCGACGACGACACGGGGGTGCTCTGGTTCTGGCCACCGTCGTACGCTGAGGTCGCCGATCCCGACATGGCCACCGCGACGGTCGTCGCGCTCATCGAAGCCGAGGGCGGCGACATCGCACACGTGGTGTTCGTCGGTGCCGACGACGACTACCAGTTCGGCCTCGAGGAACTCTTCGAGCACATCGAGGTCATCGAGTCCTACCGGGTCGGCGAGCCGCTCCCGGTGTTCGATTGACCGTTACGTCTTCGCCCCGGCGGTCCGCATGATCGCCTCGCTCACGGCGACAGGGTCGTCCAGTGGGACGAAGGTCGACGCAGCCGGAACTTCGACCAAGGTCGAATCGGGGAACAGAGCCGCCAGACGCCGGCCCAGGGCCGGTGTGAAGCACCGGTCGCCCAGACCCCACACGACCGTCACCGGTTTGGTGAAACGGTGCAATCGCGGCGCGACGTCGGTGAGATCGGTGCCGCCGATGCCACGCGCCAGCGCGGCGAAGTCGGCGGCAATCCTGCGGTCGGTACGGGCGGGCTGCAGCCAGAACGCGGTCAGGTCGGGGTCGAGGTTGTTGGCGAGCAGTCCGAAGCCGGCCGGCGAGTGTCGTAGCACCGTCGGCCCCATCATCGCCATCAGAGCCGTGACCGACACGCGCGTGCGCATCAGCGCGAAGATCGCGTTGAACGGGAACGGCGGGAACTTGTCGAACGCGTCGCAGTTGGTCAGGACGAGCCGGCCGACCCGCTCCGGATGGGCATCGATCAGGAATTGGCACAGGCCGCCGCCGGTGTCATTGCCGACCAGCGTCACATCGTCGAGGCCGAGCCGGGTCAGGAATTCGTGCAGCAGACCCGCGACCCCGGCGGGGGTGAGCACGCCGCGGTCGGTCACGGGAACCGTGTGCGCACCCAGCGGCAGGTTCGGCTGCAGGCACCGGTAGCCCTGAGCGGCGAGGGAGGCGGCGACGGCGTCCCACAGTCGTGAGTCGACGAGTGCGCCGTGGAGGAAGAGCACCGGAGGAAACGCCGAATCCTTCGGCCCGGACTCGCGGTACTCGACCGTGGCCGCAGACAACGTGAGTTGGGACATCTCGGTTATCCTTCTCGTCGGCATTTACAGACACTGAGTATGAAAGTTACGTACAGGCTGTATGGAAGTCAACCCCTCGCCCCGCCGGTCTCAAGCCGAGCGCACCGCGGCCACCCGCGCCACCCTGCTCGCTGCCGCGCGAAAGCAGTTCTCCACCAATGCTTTTGTCGACGTATCCACGCAGTCGATCGTCGAAGCGGCAGGCGTCACCCGTGGTGCGCTCTACCACCAGTTCGCCGACAAGACCGAGCTGTTCGCGGCGGTACACGAGCAGGTGGAAGCCGAGTTGGTCGAGAAGATAGCCGACGGTCTCGCCGGGTCGGGTCCGGCAGACCCACTCGCGGCCATGAGGACGGGTGCCCGCCTGTTCCTGGATCTCTGCTCGGCGCCCGACGTCCAGCGCATCGTCCTGATCGACGCGCCGTCGGTGCTCGGTTGGGACCGGTGGCGCGAGGTCGGACTGAAGTACGGCCTCGGGGTGATCGAGGCCTTGCTCGGCCAGGCGGTGGCCGACGGCGTGATCCCCGAGCAGCCCGTGCGGCCGACCGCGCACATCCTGCTCGGTGCGCTCGACGAGGCGGCGCTCTACGTTTCGCGCGCCGCGGACCCGGTGCAGGCGAGGGAGGACATGTATGCGGTCTGCGACCGGATCATCTCCGGCATCGCGCGCTGATGCCCGTTGCGGCGAGCCGCAGACGAGCTCCCGACCCGGAGTTACTGGGGCGCCGTTGCGCAAGCGTGACGAAGCCTTGATCGAATCGAAGGCGCGCAACATCTTTCGGTAGGCACCTCTTGACCTACTATCAGACATTGACGATCTTGATAGTTCCAAGGATGCGGAGAACCATGCGCGTGGCTGTTCGGAGTGTCCTCGCGATGGGCGTAGTGGCTGCGAGCGTGGTCGTCGGACCGGTGGATACCAGTAGCGCGGCAAGTTGGTCGCCGCAGCTCGATATCGCCGCTCTGTCCCCTGCGGAGGGCGCAGTGGTGGGTGTGGCGCATCCGCTGGTGGTCACCTTCGACGGCCCGGTGGTCAACCGCCGCGCGGCCGAACGAGCCTTGGAAGTCACGTCCGAGCCTCCTATGACAGGCAAGTTCGAGTGGGTGGAAAACACTGTCCTGCATTGGGTTCCGGACCGCTTCTGGCCGGCACACAGTACGGTCAAGCTCGCGTTCGACAACTTGCCGACCAGGAACTTCGAGACAGGTCCGGCCGTCATCGGTGTCGCCGACCTCTCAGGCCACACCTTCACCGTGACCGTCGACGGAAAGCCCCCCGAGGAGCTGCCGGCGCCACATCACCGGCCCAACTGGGGTCAGCCCGGGGTGTTCCCGGCCTCGATGGGCCGTCCGGAATACCCGACGCCGGTGGGGATCTACACCGTGTTGGCCAAGGAACGCGACATCGTGATGGATTCGAGCAGCGTCGGGATTCCCATCGACTCTGAAGACGGCTACCTGCTGGACGTGGAGTACGCCGTCCGGTTCACCCAGCGAGGGCTGTTCGTGCACTCCGCTCCGTGGGCGGTCAACCAAATGGGATTCGAGAACACCAGCCACGGCTGTATCGGTCTCAGCACCGAAGATGCCGAATGGTACTTGAATGCTGTCAATGTCGGTGATCCGATCATCATCCGGGAGAACGCCGTCGAGGTTCCCCGGACTGTTTCCGGATAGCGCCGTCCTGGGCTCTGCCGTCCTGGGCTCTGCTCCGCCCGGGCGCTTCCCGTGAGTAGGCCCTAGCCATGCCTACCCCGGAGACCGGCCCGACGTCACCCAGTTCAGCGCGGTCATCGACGAATTGGTGACCCGCTATGCGGACCTGGTCGCCGGGGTGGAGTCGCTGACCGTGGTCTATGACGCCGGGC
>NZ_JBAUJB010000288.1:0-2369 GCF_049683355.1 Mycobacterium sp.
ACCATGGTCAGCGTCGCCAGCGACTCGAACGGCGAGGCCAGCAGGATCACCCCGGCGATCAGACTGATCACGCCGATGAAGACCTCCCACCAACGGCCGGGGAGGGTGGGATCGCTGATCGCCGACACCGCGGTCGCCACGCCACGGAAGATGAAGCCGATTCCGATCCAGATGGCCAGCAGCAGGATCGATTCCTGCAGGCTGCGGAAGCACAGAACCGCCAGGATGAGTGCCGCTGCGCCACTGACGAACAACAGCACCCGGCCACCGGCCGACACATGGAGGCTGAACGCGAAGAAGACCTGCGTGATACCCGTGATCAACAGGTAGGCGCCGAAAAACAGCGCGGCGACCAGGATGGTGATCCCGGGCCAGGCCAGGACCATGATCCCGAGAATCACGGCTAGCACCCCGGAAAACAACGTGTTCTTCCACAGGTGCTGCAACATGCTTGGGGGAGCGGCGGTTTCCATGCGCGAAGTGTCGCATACCGCCACGGGGGCCAGCCGGATTTCGCAGTACGGCTGTGATGTCTCAATGCGGTCGTTAATGTCTCGTTACCGGCGCTGCGCGTCGGGTCATCGGTCGTTAACGTCCTTGGCTGGGGAATACGCGGGGACCCAGGCGCACGACGCTGACGACCCGAAGTAGAAAGTAGAGGCAACCGTGTTCGGTGAAATCCACGACCGCCGGCCCAGGTTCTGGCGTATCGCGGCGGTGTTCGCCGCCACCGGCGCCCTGGCTCTTTCGGGTTGTTCGAGCAGCTCCGAGACCAGCGACCCGTCCTCGCCGACCGAAGCCCCACAGGCCGAGACCGTCGACGCGATCGCGCAGACCGTCCCGGAGGACATCCGTTCGGCGGGCACGCTGATCATCGGGGTGAACATCCCCTACGCCCCGAACGAGTTCAAGGATCCCGACGGCAAGATCGTCGGATTCGACGTCGACCTGATGAACGCGATCGCCGGCACCCTGGGGCTGACCCCGGAGTACCGCGAGGCCGACTTCGCCAAGATCATCCCGTCCATCCAGGGCGGCACGTTCGACGTCGGGATGTCGTCGTTCACCGACAGCAAGGAGCGGGAGGAACAGGTCGACTTCGTCACCTACTTCTCCGCGGGCACCCTGTGGGCGCAGCCCGTCGGTGGTGGCATCGATCCGGAGAACGCGTGCGGCAAGAAGGTCGCGGTGCAGGCGACGACGGTCCAGGAGACCGATGAACTGCCCGCCCGCAGCCAGAAGTGCACCGATGAAGGCCAGCCGCCGATCGAGATCGTCCCGTTCGACAGCCAGGATGCCGCCACCAATGCCGTGGTCCTCGGTCAGGCCGACGCGATGTCGGCGGATTCGCCGGTGACGCTGTATGCGATCAAACAGACCAACGGCAAGCTGGAGCAGGCCGGCGAGGTTTTCGATTCGGCGCCCTACGGGTGGCCGGTGGAGAAGGGCTCGCCGCTGGCCCAGTCGCTGTTGCAGGCCCTCGAGCATCTGATCGAGACCGGCACCTACGAAGAGATCGCGGCCAACTGGGGTCTCGAGGAGGGCATGATCGACAAGCCGGTCATCAACGGCGCGGTCTCCTGACCCGCCGGGGGCCGCACACATGACCGATGTCGGCAAGCCGCCGGAAGCCATCGATGCCGTCCCGTTGCGCCACCCCTGGCGGTGGGTGGCGGCGGGCGTCATCATCGTGCTGGTCGGGCTGTTCCTGTACGGAGCCGCGACCAACCCGGCATACGGGTGGTCGACCTACTCCGAGTACCTGTTCAACGAGCGGGTCCTGCTCGGGGTGTTCAACACCCTTCAGCTGACCGTCTACTCGATGGTGATCGGCATCGTCCTCGGGGTGGCGCTGACCGTGATGCGGCTGTCGTCCAACCCGGTGCTGGGCGCGGTGTCGTGGGTGTTCCTGTGGATCTTCCGCGGCACCCCGGTGTACGTGCAGTTGGCGTTCTGGGGGCTGTTCCCGACGATCTACCAGAACCTGCAGCTCGGGGTGCCGTTCGGGCCGTCGCTGTTCCAGTTCGACCTGCAGGCGCTGTCCATTCCGTTCGCGCTGGCGATCGTGGGCCTGGCACTCAACGAAGCCGCCTACATGGCCGAGATCATCCGTGCGGGCATCACCTCGGTGCCGGAAGGGCAGATGGAAGCGTCCACGGCGCTGGGCATGTCGTGGAGCATGGCGATGCGGCGCACGGTGCTGCCCCAGGCGATGCGGGTGATCATCCCGCCGACCGGCAATGAGGTCATCAGCCTGCTCAAGACCACGTCGCTGGTCACCGCGGTGCCGTACTCGTTCGACCTGTACAGCATCGCCACCCGGGAGATCGCCGCGCGGACCTTCGAGCCCGTGCCACTTCTCATGGTGG
>NZ_JBAUJB010000289.1:0-19748 GCF_049683355.1 Mycobacterium sp.
CTCCCGCCCCGGTGGCCCCGCCCCCGGTGGTCGCACCTCCCGTGGTGGTGCCGCCGCCGGTGATCGTTTTGCCGCAACGGGAATGGCCGCGGTGGCAACCGCCGTGGGAGCGGGACGCCGACGAGGACGAATCCGAGGCGCCGACGCAGACCGCGACTCCGCGGCCGACCACGCCCAGGCCGACGACGGTGGTGCCGACGACACCGCGACCGACCGTTCCGCAGGTCCCGACAGTTCCGCAGGTTCCGCAACAGTCCCAGTGGCCGTTGCCCGGTAGCGGCTCCGGCTCCAGCGGTGGTTCCGGTTCGGGATCTTCGAGCAGCAGCAGCGGCCGTGGATCCGGCGACTCGGGCTCCTCGCGTGGCGGCTCGGGTTCCTCGGGCAGTGGAGTGCCCGGCGACCTCAACGGTGACGGTTGCTTCCTGGTCTTATGCTCGTCGGACGGTGGCCGCGGCTAGCATTCACCTGCCGTTGGCCCGGCGCTCAGTGTCGCGTAGCGGTCAGCTCATCCCGGCTGCCTAGAGAGGCAGTATGCGATGCACTGTCTTCGGTACCGGCTACCTCGGAGCGACCCACGCGGTGGGGATGGCCGAGCTGGGCCATGACGTCCTCGGTGTCGACATCGACCCGGGCAAGGTCGCCAAGCTGTCCGGCGGTGACGTGCCTTTCTACGAGCCTGGTTTGCGAAAGATGCTGCAGTGCAACCTGAACGATGGTCGACTGCGTTTCACCACCGACTACGCCGAGGCTGCGGAGTTCGCCGACGTGCACTTCCTCGGGGTGGGCACCCCGCAGAAGAAGGGCGAATACGGTGCCGACCTGCGCCATGTCTACGCGGTGATCGACACCCTCGTCCCGCTGCTGCGACGCCCCGCCGTGATCGTGGGCAAGTCCACCGTGCCGGTGGGCACGGCCGCCGAACTGTGCCAGCGCGCCCGCAGCCTCGCCGGCGAGGGGGTGGGCGTCGAGGTGGCGTGGAACCCCGAGTTCCTGCGCGAGGGGTTCGCGATCCACGACACCCTGCACCCCGATCGTATTGTCCTTGGTGTGCAGCGGGATTCGGTTCTCGCCGAAGACGCGATCCGGGCGCTGTACGCATCCCTGCTCGACGACGGCGTGCCGTTTCTGCTGACCGACCTGCAGACCGCCGAGCTGGTCAAGGTGTCGGCGAATGCGTTCCTGGCGACCAAGATCTCGTTCATCAACGCGATCTCCGAGGTGTGCGAAGCCGTCGACGCCGATGTCACCCTGCTGGCCGACGCGCTCGGATACGATGCCCGCATCGGCAGGCGATTCCTCAACGCAGGACTCGGTTTCGGCGGCGGCTGCCTGCCCAAGGACATCCGCGCGTTCATGGCCCGCGCCGGCGAGCTCGGCGCCAACCATGCGCTGACGTTCCTGCGCGAAGTGGACAGCATCAACATGCGCCGCCGGGTCAAGATGGTGGAGCTGGCGACCAGGGCGTGCGGCGGTTCCCTGCTGGGGGCGAACGTCGCGGTACTCGGCGCGGCCTTCAAACCCGAATCCGACGACGTGCGTGACTCGCCGGCGCTCAACGTGGCCGGAATGCTGCAGCTCAACGGGGCCACCGTCAACGTCTACGACCCCAAGGCGATGGAGAACTCGCGGCGGGTGTTCCCCACGCTGAACTATTCGACGTCGGCGGTGGAGGCTTGCGACCGGGCGGATGCGGTGCTGGTGCTGACCGAATGGAACGAGTTCGTCGAGCTGCAACCCGAGACGCTGGCGCAGATCGTGCGCGCCAGAGTTGTTGTCGACGGCCGTAATTGCCTCGACGCCGCGCTGTGGCGGCAGGCGGGCTGGCGGGTACACGCGTTGGGCCGGGCGGAGGGGCCACCGTCGGCGGCGTAGCGTCGCGACCATGACCGTGTACGCGCTGAACCTGTTCGACATCGCCGACCGCGACGAGTACCTGGCCTATTCGAAACGTTCGCCGAAGGAGGTCGCCGAACACGGCGGCCGCGTCGTCGCTCTCGGACAGTTCCGCGAATCCGTCACCGGCGACGTCGAGCCGCGCACCGTGCTGATCCTCGTCGAGTGGGATTCCAAGGACGCCTTCGACAGCTATCGCAACGATCCCGAACTGGCGGATCTGCATGCGCACCGGGAGAACGGCTCGTCGTCCTACATCTGGCATCTCTTCGATTCCTTGGCCGATCTGCGGCCCCTGCTTAAACTCGAGTGATGGCAGTTCATCTGCAGCAGAGAATCCGCTGGCTGGCCCTGCACGGAGTGATCCGCGGGATGTCCAAGGTCGGTGTCCGCCGCACCGGGGACCCGCAGGCCCGGCTGATCTCCGACCCAGCCGTGCGCGCCGATCCCGCCGCGTTCGCCGACGAGCTGCGCGAGCGCGGCCCGATCATCAGGTGCCGTGCGGTCCTGCTGACCTTCGACCATCGGGTGGCCCACGAGCTGCTGCGTTCCGACGATTTCCGGGTGTCGTCGCTGGGTGGCGGACTGCCCCAGCCGCTGCGGTGGATCAACGACAAGACCCATCCCGGGCTGCTGCATCCGATTGAGCCACCCTCGCTGCTGTCGATCGAGCCGCCGGATCACACCCGCTGCCGCAAGCTGGTGTCCTCGGTATTCACCCCCCGGGCGGTCGCCGCGCTGCGCGACCGGGTCCAGCAGACCGCCGACCAGCTCCTCGACGATCTCGAAGCCGAGTCCCGCGGCGACGGCCGCGACGTCGTCGACATCGTCGAGCGGTACTGCTCGCAGCTGCCGGTCGCGGTGATCAGCGACATCCTCGGCGTGCCCGAGCGCGACCGACAGCACATCCTGCACTTCGGGGAGCTCGGGGCGCCCGGCCTCGACATCGGGCTGTCCTGGCGGCAGTACATGCAGGTGCACGAGGGCCTCGTCGGGTTCAACAACTGGCTGGGCGGGCATCTGCGGGAGCTGCGCCGCAACCCCGGCGACGACCTGATGAGCCAGCTCATCCAGGCCAGTGAGGACTCGGCCGAGGAGGCACGGCTCTCCGAGCGTGAACTGCAGGCCACCGCCGGACTGGTCCTGGCAGCGGGCTTCGAGACCACGGTGAACCTGCTCGGCAACGGCATCCGGATGCTGCTGGACACTCCCGGACAGCTCGAGGCACTGTCGGCCCGTCCGGAGCTGTGGCCCACCGCGGTCGAGGAGATCCTGCGGCTGGATTCTCCGGTGCAGATGAGCGCGCGCTTCGCCCGCCGGGACGTCGAGGTCGCCGGCACCGAGATCAAGCGCGGTGAGCTCGTCATCATCCACCTGGCCGGCGCCAACCGCGATCCCAAGGTGTTCGACGATCCGCACCGCTTCGACATCGAGCGCGACAACGCGGGCAAGCACCTGTCGTTCTCCGGCGGTCGGCACTTCTGCCTGGGCGCCGCGCTGGCCCGTGCCGAGGGGGAGGTGGGGCTGCGGACGTTCTTCGAGCGCTATCCCGATGCCCGCCTGGCGGGAGCAGGCAGCCGGCGCGACACCCGCGTGCTGCGCGGATGGTCAACCTTGCCGATCACCCTTGGCAAGGCGCGCGCCGCGTTAGGTTCATGAGGTGGACTTCCGAGCATCCCTGCTCGAGCAGACTCGAGCCTTCGGTGACCTGATCAGATCGGCGGATCCGGCGACGCCGGTGCCCACCTGCGGAGACTGGACACTGCGGCAGCTGTTCCGGCATGTCGGCCGCGGAAACCGTTGGGCCGCACAGATCATCAGCGACCGACACAGCCAGCCGCTGGATCCGCGCGATGTGCGCGACGGCAAGCCGCCGGACGACACCGACGCAGCGATCGACTGGCTCAACGACGGCGCGCAGCTGGTGATCGACGCCGTCGACAGGGTGGGTTCCGACGCCCGGGTGTGGACGTTCATCGGCCCCCGGCCGGCGGGATGGTGGATCCGGCGGCGGCTGCACGAGGCGACCGTGCACCGAGCGGACGCGGCGCTGGCCCTCGGCGCCGAGTTCGACCTGCCGCCGGAGCTGGCCGGCGACGCGCTCAGCGAGTGGCTGGAACGGGCGTGCGTCGACAAGCGCAACTCCGTCATGCTGGACCGCGGACAGTCCATCCACCTGCACGCCACCGAGGAGAAACTGGGCCCGACGGGGGAGTGGACCATCGTCCACGACGACGACGGCGTGTGGTGGTCGCACAGCCACAGCAAGGGAAGCGTGGCGCTGCGCGGACCCGTCACCGAACTGCTGCTGGCCACCGTGCGCCGCAAGACCGCCACCGAGGCCGGACTCGAGGTATTCGGTGACACCGCCGTCTGGGACGCCTGGCTGGACAGCACGCCGTACTGATGGTGCACTTCGTCGGAGACGAACAATTGCAGTAGTTTCGCGGACATGACCACTTCGGAGATGGCCACCGTCCTTGCCTGGCACGACGCGCTCAACGCCGGGGACTTCGACACGCTGCTGTCGCTGTCCAGCGACGACATCGAGATCGGCGACGCCGACGGCGCCGGCCAGGGGCACGCCGCCCTGACCGAATGGGCCCGCAATCTCGACGGCAAGGCCGAGCCGGGGAGGATCTACGTCCACGACGGCGTGGTCGTCGTCGAACAGCGCATCACGTCCGTGACCGGGGAAGTTGGCACCGCGGCATCAGCGTTTCGGGTGGTCGAGGACCAGGTGACGTCGGTGTTCCGGCACGACGACCTGGCCGCCGCACTGGCCGCGACCGAGCTGACCGAAGCGGATCTGACCGGCTGATGCGCGGGATCATCCTGGCCGGGGGTTCGGGTACCCGGCTGTATCCCATCACGATGGGTGTCAGCAAGCAGCTGGTGCCCGTCTACGACAAGCCGCTGATCTACTACCCGCTGTCCACGCTGATGATGGCGGGCATCCGCGACATCCTGGTGATCACCACGGTGCAGGACGCCCCGGGATTTCACCGGTTGCTCGGTGACGGTGCCGATCTCGGCATCAATCTGAGTTACGCCGTCCAGGATCAGCCGGACGGTCTCGCGCAGGCTTTCGTGATCGGCGCCGACCACATCGGAAACGACTCCGTGGCATTGGTGTTGGGGGACAACATCTTCTATGGTCCCGGCCTGGGCACGAGTCTGAGTAGGTTCCAGAACCTCAGCGGCGCAGCGATTTTCGCGTACTGGGTGGCAAACCCGGCGGCCTATGGGGTGATCGAGTTCGCTGCCGACGGCACGGCGTTGTCGCTGCAGGAGAAGCCGGCCACGCCCAAGTCGCACTACGCGGTGCCCGGTCTGTACTTCTACGACAACGACGTCGTGGACATCGCGCGGTCGCTGCGCAGGTCGGCGCGCGGCGAGTACGAGATCACCGAGATCAACCAGACCTATCTCGACGCGGGCCGGCTGTCGGTCGAGGTGCTGGCGCGTGGCACCGCCTGGCTGGACACCGGGACCTTCGACTCACTGCTCGACGCCAGCGACTACGTGCGCACCATCGAACGCAGACAGGGCCTGAAGATCAGCGTGCCCGAGGAGGTCGCGTGGCGGGTCGGCTTCATCGACGACGACGCGCTGGCCGCCAGGGCGCAGGCGCTGCTCAAGTCCGGGTACGGCGCCTACCTGCTGGAGCTGCTGGAGCGCTGATCGTCACAGCAGCCCGGCGAGAACCTTGTCCAGGGTGACCGGCAGGTCGCGGACCCGCACGCCGGTGGCGTGGTAGACGGCGTTCACGACGGCGGCGGCCGCTCCGACGATGCCGATCTCGCCGGCGCCGCGTGAGCCCATCGGATTGGAGTGCTCCTCGACCTCGTCGAGCCAGATCGCGTCGACGTCCATCACGTCGGCGTGCGCGCTGATGTGGTACTCGGCCAGGTCCTGGGTGACCACGTGGCCGAACCGCGGGTCGCGGACGCTGTCTTCGTGCAGTGCCATCGACTGGCCCATGATCATCCCGCCGATCAGCTGGGAGCGCAGGGTGCGCGCGTTGATGGCGCGGCCCACCGAGAACACGCCGAGCATGCGCGGAATCCGGACCTCGCCGGTGTCGCGGTTGACGTGCGCCTCGACGAAGTGTGCGCCGAACGACTGCACGGTGACCTCGTCGTCGCCGGGATTCTCGGGAGCCTGCGCCAGGGTCGTCGCCCCGACGGCGGGTGGGTCGCCGTGGTCGCGGCGGAACCGGCGGGCCGCGCCCACGATCGCCGACCCCCACGACGTGATGCCCGTCGAGCCCCCGGCTACCGAGGCGGGGGGCAGGTCGGTGCTGCCGATCTGCAGGTCCACCGCGGCGAGGTCACAGCCGAGCGCATCGGCAGCGATCTGCGACAGCGTCGTCCACGTGCCGGTGCCGATGTCGGCTGCCCCGATCTCGACCAGGTAGCGTCCCTCGGCGACGTAGCTGATGCGGGCGGAGTTGCCGGGCATGGCCATCCCGGGGTAGGTCGCGGCGGCGACGCCGGTGCCGGTGTACCAGTCACCGACGAGCCGTCCGGCCGGGCGCGGGTCGCGTGACGACCACGCGAACCGCTCGGCCCCGGTTCGCAGACACTCGACGAGGTGGCGGCCCGACCATGGCTTGCCGGTCTCCGGGTCGACCGCTGGTTCGTTGCGGATGCGCAGTTCGATCGGGTCGACGCCGCAGGTCACCGCGAGCTCGTCCATGGCGACCTCGGCGGCGTAGGTGCCGGGGCACTCGCCGGGCGCCCGCATCCAGAACGGTACGGGTACGTCGAGTGCGGCGAGCCGGTGTGATGTCCGACGGTTCGGGGAGGCGTACATCTTGCGTGACGTCACCGCGGTCTGCTCGGCGAATTCCTTGACAGCGGACGTCTGTTCGATCACATCGTGGACCAGCGCGGTGAGCCGGCCGCTGCGATCTGAACCCAGTCGCAGTCGCTGGATGGTCGGGGTGCGGTAGCCCACGAGGGAGAACATCTGTTGACGGGTCAGCGCCAGCTTCACCGGCCGCCCCTGTGCGCGTTGGGCGGCCATCAACGTCAGCACGTCGTGGGCATGCGGGGCACCCTTGGAGCCGAACCCGCCGCCGACGTGCGGTGCGACGACGCGCAACTGCTCGGGTTCCACACCGAAGACCGGCGCCAGGGTCTTGCGCACCACGTGCACCCCCTGCGTTGAGTCGTACATCGTCACGGTGGGCGAGCCGTCGCTGGTGCTCCATGTCGCGATGCAGGCGTGCGGCTCCATCGGGTTGTTGTGCTCGATCGGGGTGGTGTAGGTCTGGTCCACCGTGACCTCGGCGGCGGCCAGCGCCGCGTCGACATCACCGTCGTCGGAGTCCGGGGGGTACGACGGGTTGACCGACTCGGGGGTGTAGAGACCGGGGTGATCGCGTCGCAGCTCGGCGTCGTGCGGGTGTTCGATGTACTCCGTTTCGACCAGTGCGGCTGCTTCCCTGGCGATCTCGGCTGTCTCGGCCACCACACCGCCGATGAGTTGGCCTCGGAAGTGCACCCGGTTGTCCTGCAGGATCGCGAGTTCACCGTCCGAGGTATCCGCCAACTCGGGGGCGTCGAACACCGTCAGCACGTCGAGCACACCGGCGACGGTGCGGGCCGCGGTGGTGTCCATGGCGACCACCCGGCCGCGGGCAATGGTGGCCTGCACCGGATGCAGATATGCCGGGTTGTGGACCTGCTGTTCGAACGCATACGGCGCCGAACCCGTGACCTTCGCACGCCCGTCGCGCCGCGCGACTGATGCGCCGATGCTGTGGGGTTCCAGCAGTGTCATCGCAAACCCCGTTCGGTCAACATGCGAAGCTGTGCCGTCAGCGTGCGGCGGGTCAGCTCGATCTTGAACTCGTTGCCGGGCAACGCTTCCGCTGCGGTGAGCTCGGCGTCGGCGGCCGCGGTGAACACGTCCTCGGTGGCCGGCGCTCCGACCAGCACCTGTTCTGCAGCGCGGGCACGCCATGGCTTGTGTGCGACACCGCCCAGCGCGATCCGGGCCGTGGCGATGTCGTCGGCGAAACTCAACTCGGCGGCCACCGAGACCAGCGCGAACGCATAGGACGCCCGGTCGCGCACCTTGCGGTAGTCCGATACCGCGTCCGATGGTGGGGGCGGCAGCTCCACCGCGGTGATCAGCTCACCGCGGTGCAGCACGGTGTCACGTTGCGGCTCGTCACCCGGCAGTCGATGGAACTCCGCGGCCGGGATCCGGCGGGCCCCGTCGGCGCCCTCAACCACCACCACTGCGTCGAGTGCCGCCATGGCGACCGCCATGTCCGACGGATGCACGGCCACACAGTCCGGCGATGCCCCGAGGATCGCGTGGTAACGCACGTATCCGCCCAGCGCTGAGCATCCGCTGCCGGGTGTGCGCTTGTTGCACGGCGTGGTGATGTCTTGGAAGTACACACATCTCGTTCGCTGCAGCAGGTTGCCACCGGTGGTGGCCGCGTTGCGCAGCTGACCCGAGGCGCCCGAGAGCAATGCGCGGGCCAGCATCGGGTACTGGGCCCGGATGATCGGGTGGGCGGCCAGGTCGCTGTTGCGCACGTTGGCCCCGATGTGGAGCCCGCCGTCGATGAGGACGACCTCCGAGAGGTCGAGATGGCTGACGTCGACCAGCAGATCCGGTTCGGCCACACCGAGTTTCATGTGGTCGACCAGGTTGGTTCCGCCGGCGAGGTACACCGCACGGGGATGTTCGGCCATGGTCGCCACGGCGTCGGCGGGGCTGGTGGCGACGTGATAGTCGAACGGCTTCACCGACCGGCCACCCGCTCGATCGCGGCGACGATGTTCGGGTACGCTGCACACCGGCACAGGTTGCCGCTCATCCGTTCCCGGATCTCGTCGTCGGAGAGCTCGGGTGTGGCCTCGAGGTCCTCGCTCACGAAGCTCGGGGCACCCGACTTGGCTTCGTCCAACATCCCCACGGCCGAACAGATCTGACCGGGCGTGCAGTAGCCGCACTGGAACGCGTCCTCGTCGTGGAAAGCCTGGGCCATCGGGTGCAGCTCGTCGCCGTCTCCCAGCCCGGCCGCGGTGGTGATCCGTGCGCCGTCGGCGGCGACCGCGAACGTCAGGCAGCTGGTCACCCGGCGACCGTCGACCAGGATGGTGCACGATCCGCACTGGCCGTGGTCACACCCCTTCTTCGGTGCCGTGGCGCCCAGTCGTTCTCGCAGGGTGTCCAGAAGGGAGAGGCGGTTGTCGACGGTCAGCGAGTGCTGGTGACCGTCGACCTCGAGGGTCACTTCGGAGGTGTGATCGGGCTGGGTCACGGACGGCGGATACCCTCGCGGTCCACCACCAAACCAGGGTGGTCAGCGGGCCGCCTGGTTCGGCGTCGCCAGCAGCGCAGCGATGCCTGTGGTCAACGGCACCGACAGCGCCAGCGCGATCCCGCCCACCGCGGAACGGGCGATCTCGATCGCCACGCTCTCAGTGGTCAGCACGTCGCCCAGCGACCGGTTCGCGACGCTGAACAGCAGCAGCAGCGGTAGCGCGCTGCCCGCATACGCCAGCACCAGCGTGTAGACGGTGCTGGCGATGTGGTCGCGGCCCACCCGCATCGCCCCGACGAAAACCTCCCGCCGGGACGAGCCGTCGCCGAGGGCGGCCAACTCGAACGCCGTCGAGGCCTGCGTGACGGTGACGTCGTTGAGCACACCGAGGGATCCGATGATGAATCCTGCCAACAGCAGACCGGTGATCGACACGTTGCCCAGGTAGGCGGCCACCTCGTTGTTCTGGTCCTCGGACAGGCCGGTGAGGTGCGCGAAGTGAATGGCCGCCCAAGACAAGAAGGCGGCCAGCACCAGCGAGGCCAACGTCCCCAGCAGGGCGGCACTGGTCCGCAGGCTCACCCCGTGGGCCAGGTAGATGACCGCGTACAGGATCGCCGAGGACGCGACCACCGCCACCGGCACGGCGGGGGCACCGTCACGAAGCGCCGGGAGCAGGAACAACACCAGCACGCCGAAAGCGATGACGATGCCGACCAGGGCGCGCAACCCGCGCCAGCGGGCCACCGCGACGATCACCACCGCGAACACCGCAGCCAGCGCCGCCAGCGGCCACGACCGCGCGAAGTCGTAGAACGCGTAGGTGGTGGCGCCGCCCTCGTCGACCGTCCGGCTCAGGCGGACCTCGTCGCCGACGGCGAGGCTGGGCTGACCGGGCCCGCCGCTGAACTCCAGCAGCGTGTTCGCGCCCTGATTGGGGCCGGAGTCGATGGCCACCAGGTTCAGCACGCACGGCGCGCCTTCCTGCTGCACGGGGATGGGCTCGGCAGTCAGCACCGCGCCCGCCGACGGGCTGCCGCAGGGCGCGGATCTGCTGGACAGCACGTGCCCGGCCTCGGTGGTCACCGCGCCACCTGCGGCGTTCTGGAACGGCAACGGGATGTCGGCCTTCTGCCCACTGGGCCACAGCAGCGCCGCGCCGATCAGCGTCGCGACGCCGCAGGCGATCAGCAACCCGACGACGATCTTGGCGGCCAGTGGCCCGAGCGGCGACGGACCGCTCAGCGAATGCGAGTGGGAATGTGAGTGGGCCACCCCGACAGGGTAGAGGGCGATGCCGGGCGGTTCGTGATCGTCACATTGGTGCGTTGAGGGCTTCCCAGAGCGTTTTACTCTGAGCAAACCATGATTAGACGACTATCGAACCAATCGTTGTTGAAGAGGGCCTACGACTCGATGCTGGCCACGGACATTCGACCGTTTCTCGCCGAGCGCGGATTCACGATGTCGGGCAGTACATTCGGGAGAAGACGCGGCCCCCTCTACGACATGATCGGCTTTCAGCCCAACTGGCACAACGGCGTGACACCGTGGCACGCGTTCTTCGTCAACGTCGGTGTCGGATCTGTTGACGTCGATGCAGCCTGCCCGGGGCATGACCGCGGAGCTCACCCGCCGAACGGTTACCTGGTCGACCGTCGCTGGGAGTCGCTGGTGCCCGATCTGCCCTACGAGCTGCGCTTCCACTGCGACACCGATATGACGACGTTCGCTGCCGGGCTGTGTGCAGGCCTGGGTCGGATGCTCGATGTAGTCGAAAGAGTTGACTCCACCGAGGCGCTGGTGCGGCATGCGGTCAGGCACAACCTGCTGATCCAGTACGAGAAGACGTGCTGCTATCTTGCCGCGACCGACGACATCGACACGCTGACCCGTTATGTTGCGGCACTGCGGGACTGGTTCGGTCATCAGGAACGTTGGTCGATCTTCAATCGGCGTATCAGTGCGGTGACGGGATCGTGGACGTCGACGCTGCGTGAGCGGGGAATCCTCGATCAGGTCGACGAGATCACTGCCGGTAGCTGACCAGGAAGTTGCCCAGCCGTTCGATGGCGTTGGCCAGATCACGCGCCCACGGCAGCGTCACGATCCGCAGGTGATCCGGTGTCGGCCAATTGAAACCGGTGCCCTGGGTCACCAGAATCTTCTCCTGCAGCAGCAGGTCCAGAACGAGTTGCTCGTCGTCGGCGATGTCGTAGACCTCGGGGTCCAGGCGCGGGAACGCGTACAGCGCGCCTTCGGGTTTCACGCACGACACCCCGGGGATCTCGTTGAGCTGGGTCCACGCCACGTCGCGCTGCTCCAGCAGCCGACCGCCGGGCAGCACCAGGTCCTCGATGCTCTGGTGCCCGCCGAGTGCCACCTGAATAGCGTGCTGCGCAGGCACGTTCGGACACAGCCGCATGTTGGCCAGCAGGCTGATGCCTTCGATGAAGCTGGTGGCGTGTTCCTTGGGACCCGTGATGACCAGCCAGCCGGACCGGTAGCCCGCCACCCGGTAGGCCTTGGACAGTCCGTTGAACGTCAGCGTGAGGACATCGGGCGCCACGGTCGCGAGCGCGATGTGCTCGGCGTCGTCGTAGAGGATCTTGTCGTAGATCTCGTCGGCGAGCAGCATCAACTCGTGCTTGCGGGCGAGGTCCGCGATCTGGGTGAGGACTTCGCGGGTGTACACCGCGCCGGTGGGGTTGTTCGGGTTGATGACCACGATCGCCTTGGTGCGTTCGGTGATCTTGGATTCCAGGTCCGCGATGTCTGGCTGCCAGCCCTGGGTCTCGTCACACAGGTAGTGCACCGGGGTGCCGCCGGCCAGCGACGTCGATGCCGTCCACAGCGGGTAGTCCGGGGCCGGGATGAGCACCTGGTCGCCGTTGTCCAGCAGTGCCTGCAGCGTCATCGTGATCAGCTCGGAGACGCCGTTGCCGAGGTACACGTCGTCGATGTCGAAACGCGGGAACCCGTCGACGAGTTCGTAGCGGGTGAACACCGCGCGGCGCGCGCTGACGATGCCCTTGGAGTCCGAGTAGCCCTGTGCATACGGCAGCGCCGAGATGATGTCGCGCATGATCACGTCGGGCGCCTCGAACCCGAACGGCGCGGGGTTGCCGATGTTGAGCTTCAGGATGCGGTGGCCCTCGGCCTCCAGCCGCGATGCATGCTCGTGGACGGGTCCGCGGATCTCGTACAGGACGTCCTGCAGCTTGCTCGACTGCGTGAACGTGCGCGGCCGGCCGTGCTGGCCGGTTGCGTGCCACGGCAACTGATGGGTGCTCACGCAGATCAGTGTCCCACCGGCGTCCAGCGATTATCGAATCCGCGGTCGAGCGCCGAGCCGGTTACCTCTTGCCGGGACGGCGGGCACCCTTGGCGATGCCCAGCCCCTTCACTGGCGGCTCGTCCCCGACAACCCGGGCATCACCGTTGCCGGACGCCGGCGGCGTCGGCTCCGGATCCGATGCCTCGGGGGCGGGCTCCGACGTCGGCTCGGGCGCAGGCTCCGGTGCAGCCTGGGGAACAGCGGCAGGCGCCTTCTTGGCCCCCGGCCTGCGGGCGCCGGGTGCGATGCCCAGGCCCTTGACCTCGGGCTCGGATTTGGGCTCCAGGCCGCGATCGGAGTCCGCGGTGTCCGGGGCTTCCGTCCCGGCTACGGCCTTGTCCGGATCCACGTTCGGCGGCTGGACGACCGTCGGTTCCCCTTCGTTGGGCGCCACCTTCTTCGCCGGGGCCTTCTTCGCGCCCGGCCGCCGTGCCCCTGCCGCGAGGCCGAGTCCCTTGACCTCGGGCTCGGGCGTGGCCGGAGCCTCGGTCGGGGCGTCAGCGGGTGTCTCGGCGGCAGGTGCGGCCGCGGTCTTCTTCGCGCCTGGGCGCTTGGCGCCGCCGGCGATGCCGAGGCCCTTCGGCGCAGCGGCGGGTGCACTGCCGGTGGGTTCGGTGGCTTTTTTGGCGCCGGGGCGCTTGGCTGCTCCCGCGATGCCGAGGCCGGTGACGGGTTTGGTTTCCGTCGGCGGAGCCGACGATTCGGTTTTGGTGGCGGTGCCCGCCGTGGCCTCCGCCGGCGCGGACTCCTCGGCCTCGTCGGGAGCGGCGGCACGGGCCTGCGCCGCGACACGTGCCGCGCGCTCTTCGGCTTCCTTTGCCGCCGTGCCCTTTTCGGGCAGCGCGACCGCGCTCTTGTCCAGCGAACCCAGCAGCAGCTGGGCCACGTCGAGCACCTCGGCCTTCTCCACGTCGCGGCTCGCCGCGACGTCGTCGACGCCGTCGGTGATCATCACCCGGCAGAACGGGCACCCGGTGGCGATGGTGGAGGCGCCGGTGTCCATGGCCTCCTCCACACGTTCCTGGTTGACGCGCTTGCCGATGTGTTCTTCCATCCACATCCGCGCGCCGCCGGCGCCGCAGCACAGGCCGCGGTCGGCGTGCCGCGGCATCTCGGTCAGCTTCGCGCCCGACGCCCCGATCAGTTCGCGCGGCGCCGAGTACTCCTTGTTGTGCCGGCCCAGATAGCACGGATCGTGATAGGTGATGTCGGCACCACCGCCGTCGCCGTCGACGGATTTGACCGGGACCAGTTTCTTGTCGCGGACCAGTCGGTTGAGCAGCTGGGTGTGGTGCAGCACCGTGTAGTTTCCACCGACCTGTGGGTACTCCCGGCCGAGGGTGTTGAAGCAGTGCGGGCAGGTGACCACGACCTTGCGGTCTACCCGCTCGACGCCCTCGAACAGTCCGTTGAGCGTCTCCACGTTCTGCGCGGCGAGCTGCTGGAACAGGAATTCGTTGCCGGAGCGGCGAGCGGAGTCGCCGTTGCAGGTCTCACCTTCGCCGAGCACCAGATACTTCACGCCGGCGGTCGCCAGCAGCTCGGCCACCGCCTTGGTGGTCTTCTTGGCCCGGTCCTCGAACGAGCCCGCGCAGCCCACCCAGAACAGGTACTCGTAGCCCTCGAACGATTCGACGTCCTTGCCGAACACCGGCACGTCGAAGTCGACCTCGTCGATCCAGTTGGTGCGGTCCTTGGCGTTCTGACCCCACGGATTGCCCTTGGTTTCCAGGTTCTTGAACAGCACACCGAGTTCGCCGGGGAACTCCGACTCCATCATCACCTGGTAGCGGCGCATGTCGACGATGTGGTCGATGTGCTCGATGTCCACCGGGCACTGCTCGACGCAGGCACCGCAGGTGGTGCACGACCACAGCACATCGGGATCGATGACGCCGCCCTCTTCGAGGGTGCCGACCAGCGGGCGGGTCGCCTGCAGCGGGGAATCGGCGGGGATTCGTTCGAAGCCGGACTCCGGAACATGGTCGTGCGAGTGCTTCTCATCGTGCTTCTCGCCGCGGATCTCCTCGCCGAGACCACCTTCCGGGGTGTTCTCCAGCGGGCTTTCCTTGCCGTCGAGGAAGTAGGGCGCCTTGGCGAACATGTGGTCGCGCAGGTTCATGATCACGAGCTTGGGAGACAGCGGCTTGCCGGTGTTCCACGCCGGGCACTGCGACTGACAACGCCCGCACTCGGTGCAGGTGGTCATGTCGAGGAAGCCCTTCCAGGTGAAGTCCTCGATCTTTCCGCGGCCCAGCACCGCATCCTCGGCGGGATCCTCGAAGTCGACGATCTCTCCGTTGGACTCCACCGGCAGCAGCGGGCCCATGCCGTTCGGCAGCCGCTTGAACGTGACGTTGATCGGGGCCAGGCCGATGTGCAGGTGCTTGGAGTGCAGCACGATCAGGGCGAAGCCGAGGGCCACCGCGATGTGGGCCAGCAGCGCCAGCGTCTCGATCCAGGAGTTGGCGGTGTAGCCGAGGGGCGACATCAACCAGCCCATCAGCTGCGAGAAGAATGCGCCGTTGCCGTACGGCAACACATCGGTGTTGACGGCGGCACCGCGGACCAGGGCATAGGTCCAGATGACATTGAAGATCATGAACAGGATCAGCCAGGCGCCGCCGGTGTGCGAACCGTAGAACCGGGAGTCACGGCCGTGCTTCTTCGGCTCTCGGACGATGCGGATGATCGCGAACGTGATGATGCCGAGCAGCACCGCGACGGCGAAGAAGTCCTGCAGGAAGCCGAGTGCGTCCCAGCGGCCGATGACCGGGATGTGGAAGTCGTGGTCGACGAGCAGGCCGAAGGCTTCGATGTACACGGTCAGCAGGATGAAGAAGCCCCACATCGTGAAGAAGTGCGCGATGCCGGCGGTGTTCCACTTCAGCAACCGGGTCTGACCGAACACCTCCTCGATCTGGGTGGTGATGCGCTTCTGCAGGTGGTCCTTGCGATTGTTGGATTCGCTCATCGGCTGGCCGGACCGGATCAGCTTCGTCAACCACAGCACCCGCTTGGCGGCGAACACACCGATGACGGCGATCATCAGGACCCCGGCCACGATCCTTATCAGCATCTGCGTTTCCACGCGCGTCCTCCGGTGATGAGGTTACTGGCAGGTAACTTAGTCCAGGTTACCGACGAGTAACTTTTGCTCGGTGCCTGCTCATAGTTACATCCTGCCGGGAAAGGGCGCTACGAAGGCTGTCCTAACTCACTCCGGCGCCGGGGAGTCCAACAACGCGCGCAGCATCGACAGCATCTCCGAGCGGGACTCCGCGCCGAGCCGCCTGCGGATGCGGGCGACGTGATGTTCGACGGTCTTCGCCGAGATGAACAGCTGCGCGCCGATATCGCGGTAGGGCATGCCGTTGAGCAACAGCTCGGCGACCTCGCGTTCCCGGTCCGACAGGTGGGCCGCCGCACGCGCCGGCCCGGCAGCCGGGGGCGCACCGCGGTCGTCGGCTGCCGGTTCCGGGCTCGCGACGGTCTGCTTCAGATCGCGGGCCAGCTGCAGCATCGTCTGCGACACCCGCGGATCGGTGGTCTGCAGTGCGGCCTGACTCACCAGCCGGGTCGCGTCCCAGGTATGACCGAACTGGGCCAGCGCGCGTGCGGCGGCGCTCACCTCGTCGGCCTCGACCTGGTTGGCCAGCACGCGCAGCCAGGTCCGACCGGCGGTGGCCAGCGCCTTGGCGAAATAGGTGTGCGGTGCGGCCGCCGTCAACGCCTGGCCGTGCGGGGCGACGGCGTCCGGCGAGTTGGCGAGGATGCCGGCGTGCACCCCGGCCCAGTGCAGCGGCACCGACCACAGCACCGGATCACCCATCCCGGCGAGCAGTGCGAAACCTTCGTCCAGGGCGTGCTGCAGCTGGTCGACCTGCCGCATCCGGGCGGCCGCGACCCACAGTTC
The DNA here is from genome assembly GCF_049683355.1 of Mycobacterium sp. Classification (GTDB taxonomy): domain Bacteria; phylum Actinomycetota; class Actinomycetes; order Mycobacteriales; family Mycobacteriaceae; genus Mycobacterium. The sequence continues at coordinate 16,441 of NZ_JBAUJB010000289.1, forward strand.
GCCCAGCGGCAGCAGCGCGAACAGGTCGGCCGAATACTCGGCCAGCACCTCCATCGCCGAGTACCAGTGCTTCTGCATGGCGCCGCTGTCACCGCTTCGCCGGGCGATGGCGGTCTGCAGCGCGCTCGCCCACAGGGCATCCCGCCGGTGCAGTGTCGAGTACTCGGTGGTCGGAACGGCGGCAGCGGCAGCCTGGAGCTGCCCGTCCTGCATGTACGCCCACCCCAGCAGCAGCCGGTGCCGGTGAGTGACAAAAATCGCATCGGTGTGACCGGTCTGATCGCCGCCGTGGGAGTGGCGGACGGCGCGGGTGATCACGCTGCGGGCGCGCACCGGGTCGCCGCCGTGCAGCGCAGCCAACGTGACGAGGGCGGCCGGGGTGTCGGGGACGACGTGGGTCTGGCCGCCGGATGCGCCGTAGTCGGCGTCGACGGCCTGGCTCAACCGTGCCACCGCGACGGGGTAGGGCTGATCGAGTGTCATCACCAGACCGTCGGTGATACTGCGTGCGGACCGTGCCGTGGACGTCGGGGGACCGGAGGTCGGCGTCTCCGCGACCGCCCTGGCCGCGGTCGCGTCCCCGGCAGCCAAAGCCGCGATGGTAGCCGCGGCGCCGACGACGGCATCCGGAGCGGGTCCGAGCCAGCGGAACAGGTCGTTGGCTTGCGCGGCGCTGCCGTCGTGCAGCGCAATGCTTGCCGCGATCCGCACCGCGGCGGCCCGATCACCCAGATCCGGCGAGTCGAACAGCTCGTCGGCCAGCCGACCCGCCGTCACGCAGTCCCCGGTGAGGGCAAGCGCGTCGGCGAGTCGGGCGCTGAGCGCAGTGGCCCCGGCGTCGGCGGCTGCCCGGTACAGCTGTGCGGCGCGTGCCGGGTTTCCGGGGCTGCGCGCGGCGAGGTCGGTCAGCGCGGTGGCCAACCGCTCGTCGCGAACCCCGTGCTCGGCGATCCGCAACGCCAGCTCGGCGGTCAAGGTCGACAACTCGAGCTGCGAGCACAGCACCGACACCTCGATATCGTGATGCCTTGCCGCACCGACGATCTGGGCGATGCCGTCGTGCAGCGTCCGCAGGAAACCCGGATGGTGTGACGGTTCGAGCAACCCGGTGGCGCGGGCCCGGTCCACCGCCGTCAGTGCTGCGTCCGACGGCATCCGCAGCGCGGCGGCGACGTCGTCGGGTCCGAGGTCGAAGCTCAGCGACGACACGAGCAGCGTGTCGAGCAGGCGTTCGTCGAGGCGGCGGAGCCGTTCGATCAGCGCGAAGCGGGCGGCCTGCCGCACAGCGGGTGCGCCGTCGACGGCTGAGGCGAGCGCGGGACCGAGAAGAAACGGCAGCCCGGCCGTCGCCGACATGACCGCGCGGACCAGTTCCACCGCGGGCGGGGCGCCGAGAATCGACGCGGCGCTTCGGCCCACCTCGGCCGGGGACAGCGGTCCGAGGACGACAGCGGGATTCTCCCGTTCGAGTGCCGTCGCGAGCCTGCGCAGCGCCGAATGATGAGCGAGCGGTTCGGCAGCGACCACCACCGTGGTGGCGGGGTCGGCGACCAACTCGGTGAGCCGGTCGAGGTCGTCGGCGCCGAGCAGGTGCGCATCGTCGATGACGACCGCGGAATCCGCCGCGTCGTCAAGTCGCAGCGGCCGGGACAACACCGGCCGGCCGGACGCCCGCAATGACCCGCGCACCGCCGCCATCACCGTCGACTTCCCGGTGCCGACACCACCGGTCACGAGCAACTTGGCGGGAGATCGCGGGTCGGCGTCCACGGCCGCGAAGGCCTCACGTGAAGCCGGGGGGAGATCAGCCGGCCGACGCGGCGCCGGACTCGTCATCGGCGCAGATCACGCACCGTCGTCGGGAACGATGACCGTCGTGGTGATCGGATCCGGCGGGTCCACCGTGGTCGGCGGGGGCGCCGTCGTGGTCGGCGGCGGTGCTGTGGTGGTCGGCGGCTGCGTCGTCGTCGGACGGGTCGTCGTGGTCCGCGTCGTCGTCGTCGTGGTGGGGGCCGTCGTGGTGGTCGTCGTCGTGGTCGGCTGTGTGGTCGTGGTGGTGGCCGCGGTGGTGGTCGTGGACGTCGGTGTCACCGGTGGCGGCTGGCTGACCGTGGTGGTCGCCTGACCGTCGGGTCCGACGGTGACGGTGGTGACCGGGTCGGGGGTCACCGGTGCAGCAGGTTCCCCTGGGCCCGGCGTGGCGGTCTCGGTGACCGGGACCGGTTCACCGGTGGAGCTGGTCAACGTCACGGCGAGACCGCCGAGTGCGAGCAGCGCCGCCGCGGCCGCCGCACCGAACAACACCGGCGGACGCTTGTACCAGGGCAACGGTGGCGGCTCGTCGCCCAGATCGGGGTCGTATCCGTCACCGGGGCCGAACGCCACCGGTGGCCGTGCGCCGGTCGCGCCCGCGTCGCCGTACGCCGCCGACGTGGCGTAATCGTCGCCGGTGTAGGGCAGCGGATCCCCGGCCGATTCGTCGTCCTGCGACCACGCCAGAGCGCGGAAGGTCGCCGATGCGGCGCCGTCGTCGGCCGCTTGTCCTGCCGCCAGCCCGGCCGCACCTGCCGCCCATGCCGCCGGTCCCATGGCCGTCGGAACGTCGGCGGCAGAAGCCAGGCCGGTCGGTGCGTCGGCCTCCAGGCTCCGGTTGGCCACCAGCGCCGCACCGGCGGCGACATTGAGCTGTGACTCCGGGGTGGTGACGACGGGGGCGCGTAGGTGCTCGGACAGCCGCTGCGTCACCAGCGGGATGGCGGCACCGCCGCCCACGGTGGCCACCGCCGACACGTCGGCGATCTGAATCTGGTTGCGCTGCAACGTATCTTCGACCGAGTTCAGCAGCCCGCCGAGTGGTTCGGCGATCACCTGCTCGAACTCGGGCCGGGTTACCCGCAGGTCGGAGCGGAATCCGGGCAGGTCGGCCGGCACCACGGTGGCGGTCTCGGCGGAGAGGCGTTCCTTGGCCTTGCGGCACTCGTCGCGCAGCCGGGAGAGCGCCCCGACCGCGGCGGTGCCTGCGGGATCGGCCTTGTTCGCGTCGGCGATCCCTGCCAGGACATGGTTGAGCAGCGCCTGGTCCATGCCGTCGCCCGAGAGTTCCGGGTAGCGGACGGTCTGTCCGATGGCGTCGAGGTTCGCCCCGGCGTCGGCCAACGTGATGCTGGATCCGCTGCCGCCGAGGTCGACCAGCACGACGACGCCCCGGTCCGGCAACCCCGGCGCGGCCTGCAGCGCCGCCAGTGCGGCCGTCGAATCGGGGATCAGCGCGGCAGGTACGCCGTCGGGTGCCAAGCTCGGCTTCGCAC
>NZ_JBAUJB010000290.1:0-6140 GCF_049683355.1 Mycobacterium sp.
CGGCAAGCGTGGTGGCCCCCGCGGGAGCGGCCGCGGAAGGCGCGGTGACGTGCGCGCCGCGATCCTCAAGCTGCTCATCGACGGACCGATGCACGGTTACGAGATGATCCAGGAGATCAACGAGCGCAGTCAGCAGTTGTGGAAGCCCAGCCCGGGCTCGGTGTACCCCACCCTGCAGTTGCTGGTCGACGAGGGCCTGCTGGTGGCGACCGAGTCCGAGGGCAGCAAGAAGCTCTTCGAGCTCACCGAGGACGGACGCGCTGCCGCCGAGAAGATCGAGACGGCGCCGTGGGATGAGATCACCCAGGGAGCCGACCCCGCCGCGATGGGCCTGCGTACCGCCGTCGGCCAGCTGATGGGCGCGGTGGGCCAATCCGCCCACGCGGCGACTCCCGAGCAGCAACAGCGCATCGTCGACATCGTCAACAATGCCCGCCGCGAGATCTATCACGTCCTCGGAGAGGACTGAACGGCCGCGTCCTCGGAGAGGACTGAGCTGCCACGTCCTCGGAGAGGACCGAGCTGCCGAAGCCTCGGAGAGGACTGAGCAGCCACGCCTCAGGCGGTGACGGACTGCTTCGGCGCCTCCAGCGGCTGGCCTCGCATCACCAGCATGTGCAGCGCGGCACCCAGGGCGGCACCGAACACCCACGCGAAGCCTGACAGTGCGTGCAGCGCGGGCACCCACACTGCGGAGATGGCGAACACTCCCGACACCGCAAAAGCCCAGAGCGCCCGGATGTTCCAGCCTCTGGTGAAGTAGTAGGTCCCGGCGGGGTCAACCGAGTACAGATCCTGCAGCTTGAGGTGTTGACGCCGCAGCAGGAAGTAGTCGGCGATCATGATGCCGTACAGCGGTGCCAGCACGGCGCCGAGGGTGTCGACGAACTTGGGCAGACCGGCGTTTCCGATGACCGACACCCACAGTGCCCCGATGACGAATCCCAGTGCCGCGGTGATGAATCCGGCGATCCGGAAGTTGAGCTTCTCCGGCTTGAGGTTGACGATGTCGTAGACCGGCGGAATGAAGTTGGCCACCAGGTTGATTCCGACGGTCGCGACGAAGAAGGTGACCGCGGCCAGGATGCTCAGCCACACGTTGCCGACCGCGCCGACGATGTCGGCCGGGTTGGTCATGGGATCACCCTGCCCGTCCTGGAACACGATGTAGGCGCCCGCGGTGATGAACAGCGACAACAGGGTGAACACCGTCAGGCTCACCGGCAGTCCGAGCAGGTTGCCCCGCTTCATCTCCTGATCGCTGCGGGTGAACCGGGCGAAGTCACCGAAGTTGATGATCACCGCCGAGAAGTAGGCGATCATCGTCCCCACCACCCCGACGAACGCGGCGAGCGCAGCGGTGCCCTGCTTCTCCCCGGCGAACAGATCTCCGACCGAACTCAGCAGGCCCGATCCGGCCTGCCACCAGATCGCGACCAGCAACAGGATCATCACCGCGTAGACCGCGGGTCCTGCGAAGTTCAGGAACTTCACGATGCCGTCCAGACCGCGCACGAAGAGCCAGATCTGGAAGCCGGCCACCACGGTGTAGGAGACCCAGTCCACCCAGGTCATCCCCAGCCAGGTCGCCGTCGGCGTCGCACCGAGCACGGCGTTGATCGCCAATGCTACTGCGGTGGAGGCGAAGTACGTCTGGGCGCCGTACCAGAAGATGGCCACGATGCCCCGTACGGTCGCCGGGAACATGCCCCCTCGTACGCCCATCGACGCCCGCGCCACGACGGGGTAGGGCACGCCGTACTTCACGCTCGGCCGCCCCGACCAGTTCACGAAGAACATCACCAGGGCGCCGGACAGGACGATCGCCGCAAGCACGAACCAACCGTTGATCCCGGCGGTGACGAAGAGGCTGGCGGCGAGCGTGTAGCCGGCCAGGCTCTGCACGTCGTTGGTCCAGACGTTGAAGATCTCGAACCAGCCCCATTTTCGCTGTGCCGGTGAACTCGGGGCCAGCTCGTCGTTGTGCAGCGAACTGTGCGCATCTGCGGCGACGAAGCCGTCGGCCACGACCGCTGCGGACGGCGAAGACGCGACGACGATGGGATCCTGGCTAGGAATGTCGCTCTTGTCGATGGCCATCAGGCTCCTTCCCCCCTGGGCGCTGGCGCACCAGGACGGTGCACGGAGATGACGTGACGCTATGACGCGGCGATTGCGGGCATGTGAGCCACGTGTTTCCGCTTGGTGACCACAGCTCGGTCCGGGGGCTGCAGCCGGGACGGTGGTTCGTCCATGATGGAGCGCATGGCTATGACGAGAGTCGACGAGATCGCCCGGATGCCGCGGGGTGGTCCGGACGCGTCATGTCTGGATCGGTTGTTGCAGACAGAGCGGCAGGAGTACCTCGACCGCGACGACGTCGACCCGCGGGTGAAACGCAGCGTGGTCCGCGCGCTGGACTGGACCGGCCAGGTCTTCGGCAACCATGAGAGATTCGCCGCGACAGCCCTCGACGAGGTGGCCGAGGTCGCCGATCCGGCGATCCTGGAGTTGGGCGCCGGGCATGGCGGGCTGTCGCACAAGCTGCTGGAGTGGCACCCGACCGCCAGGGTGACGGTGACCGACGTCGAACCCGCGTCGGTAGCCGCCATTGCGGCCGGGGATCTCGGGACGCATCCGCGGGCGACGGTCCGGGAGATGGACGCGACCGCGCTGGACGCCGCCGACGGACAGTTCGACCTGGCGGTTTTCGTGTTGTCGTTCCATCACCTGGCCCCGACAGCGGCCGCGCGGGTGTTCGCCGAAGGCACCCGGGTGGCGTCCAAGCTGTTGATCATCGACCTACCGCGGCCGCCGGCGCCGCTGCACCTGCTGAGGCTGGCCACGATGCTGCCGTGGGCGCCGTTCGCCCCGTCTGTCCACGACGGCGTGATCAGTTCGCTGCGTGCCTACAGCCCCTCGGCGCTGCGGGCCCTGGCCCGTCATGCTGACCCCGACATCGACGTCCAGCTACGCGGCGGGCTGCTCAGCCCTCAGGTGGTGGTGGCCACGCGCGCACGCTGACCCGCCGCGAGTGCGCGCAGAATGACGGCAATCGCGGCGTGTCGGCGCGCAAACCCGCGCGCTCGCCGACAATGGGCGGTGTGGGTGAGGAACTGACGCACAGCGACTTCAGTCGCGAGCACCGCCGCGACTACCGGCGCAAGGTGCAGCTGTCCCTTGACGTGTTCGAGACCATGCTCGCCCAGTCCAGCTTCGACTTCGAGAAGCCGCTGACCGGCATGGAGATCGAATGCAACCTGGTGGACTCCGACTACCAGCCCGCGATGAGCAACGCCGAGGTCCTCGCATCGATCGCCGACCCGGCCTACCAGACCGAATTGGGCGCCTACAACATCGAATTCAACGTGCCGCCGCGCCGGCTGCCCGGACGGGCCGCGCTCGAGCTGGAGGACGAGGTCCGCGCCAGCCTCAACGCCGCTGAAGTCAAGGCCAACAACCACGGCGCCCACATCGTGATGATCGGCATCCTGCCGACACTCATGCCAGAACACCTCTCCGGACACTGGATGAGCGAGTCGAACCGCTACCAGGCGCTCAACGACTCGATCTTCACCGCGCGCGGCGAGGACATCATGATCGACATCGCCGGGCCAGAACGTCTGTCCCTGCAGACCGCCTCCATCGCGCCCGAATCCGCCTGCACCAGCATGCAGCTGCACCTGCAGGTCTCCCCCGCAGACTTCGCCGACAACTGGAACGCCGCCCAGGTACTGGCAGGCCCGCAGTTGGCGCTCGGCGCCAACTCGCCGTACTTCTTCGGCCACCACCTGTGGTCGGAGACCCGCATCGAGTTGTTCGCCCAGGCCACCGACACCCGCCCCGACGAGCTCAAGACCCAGGGGGTGCGCCCCCGGGTGTGGTTCGGTGAGCGGTGGATCACCTCGATCTTCGACCTGTTCGAGGAGAATGTGCGCTACTTCCCGTCGCTGCTGCCCGAGTTGTCCGACGAGGACCCGGTGGCCGAACTGGCTCAGGGCCGCACCCCGCACCTGTCCGAACTGCGGCTGCACAACGGCACCATCTACCGGTGGAACCGGCCGGTCTACGACGTCGTGAACGGGCGGCCGCACCTGCGCGTCGAGAACCGGGTGCTGCCCGCGGGCCCGACCGTACTGGACATGATGGCCAACTCGGCCTTCTACTACGGGATGCTGCGGGCGCTCTCGGAGGAGGACCGGCCACTGTGGACGAAGATGAGTTTTGCTGCGGCGCAGTCCAATTTCGCGGCCGCAGCCCAGCACGGCATGGACGCGCGGATGTACTGGCCGGGTCTGGGTGAGGTGACCCCCGACGAGTTGGTGTTGCGGCAGCTGCTGCCGATGGCCGAGGAGGGGCTGCGCCGCTGGGAGGTCGCCGCCGACGTGCGCGACCGCTACCTCGGGGTGATCGAGGGGCGCGCCAAGACCGGACGCAACGGTGCGGCGTGGCAGGCCGCCGCGGTCGACGCGCTCCAAGATCGCGGTATGAGTCGGCCCGCGGCGCTCGCCGAGATGCTGCGGTTGTACTGCCAGCAGATGCATTCCAACGGCCCGGTGCACACCTGGGACCTGCCGAGCTGACAGCTTCGCTCCGTTCGTTCGCCTCGAGCGCGCGCTCCCGCACGCCGATTGCGGTGCGCCGCTGTGCAGACATGCGCGCTCGCGGAACTAAGCTAAGAGCTTGACCGGAGGACACGGACTGGTTCCATCTGAACAGCGTTCGAATCCGAACATTGTTCTAAAGGGGTGCCCCCTCGGTCGGGTCCCGTCGATCGGCCTCGGTACTGCCCTATGGGGCGCTGGGCCGGGAACACCTGGTCAAGCACCTGCTCGAGCTCGCCCGGCGAGTGGGGGTCGACAACGTCACGATGCGAAACCTCGCCGAGCAGGCCGGAACATCGGCGTCCTCGGTCTACTACCACGTCAAAGACAAGGCCGCGCTCCTCGACCTGTTGGTCGACTCGGTGCTGGAGAGCATCGAGGTCCCTGCCGACGGTGATTGGGAGCAGCGCATCAGTGAGCTCTACGACAACGCCTGGCGTGCCATGGTCGCCATCCCGGGCATCGCCGCACTGGTTCAACAACGCCCGTTGGTCGGCACCGCCCATGCCATGGACCACACGGCCAAGCAGATTCTCGCCGAATCGGGTTGGGCACCTGCGGAACTGGATGCTGCGCACGCCGTGCTCTACATCCATCTGCTCGGCTCGGTGCAGTTGGAGCACCATTTGAGCCGCGCCGGCGCCGGCGATTCACAGCTGATATTCCAACACGGCCTGCAGGTGATCCTGACCGGCCTGCGGCACACCCACCGTCCTCAGTGGCCAGGAGAACCTTCATGCCACAGCCCCTGCATTCACCGACGTTCTACGCGGGCGACCCCTACCCCGCCTACCGGGAGCTGCGGGCCACCGAGCCGGTGTGCTGGAACGCCGAGGCCGGGTTCTGGGGGCTGCTGAAGTACGAGGACGTCCGGTACGTGTCGACCAACCCCGCGTTGTTCTCCTCGGCCAGGGGTATCACCATTCCGGACCCGGCGGTCGAGAACCCGGTGCTCGACGGCAGCCTGATCTTCACCGATCCGCCGCGGCACCGGCAGCTGCGCAAATTGATCAACACCGGCTTCACCCGCCGCCAGGTGGCCATTCTGGAACCCAAGCTGCGGACGTTCGCCCGCGCGGCGCTCGACAGCATCGACCCCGATGCGAGCACCGAGTTCGGCGAGCAGATCGCCGCCCCGCTCCCGACCCGGATGATCGCCGAACTCCTCGGCGCTCCCGACAAGGACTGGGAACAGTTCCGCACGTGGTCGGATGCCACGGTGGGCATGGACGACCCGGACGTGGAATTGGACACCTTCGCTGCATTGGGCCAGCTCTACGAGTACTTCCAGGAGCTGATCTCACAGCGCCGGACGGGCGCCCTCGGGAACACCGACGACCTGCTGTCAGTCCTGATGGCAGCCGAGGTCGACGGCATCCGGCTGACCGATCAGGATCTGCTCCAGTTCTGCCTGCTGGTGCTCGTCGCGGGCAACGAGACGACGCGCAACCTGATCGCGCTGGGCACTCTGGCACTGATCGAGAAACCCGAGCAGTTCCAGTTGCTGCGTGCCCATCCCGAGTTGATGACCTCTGC
>NZ_JBAUJB010000291.1:0-4009 GCF_049683355.1 Mycobacterium sp.
GGATCGATCCGCATCCCCGCGGCGTGCTGCGGGCTGGTCGGCCTGAAACCAGGCCGCGGGCTCACCCCCTCGGGACCGGCGACCGGCGAGGCGATGCACGGCGCCGCCGTGCAGGGTGTGGTGTCACGGACCGTGCGCGATACCGCGGCGATGCTGGACGTCATCAGCGGCGGAGAGCCGGCCGCGCCGTACGTGCCGGGCCTGCCCGATTCGCCGTTCGCGTCGTACGTGGGCGCGGATCCCGGCACGCTGCGGATCGGTGTGCGTGTGCCGACGACGATCAACCAGTCGCCACACCCCGAGGCGTTCGCGGCTGTCGAGGCGACGGTGCAGACGCTCACCGAACTCGGCCACCACGTCGAGGAACTGCCGGATGCACCCTTTGACGATGCCGCACTCGCCCGCGACTTCCTGCTCACCTGGTTCGTCTACATCGCGTGGCAACTCGCCGAGATAAAACAACGCACCGGCGCGGGCGACGAGTCGTTCGAGCGCGACACACTGGTCCTGGCGGCGCTCGGCCGAGCCACGAGCAGCGTCGACTACGTGGACGCCGTGCATCGCCGCCATGAACACACCCGCCGGCTGACCACCTTCTTCGAGTCCTACGACCTGCTGCTGACACCCACGTTGGCGACACCGCCGCCGCGGATCGGTGAGTTCGACCTACCGGTCGCGCTGCAGCGCGGCGCCGACGTGTTGATCAAGACCCGCGCCGCCAGGCTCCTGCAGTTCACCAGGTTCGTCGACGACCTGGTGGACAAGAACCTCTCCTGGGTGCCGTACACACAACTGGCGAATCTGACCGGTAGGCCGGCGATTTCACTCCCGCTGCACTGGACCGCCGACGGTCTGCCCCTGGGCGTGCAGTTCGTCGCGCCGTTGGCCGGCGAATCGCGACTGATCTCGCTGGCCGCACAGCTCGAGCAGGCGATGCCCTGGGCGGATCGCGCAGCACAGCTCTAGCCGTGCCTCATCGCAGCGTCCGGGCGGCCTCACCCAGCGCTTCCCGGAGCCACTGCACCTCTTCGCACAACCGCTGCGCGTCGGTGTACAAAGCGCCGTAGATCGCCCAGCGGTCGGGTAGGTCGAGGCGCTGACTGTCGGCTGCACCACCGAGTGCCTGCAGGGCAGACCGGCAGTTCTCGGCCTCATCGGCGAGCGGCTCTCCGCGACGCAGATCGCCGACGGTGTGGATCGCCCCTGCACTGGCGACGGTGTGGCACACCGCGTTGAGCAGGTCGGCATAGTCCCGGAGGAACTGCCCGCGCGGGGACGCCTGCGATGGGTCGTCGTCATCGAAAACGCGCACCAAGGCCTGCCGTCACCGATCTGAGCTGCTCGGCGATTCGCTCGACCCCGTGAACCGTCACCCGGTAGCCGCCAAAGGTGCTGTGCTCCCGTACCAGCAGCCGGCGCGGATTGAGTTTGGAGGTCTCCCATGCGTGGTCGATAGAGCTTCGGGTCTGCGCTGCGGCGCGGGGCAACTCATCTGCGCGTCGTTGCCAATCCCGCGCGGCGTTGCCATCGGGCGCTTCTTCTCTCAGGCCCGCGACCATGTCCTGGAGCAGCTGCGTGGTCGTCTCGCAGTACCCGTCGACGGCATCTGCGGCGCTGCGGTACCGCAGCGGGGGGGCGATCAGCAGGTTGGTGACGACGGCGACGAGGGCACCGAGCAGTACCATCCCCGCCAAATCCCGGAGCAGGGTCAACGGTGACCTGCCGGCGTCGGGCATCGCGAACACGCCGTAGGCGAACACTGCCGCGACGGTGACGTTGAAACCCTGGCTTCCCAGCCGCTGCCACCGCCCGACGAGCAGAGTCACGATCAGGATCACCGGGAACAGCCACAGCAGCGGACCTGCGGGCAGCACCACCGCGCCAACCACTGCGATCCCGACGAGGACGGCGGCGGTGTAGTGCACCGCCTTCTCCACCGATTCCGCGATCGTGTGATGCATGAGCAGCATGGCGGCGAACGCAGCGAAGGTGCCGTAGGTGGCGTGGAACACGTGCGTCGCCAGAGTCCACGCCGCGGTTCCCGCGATCACAGTCTTCACCAGGACGAGCGCGGTTTCGCGGGTCATGTCCAAGGCGGGAAGCGCCTGCTTGAGGCGGCCGAGGAGACCGGTCACGGACATCGTGCCCGCCCTTGTCCCGCCGTGGCCGGGTCAGCCCGGTATCGAGCGAGGGTCACGGCTTCTCGGGTAGGTGTTCCGCTCACCGATGCGGCCGTCTTCATTGTGGATGAAGTGCTCGACGCCACGGTCGATCGCCATCTCGCGCCCCAGACCCTGCGCCTGACGTTTGGTGGGTGCGGCGTTGGAGGCTTCACTGTTGCCTTCGACCTCGTTTATCCAGCGACCATTTTTCTTGACGGTGTGCACATCTCCTCTTGGCATGACACCTCCCAGGTTTGTCGGCTCTCGGTATGGGATGCCACGTCGCGCGCCGCTCAAAACAACACGGTGACGAGGACTCCCTCAACACTTGCGTCGAAGCAACAGTTTGGCGCTCCCGGGTACGGGTAGCCGACAGCGTGGGCCTTCCGACATGACCGATGGAGGATTTGTGAACACGACAACCGAGATGCTGCAGAGCTACCCGAAAAGCCTGGACGGGATCGACACCGAGGGCTTCGCCGCCTGCATCGAAGCGTGTTTCGAGTGCGCCCAGGTCTGCACGTCCTGCGCTGACGCCTGCCTGGCCGAGGATTCCGTCGCCGACCTCACCACATGCATCCGGACCGACCTCGATTGCGCAGACCTGTGCGCAACGACAGGCGCGATCCTGTCCCGCCGCACCGGCTACGACGCCACCGTGGCGGCCGCAGTGCTACAGGCCTGCGCCGCCGCCTGTCACGCCTGCGTTGAGCAATGCGCTCAGCACGCCGAAATGCACGAGCACTGCCGGATCTGTGCGCAGGCCTGCCAACGCTGCGAGCAGGCCTGTCGGCATCTGCTCACATCGATGGGGTGAGTGGCGAAGGGCCATCACAGGCGGTTGGATTCCTGGCAACCGGGTAGAGCCCTGCAATGCATCTGGACCAAGGCCCGCGGAGTTCTGAACCCATGCGATTCCTCGACACGTCGGCGCCCGCCGCATGACCGCCGAAGACCTCCGCAAGCTGGCCTCGGCGCACGGGGTGGCCACCACGTACCGCAATGAGCGACGCGAACCGGTGGAAGTGGACGCCGATGTGGTGATCCGGGTACTGGGTCTGCTCGACGTCGACGCGACCACTGAGACAGCGCGGCGTCAAGAGCTGACCCGACTGGCCGAGCGGGACCGCGCCGGCACCGTCGCACCCACCGTTGCCATCCGCCTGGACGGCCGACCCCGACCCTTGGCAGGCGCAGCCTCTTTGGTGGCCGAGGACGGCACACGGACCGAGGTGCGCGACGAGCTGCCCGGCGACCTGGCTCCGGGTTGGTACCGGTTGCACACCCGCGACGGTCAGGAGTCGACGTTGGTGGCGGCGCCGCCGAAAGTGCCGACGGCGCCGGCAACCTGGGGCTGGATGTTGCAGCTCTACGCCCTGCGCTCGGCTCGTTCCTGGGGTATCGGCGACCTGGGTGATCTGCGGGAGTTCGTCGACTGGACCACCCGCGAGCACGGCGCAGGCGCGGTACTTCTCAACCCGCTGCACGCGCCCGGACCGACACATCCTGTGCAGCCCTCCCCCTACACACCCTCCAGCAGACGGTTCGCCAACCCGCTCGCACTGCGGATCGAGGACACCGACGCCTACCGCCGGGCCGACCCGGACACCCGTGCCGAGGTGGACGCGCTGCGGGTCTCGGCGAGCACCGAAAGGATCGACCACGACCTGGTGTGGGCCGCCAAAAGTGCTGCGCTGGAGCTGCTCTGGCGCGCCGAGGGCCGACCCGATCCCCTGGCGCAATCGGGTGTGACCGACGGGTTGCGGGACTGGGCCACCTACTGCGCGCTGGCCGAGCGGCACGGCGGACGCTGGAGCCGGTGGCCGCATCCGCTGCGCGACGTCGCC
>NZ_JBAUJB010000292.1:0-2912 GCF_049683355.1 Mycobacterium sp.
AGGTGGAACCCGAGGCCCCACCCCTGCGGGACGTCGAGCAACTCGACCGGCCTGGTCAGCTCGGGGACGGTCGGCTCCATGTGCTTGGGCAGCGGCGCCCCGTCGAGGTGGTCCCGCAACGCGAGCTCGACGGTTTCTTCCTTGAGGATGCGCGTGCCGTCGAGCTCGCCGCCGTTGAGCCAGGCGCGCACCAATCGCCCGTAGTCGGCGACCGTCCCGTAGGACCCGTGGCCGGCGGCGTCCCACTCCGGCTGGGCCGGCAGGTCGAGGTCGGTGGGCACCAAGCCACCGTCCGGTGCCCGGAAGCGGACGGGCAGCAGCCGGGCGCGCTGCGCGTCGCTCGGGTCGAACGTCGAGTCCGTCATGCCGAGCGGACCGTAGACGTGCTCGGCGAGGTAGTCGGCCAACATCTGGCCGCTGACGGCCTCGACGACCATGCCGACCCAGTCGGTGCTGACGCCGTACTCCCAGACCGTGCCGGGGTCGTGGACCAGCGGCGCACTGATGCTCTGCTTGGCGCCCTCGAGCGGGTTGGGAAAGTTCTGCCCTTCGCAGGAGGCGAACAGCTTCTCGTTCAGGAAGTGGTAGCCGCAGTCGGCGGTGTGGTTCATCAGTTGCCGGACAGTCGCCTGCGTCTTGGGTGCCCGCAGGACCGGTTCACGGCCGTCGAAGTGGTCAAGCACCTGCAGTTCGCCGAACTCGGGCACGATCGAAGCGACGGCCGCGTCCAGGTCGACGCGGCCCTGCTCGACGAGCTGCAGCGCCGCGGTGGTCGCGACGGCCTTGGTCATCGACGCGTTGCGGAACATCGTGTCGGGCTTCGCATCTCCCGCTGCACCTTGATAGAGGACGCCGTCGCGGCCGACGACCGTCGCGGCGACGCCGTGCAGCGATCCGTCAGCGGTCACGCCGTTGAGCAGGTCATCGATTCGCTCGAACCCCATCCCCAGCTCCTTTGCTTTCGGGGATATGCGAACCATCATCGCACTGCGTCACCGCAGAGGAAATGCCCGACAGCGACGGGGAACGGCGAACCTCGCCGTCGGTGCTACGCGGCCGGAGTCACGTCGCGGCTCGGCTTCCCCGCGTCCGCGGCCGGTCGATGGTGCTCGGGCGCCCAGCCGACGTAGGTCAGGTACGCACCGATCAGCGCGGCCACGGCACACGCCACGATCCACCACGCCGTCGCGCCGATCATGTTGTCGGCCACCGACATGAACGCATCGGGGACGAACAGCAGCAACATGGCCCGCACGACGATCAGCCAGCCCAGGGCCGAGACGATGATTGCCGCGGGACCGTGCCACTGCTGATGCAAGGCCACGATGAGCAGGCCGCCGATCAGGATGAACACACCCGACACCCACGGCCACGCCGAGTTCGCCGAGAAGTCCGACAGCAGCGTTCGCATGTCCGACGCCCGCAGCACAGCCGCGACGACGATGATCACCAAGAAGGGCCCGAGGACGCGGGCGAACAACCGCGTCCTGTCATGACCTGTTCATTGCAGTGACCTCCATCCGACGGACGGCTCGGTTGCCGGTCCGAACGACGCCGTCCCGTCAGCTCCATCGGAGCACCGCATTCGGCGCCGGGAAAGAGGCGGAAGTCACCAGGTTGCCGAGCAGGCTGGACCGAGGGTCTCCGTCGTGCGAATCCCGTGCAATCCACAGTCAGGTACCGCGAACCGTCCTAAGCTGACGCCATGGGCGCCCAAGGCCGGGCGAAGTGGGGGGTTCTCGCCCGACTGGCGGGCTCGTGCCTCCTTGCCGGGCTGCTTGCGGCCGCGCTGATGTTCCCGTTCGTCGGCGGTGCCGGGACGGCGCTGCTACGCGTATCCGACTCGGCCACTGCGGAATCCACGCAACTACTCGAGGGTGAGGTGCCCGTCGTGTCCACCATGGTGGACGCAGCGGGCAAGCCCATCGCGTGGCTGTACGAGCAGCGCCGCTGGGTGGTGCCCAGCGATCGGATCGCCAACACGATCAAACTGGCGATCATCTCGATCGAGGACAAGCGCTTCACCGAACACAACGGCGTCGATTGGCAGGGCACCCTGACCGGCCTGGCCGGGTATCTGCAGGGCAACAACACTACCAGGGGCGGGTCGACGATCGAGCAGCAGTACGTCAAGAACTTCAATCTCCTGGTCCGTGCGCAGACCGATGCGGACCGGCGCGCCGCGGTGGAGATCAGCCCGGCACGCAAGCTGCGCGAGATCCGGGCGGCCCTGGCCATGGACGCGGCACTGCCCAAGGCGGAGATCCTGGCGCGCTACCTGAACCTGGTGTCGTTCGGCAACGGCGCGTTCGGCGTTCAGGACGCCGCGAGGACCTACTTCGGCGTCAATGCCGCCGAACTGAACTGGCAGCAGGCGGCACTGTTGGCCGGGATGGTGCGCTCGCCCAGCTCGCTGGACCCGTACACCTACCCCGATGCTGCGCTGGAACGACGCAACGTGGTGCTCAACACCATGATCGAGAACCTGCCGGACCAGGCCGACGAGCTCCGCGCAGCCAAGGCCCAGCCGCTAGGCGTGCTGCGGCGGCCCGATCCGCTGCCGCAGGGATGCATCGCCGCCGGTGACCGTGCGTTCTTCTGCGCCTACGCGATGCAGTACCTGGCCCGCGCGGGTCTGAGCAAGGAGGACGTGGCACGCAACGGCTATCTGATCCGCACCACCCTCGACCCGAAGGTCCAGAACAGCGTGAAGAGCGCCATCGACGAGGTCGCCGACCCCACCGCCGTCGGTGTCGCCAGCGTGATGAGCGTGATCCGGCCCGGCAAGGACTCCCACCGCATCCTCGCGATGGCGGACAGCCGCACCTACGGGCTGAACCTCAACGCCGGGCAGACGGTGCAGCCGCAGCCCTTCTCCCTCGTCGGCGACGGCGCCGGCTCGATCTTCAAGA
>NZ_JBAUJB010000293.1:0-1863 GCF_049683355.1 Mycobacterium sp.
CGCTGATTGGAATCGGCGCTTAATTGGTTGCAACGACGCTTACGGTGGTCAGTTGCCTGCACCGGCACGCTTCCCTTGATTCGATGCGCGAAGTCGAAACCGTTCAGCCCCTCGCACCCCTGCCGACCTCCGGCAGGACCATTCATACTACCGGTCCGTTCAACGCCGTCCAGCGATTAAATAGTCCGCGGGGGTCAGATCACGTAGTTCAGCCGCTCGACGATGCGACGACCGACCGCCTCGTCGCCGCCGTAGCCGATCTCCGCGCCGGGTGTCGCCGGTGCTGTCCGACCTCCCGCAACCCGGGTGAACAGCACCGCGTCGAGGGTGATGGTCGTGGTCGGCTCGTCGGCGCCGAAGTCCGGGACCACACGCCCGCGGCCGTCCACCGCGACGTTGATCTGTCGCGCCAGCGGCCCGGTCAGCTCGATCCTGACCCGGGAACCGTCGGGCGCGCCGCCCAGCTTGCCCACCACAAACCCCATGCTGGCGGCCATCTCGTCCAGCGCCAGCCGCGACGCCGGACCCACGAGCTCGTCGCTGCCGGCAGGCCGCCCGAGCGCGTCCCGGATGTCGAGTTCATGCATCCAGCAGTCGAAAACCCGTACCCGCATGAACCGCCCGTAGGTGTCCGGGCCCGCCGGCGTCGCGGTGGTGGTGTTCCACTCCTCGACCGGCATCTCGGACAGCACCACCTGGCGCTGGGCGGTCACGTTGCGGAACTCGCCGTGCAGCTCGGTGTGGCCGAGGTCGCGAAGTTTCCACACCCAGTGCTCGTTCAGCACCCCGATGTCGTTGCGTACATGCTCGAGCGCCGCGACGTCGATGTCCGCCTGCGGCGTCGGCACACCCTGCAGCATCGATTCCGTGCCCACCATGTGGGCGACGACGTCGTGCACCGTCCATCCGGGCAGCGACGTCGGCGTCGTCCAGTCCTCGGGACGCACCGTCTGCAACAACGCATCGATGTTGCGCCACGACGCGAAAAGACCATCGAGCACGTCGGACTTATCGAGAAGGGTGACGGGGCGAGACGGGCTGTTCACCCAGCAGAACGTAGTGCGTTCCGGCCGCGAGCGTGCGCGAAATGCACGTTCCGCCCGGCGTGTCGGCGAGCAGACGCGCCCGCTCGCGGGGCGGGGGGTCATACGGGCGCGCCGTGCGCCTTCGAACCCCGGCTGAGCTCGGTGATGGGAACCGCTTTGCCGAACAGGTGGCCCTGGGCCAGTCGACACCCGGCCAGGTAGACGGTCTCTGCCTAGGGAGGCAACTCGACGCCTTCAGCGATCACCGACAGTCCCAGCTCGCTGCACAGCCGGACCACAGACCGGTACATCGTCAGATTCCGTTCCGAATCGGTACCCACGGCGAAGCTGCGATCGAGCTTGACGATCTGCACCGGCAGCGCGTGCATGTACATCAGCGAATTGAATCCCGCCCCGAAATCGTCCAGCGCCACCCTGACACCCAATGACTGCAGCCGGTTGATCTGCGCGGCGGCCTCGGCGAGGTCGACGATGGGCACGGTCTCGGTGATCTCCACGACGAGCCGAGTCGGTTCCATGTCGTGGTGGTTGATCGCGCGGCGGACGTGGCCCTCGAAGGACGGGTTGCCCAGCCGTGCCGCCCCGATGTTGACGTGGATGGTGAGGTCCAGACCGGCAGCCTTGACGTCACTGCACGCCAGGTCGAGGACCAGCGCATCGAGTTCGGCACCCAACCCCGCCGCTTCGGCGGCCGCGACGAAAGTCTGCGGGGCGATGTCGATTCCACTCGGCGCGGTCCACCGCGCCAGGGCTTCGACCGCCACCGGGGTCCGCCCGGGGAGGCGCACGACCGGCTGGTAGGCGAGCCTGAACCCGT
>NZ_JBAUJB010000294.1:0-16996 GCF_049683355.1 Mycobacterium sp.
GTGGGGTGGGCGGCTTGGCGTTTGATCGGGATGTGGGTGTGTTCGGGCACGTAGAAGGTTGTGAAGCCGTGTTCGTCGGCGAGCTTGGCGGCTGCGGCCGGAGCGATACCACGATCGGAGGTGAACAACACCAAGCCGAAGTCGAGACCGGTGTTGGAAGATTGACTGGACACCAGTCCAGTCTAGGCTGATCGCGGCCCCGGAGACAATCCCGGTGGGAAAACTGTTGCAGGAAACGGTAATCGGTCTATCAAACGGAGAGATCCGAACTGATGAGCGTCCGATTGCCCGTCGCATACACCCCGGAACGGGCTCGAATCAAGACAGGTGTCCAGCCGGGGCGGGCCCGGTCAGCCGGCGCCCTTGCCGTTGTCCACCCGGTACACGGCCCCGTGGATCGCCGCGGCGTCGTCACTGGCCAGGAATGCGACGCCTTGGCGACGTCTTCGGTCTGCATGAAGCCCCGCGGCGACGCGATCCGCATGATGAGATCCCAGTCCGCGTTGTCCGGCGCCTGGAACTCGGTGGTCTGCGCGGTCGGCATGCCTCCCGGGCAGACCGCGTTGACCCGCAGCTTCTCCTTGGTGAACTCGATGGCAGCGCCCGGGTCATGCCGACCAGCCCGTGCTTGGCCGCGCAGTAGCCGGCCGAGTACACCTCGCCCTCGACGCCGGCGATCGACGAGACGTTGACGATGTTGCCCCCGGTCTCCAGCAGATGGGGCAGCGCGGCCCGGCACAGGTAGAACGGCCCGTTGAGGTTCACCGCGAGATCGGTGGCCCAGTCCTCGTCGGTCATCGTCGGCGTGTGCCGCATCTGGTGAAAACCCGCGATGTTGGCCAGGATGTCGAGCCGGCCGAAGTGCGCGACACAGTCTTCGACGGCCTGTGCGCAGGCTTGGGGGAGGAGATGTCGACCGACGTGGAGCGGGCGTCGGGCACGTCGGCGAACACCTCCGCCATCCGCGCGGCATCCCGGGCGATGCCGAACACCTTCGCGCCGCGCTCGGCGAACAACCGCGCGGTTGCCGCGCCCAGACCTACGACGCACCGGTGACCAACGCGACTTTCCCGCTCAGCTGACTCATGCCCACGACCTTCTCACGGCCGCAGTGGAGGTCAGACGGCGGCGCGCGGTGTCACCGGGGGAACCGCCGCCAGCAGATCCCGGGTGTACGGCTGCTCGGGGGCGGCAAACAACTCGTCGGCGGGCCGGCTCTCGACGACAGCGCCGTCGCGCATCACCAGCACGTCGTGGCTAAGCTGCCGGATCACCGCCAGGTCGTGCCCGATGAGCAGGTAGGTCAGCCCGAGTTCGTGTTGCAGCTGCGACAACAACTCGAGCACCCGGGCCTGTACCGACACGTCCAGCGACGCGGTCGCCTCGTCGAGGATGAGCAGGTCCGGCTCGGCGGCCAGGGCGCGCGCGATGCTCACCCGCTGCCGTTGCCCGCCCGAGAGCTCATGCGGATACCGCTGCGCGAACGAGGTGGGCAGCCCCACCAGCTCGAGAAGTTCGGCGACCCGCTCGCGGCGCGCCTGAGCGCCGTCCGCCAACCCGTGCACCTTCAGCGGTTCGGAGATCGAGACATCTACGCGGGCGCGGGGATTCAGCGAGGAGAACGGATCCTGGAGCACCAGCCCGATGCGGCGTCGCAGCGCCTTGGCCCGAGATCCCTTCGCGCTGAGGATGTCTGTGCCGTCCAGCGTGGCGCTGCCGCCGTCGGGCTTCACCAGCCCGGTCAGTACGGCGGCGACCGTCGACTTCCCTGAACCGGATTCACCCACCAGGCCCATCGTCGTCGCGCGGCGGATCCGGAACGACACATCCTTGACCGCGTGCACGGTGGACCGGCCCACCGGGGTGGACACCGAGAACCGGACATCGAGCCCGTCGACCTGCAGCAGCGACTCGGCGTCGGCGGGTGCGGCCGCGGGGCCGGCACCGTCGAGTACCGGGCGGGCGGCCAGCAGGTCGCGGGTGTACTCGTCACGCGGCCGGTCGAACACATCCATGATCGGCGCCTGCTCGACGGCCACCCCGTCGCGCAACACGGTCACCTCCCGGGCGACCTGCCCGATCACGCCCAGGTCGTGGCTGATCCACACCACTGCGGTGCCGAAGTCGCGCTGCAGAGTCCGCACCAGCTCGATGATCTGCGCCTGCGTCGTGACATCCAGCGCCGTGGTGGGCTCGTCGGCGATCAGCACCTCGGGGTCACACGCCAACGCGATCGCGATCATCACCCGCTGGCGCTGGCCCCCCGACAGTTGGTGCGGGTAGGCGTGCAGACGCATCTCGGGGTCGGGCAGGCCGACCGCCTCGAGCAACTCCAGGGCCCGGGTTCCGGCCTCGCGCCGGGTCATCCGGCGGTGTGTCTCCAGCGATTCGGTGATCTGGCGTTCCAGGGTCAGCAGCGGGTTCAGCGAGGTGCCGGGATCCTGGAAGACGAAGCCGATCCGGGCTCCGTGCACGCCGCGCAGCACCCGTGGTGACGCACCCACCAGCTGCACCTGTTCGCCCGCCTCGCCGGTGAGAGTGCTGGTGCCCGACACCCGGGCCCCGGGCGCGTCCAGCAGTCCGGTTGCCGCGAGCACCGTCATCGACTTGCCGGAGCCCGATTCGCCCACGATGCCGACGGTCTGCTCGCGGTGGACATCGAACGAGACGCCGTCGACAAGCGTGCGCGAGCCGATGCACACTCGGAGGTCGCGCACACTCAGCACCGGCTGCCCGCTCTTCATTGCTGCCTCCGGGCCTCGATGGTGGTGCGTTGCTTGGGGTCGAGCACATCGCGCAGCCCGTCACCGAACAGGTTGAACGCGAGCACGATGAGGAAGATCGCCGCCCCGGGGAACACCGCCATCCACCAGGCCATCGTCGCGAAACCCTGGGAGTCGAAGATCATCCGGCCCAGCGACGGCTCCGGGGGCTGGATGCCCAGACCAAGGAACGACAGCGCCGCCTCCGCAAGGATCGCGAAGGCCAGCGACAGCGAGGTCTGCACGATCAGCGGGCCGGAGATGTTGGGCAGGATGTGGCGTCGCAGGATGTACAGGTCGCCGGTCCCCATGGCGCGCGAGGCCGCGACGTACGGTTCGCTGCGGACGCTCAACGCACTGGCGCGCGCCACCCGCGCGAAAATCGGTGTGAACACGATGCCGATCGCCAGCATCGTGGTGGTCACCCCCGGCCCCAGGATGGCGACGATCGCCAGGGCCAGCAGCAGCACCGGGAACGCGAACATCACGTCGACGACCCGCATCAGCACCGCGTCCAGCCAGCCGCCGCGATACCCGGACACCACCCCGACAGCCACCCCCACCACCACGGCGAACGTGACGCTGACGACGGCGATCCGCATCGAGGCCTGCATGGCGACCAGCACCCGGGACAACACATCGCGGCCCAGTTCGTCGGTGCCGA
Organism: Mycobacterium sp.; assembly: GCF_049683355.1. Taxonomy (GTDB): domain Bacteria; phylum Actinomycetota; class Actinomycetes; order Mycobacteriales; family Mycobacteriaceae; genus Mycobacterium. The sequence goes on from NZ_JBAUJB010000294.1 coordinate 3,427, forward strand.
ACCAGTGTGAGCCGCTGGGTGGTTGCAGCGCGTTGGGGACTTCGACGTCGTTCACGCCGTACGGGGCGATCCAGTTCGCGGTCACCGCGATTACTGCCACCAGGACCAACGTCACCGCGCTGATCAGCGTGATCGGGTTGCCCGCGAGCAGCCGCCAAGACGAGACCCGGGTGGTTTCGGAGGTCGTCATGCCAACCGGATCCTCGGGTCGACCACCGCGTAGAGCAGATCCACGAGCAGGTTGATGAGCAGGAACAGCGCGGCGATCAGCAGCACCGCACCCTGGATGAGGGGATAGTCGCGGGCGGCCACCGCGTTGAAGACCAGCCGGCCCAGCCCCGGCCAGGCGAACACCACCTCGACGACGATCACCCCGCCGAGGATCGTCGCCAGCTGGATGCCGGTGATCGTCAGGATCGGCACCAGCGCGTTGCGCACGGTGTGCCGGAACGTGACGACCCGTGGCGAGAGCCCCTTGGACCGCGCGGTGCGTACATAACCCATCGCTGCCACCTCGAGCACCGCCGAGCGGACATATCGCGTCATGATCGCCGCGGCCACCACGCCGACGGTCAACGCGGGCAGGACGATGTGCCGCAGCCAGCCGGCCGGGTCGTCGAACAGCGGCCGGTACCCCGAGGTGGGCAGCCAGCCCAAAGTCGTCGAGAACAGTGCGATCAACAGGATGCCGAGCCAGAAGTCAGGCACCGAGACACCGAATTGGCTTGTTACGCGCACTATTCCGTCGGCGATCCGGCCTTCCCGCAGTGCCGCGTAGATGCCGGCGGGCAACGCGATCACCAGCGCGATGGCCATGCCGGCGATGCCCAGTGACAGGGTCGCGGGGAGTCTTTCCAGCAGTGCGACGGTCACCGGGTCGCCGTTGCGGAAGCTGACGCCGAGATCACCGGTGAGCGCCGAGCCGAGGTAGCCGAAGAACTGCGACACGATCGGCTGGTCCAGACCGCTGGCCGTGCGCAGCGCGTCGTAGGCCTCCGGGGTGTAGCGGGTTCCCAGCGCGATCCGGACCGGATCGCCCGGCACCAGGTGCACCAGCGCGAAGACCACCACGAGCACCCCGAGCAGCACCACCGCCGAGTACACCAGCCGGCGCGCCACGAACCGGGTGATCGGATGGGTCAGCGCGGAGACAGTGGCCATGGCTAGGCGCCGCCGTCCGGGTTCATCGTCGCGTCGCGGAACCGGACGGCTCCGTCGCGGCGCGCCTGATATCCGGACAATGCCGGATTCCACGCCTGGATCACCGACGGGTTGTACAAGAAGATGTAGCTGACTTTGTCGGCGATCAGCGTCGCCGCCTCGGCGTAGTGGTCGGCGCGGGCGTCCCTGTCGGTTTCCACCCGGCCGGCGTCCAACAGCCGGTCCACCTCCGGGTCGGAGAACTTCTGCGCGTTGCTCGTCCCGTCGGTGTGGTGCTGGGCGTAGTAGAAGTCGTTGGGATCGATGTTGCCCAGCCAGCCCATCATCAGCATGTCGAAGTTGCCGGAGTTCTGCTCGTCGAGCCAGGTGGCGAAGTCGACGGTGCGGATGTCCACGGTGATACCGAGAGAGGACAGGTTGTCGGCGATGATCTGGGCGGCCGTCACCGTCTCCGGGTAGTCGGTGGTGACCAGCATGTCGAGCCGCGACGGCGCTGCGCCCGCTTTCCGCAACAGCTCCCGGGCCCTGTCGAGCCCTTCCTCGCTGCCGCCCTCGCGGTACCTGTCGTACGGCGTGTACCAGGGGTTGCCCTGCGGTATCGCCAGCTGGTTGATCTCCGCGGTGCCGTAGCTGGTGGCCTGGACGATCGACTCGCGGTCGATGGCGTACGCGATCGCCTGCCGCACCCGCACGTCGTTCCACGGGGCGCGGGCCTCGTTGAGCGCCAGGTACCAGTAATCGTTGCTGGGGGTCACCGCCAGTGTCACCGAGTCGTCGTCACCGAGTTGCGCCACCCGCTGCGGCGGAATCGAATCCGTCCAGTCGACCTCGCCGGCCTGCAGCGCCGACAGTGCCGTCGACGGTTCGGAGATGAACCGGAACGTAACCCCCGTGATGTCGGGAGCGCCGCCCCAGTAGTCCGGATTGGCCGCCAGCATGATGGAGTCGCCGCTGCGCTGATCGCGGAAGCTGAACGGCCCGGTGCCGATCGGGCGGGTGGCGATCTGGCCGCTCTCGACGTTGCCGCGCGACACGATCGCCATGCCCTTGAACCCGCCGAGGTTGGTGAGCATGTTCGGTACCGGGCGGTCGGTGCGGATCACCACGGTCGACGGGTCCGGCGCCTCGACGGCGGTCACCGCGCTGAACTTGTCGGAGTTGGGAAGCTCTTCGTCGATGATGCGGCGGTAGGAGAACACCACGTCGTCGGCGGTCAGCGGGGTGCCGTCGTGGAACACCACGCCGTCGCGCAGCCGGAACGTCCAGGTGAGCTCGTCGGGGCTGACCTCCCACGACTCGGCCAGGGCGGGCTGCATCTGCAGATTATCGTCGGGTTCGACGAGCGTGTCGAAGACGTTCTCGAGGACCTCGAAGGAGAAGTACGCGGTGGTCTTGTGCGGGTCCAGCTGATCGGGCTCCCCGCCGATGGCCGCCACCACACCGTCGGCCCCGGCGCCCAGGTCGACCCGCTGTCCGGTGGAGCATCCGGTCAACATGACGGCCGCGACCACCGCTGCTGCGAAAATGCGGAGGACAGCGGTAGAGACCGCTGTCCTCGTCATCTGCACCACCCCGGATTCGAGCCTGCCTCGGTTTTACTCCCCATTGGCCGGGGCGACAAATCCGTGACTTTGTCCGTCCTCGACTGAAATACTCGACTCCGTGAAGATCCTGCGCGGCATCGCCGCCGCTGTCGTTGTTGTCGGGACCGCCGTCGGCCTCCCGGCCCCCGCCCAAGCCGCACAGATCTTGGAAGGTGTTTTCAACTACACTCCGGCCGAGGGGGCGCCAGGGACGTGGAGCATTTTTCCGTTGTGCGTGCCGGTTGTCGGCGATCTACGAGAGCCGCTGTATTTGCCCATCGGGTGCGTGTTAAAGGTTTCCGCGTCATCGGGCCTGCCCAGCGGAGACGCCAGGCTGGTCAGCGGGCTCTGGAGTTACAGTAATCCGGAGCGGCAAGGAATCCAGTGTGCGGACGGCACCTGGGAGCCGACGGTCGAGAAGTTCTCCTTCGACGATCGCACCATGTCCGGAACCCGTAGCGTCTCCCATTTGGGGGCGTGCGGCACAGCGCCTTCCATCATCAACACGCCATTCACGCTGTCGTTCAAGGAACCGTTGCCGATTCCGGTCGACCAGTACCCGTTGATCTGCGAACCAGGTGGTTTGCGACGCTGCTTCTGACGCCGATTCCGGCGGACGGTCGAGACCACGAGAGGCGGCGCTGGTGAATGGATCCGACGTGAAGCGGGTGGTGATCTGGGGAACCGGGTTCGTCGGCAGGATGGTGATCGCCGAGATCGTCAACCACCCGTGCTTCGAGTTGGTGGGGGTCGGGGTCAGCAACCCGGACAAGGTCGGACGAGATGTGGGGGAGCTCTGCGGCCTCGGCGCCGACCTCGGCCTGACCGCCACCGACGACGTCGACGCGCTGATCGATCTGCGGCCCGACGCGCTGGTGCACTACGGCCCGACGGCCGCGCACGCGGACGCCAACATCGAGCTGGTCACCCGGTTCCTGCGCGCGGGTATCGACGTCTGCTCCACCGCGATGACGCCGTGGATCTGGCCGACCATGCACCTCAACCCGCCGAACTGGATCCAGCCGATCACCGTGGCGTGTGAACTGGGGGAGTCGTCGTGCTTCACCACCGGTATCGACCCGGGCTTCGCCAACGACCTGTTCCCCATGACGCTGATGGGCCTGTGCTCCGAGGTACGTCGGGTCCGCGCCTCGGAGCTGCTGGACTACACCAACTACGAGGGCGACTACGACCGCGAGATGGGTATTGGCAGACCACCCGAGTACCGGCCGATGTTGGAGAACCCCGACATCCTGGTATTCGCCTGGGGCGCAACAGTCCCGATGATCGCCCACGCCGCGGGGATCATGCTCGACGAGATCACCACCACCTGGGACAAGTGGGTCACCCCCGAACCGCGTCAGACCGCCAAAGGTTTGATCGAACCGGGCAACGTCGCTGCGGTCCGGTTCACCATCAACGGGGTGTACCGCGGCGAGACGCGCATCCAACTCGAGCACGTCAACCGGATCGGCAACGACGCGGCACCCGACTGGCCGTCGGGTGACCAGAACGACGTCTATCGCGTCGACATCGAAGGGACGCCGAGCATCTTCCAGGAGACCGCGTTCCGGTTCACCGACGGGTCCGGTCGCGACGCGGCGGCGGCCGGCTGTCTGGCCACCGGTCTGCGGGCGCTCAACGCCGTACCCGCGGTCAACGACCTCTCACCGGGCTGGGTCACGGCATTGGATCTGCCGTTGATCCCGGGGGTCGGCACCATCCGGTAGCTCGTCGAGCCGACGCTGCAGGTACCGCCGCGTCTGATCGTTGCGGACTCGGCTGATTGCCAGCCGGTACTGCACGGCTGCGTCCGATGTCCGCCCCAGCCGCCGCAGCAGGTCGGCGCGCGCCGCCGCCAGCGTGTGGCCCTCGGCCACCCGGCGATCGGCGGCGACCTCGTCGAGTTCGGCGAGCCCGACCTCGAAACCGCGCAGAAACCCCACCGCGACAGCACGATTCAGCCGTACGGCGGGTGAGGTCGACCACGTCGTCAGGTCGTCATAGGCACCCACGATCACCCGCCAGTCGGTCCGCTGGAAACTCGGCGCCGTGGCATGCGCCGTGGCATGCGCCGCGGCGATCGCGGCCTGTGCCAGATACGGTCCCCGGCCGAGCGACGCCGCACGCCGCAGCCGGGACATCCCCTCGTCGATCGAGGCGCAGTCCCACCTGCTGCGATCCTGCTCCTCGAGCGTGAGCAGCTCACCGGTCGGTCCGGAACGCTCACCACGGCGGCTGTCGTTGAACAGCATCAACGCCAGCAGCGCGTGTGCCTCGCCTTCGTCGGGCATCAACTCACACAGCAGCCTGCCCAGTCGTACCGCCTCCGCGCACAACTCGGGACGCACCATCTGATCGCCCGCCGTCGCCGAATAGCCCTCGGCGAACACGAGATAGATGCAGGCCAGCACGTCGGTCAGGCGTGCGGGTAGCAGGTGCGCCGGCGGCACCCGCAGCGGGATCCCGGCGATCCGGATCTTCGCCTTGGCGCGCGTGAGACGTTGGGCAACAGAGCTTTCCGGCTGCATGAACGCCCGCGCGATCTCCGTGGTGCGCAGCCCGCAGACCAGACGCAACGTCAGCGTTACCCGCGCTTGGGGTGTGAGAGCCGGGTGCAGCAGGTGAAGATCATCCGCAGCCGGTCATCGGCCACCGGCGGTGCCTCGTCGTCCACCGGTGGTGGCGCGACCATTACCGCGTCGCTCTCCTTCCTGCGGCGCAGGGATTCCCGGCGCAGCCGGTCCAGAGCACGGTTTCGGGCGGCGGTGGTGATCCACGCACTGGGGTTGTCCGGCTGCCCGCGGTCGTGCCAGGTCCGCAGCGCTTCGGCGAACGCGTCATGTACTGCGTCCTCGGCGAGGCCGATGTCGCCGACGAGCCGGGCGGTCGTCGCGACCGCCCGGCCGAAATGCTCACGGTAGATGTGGTCGAGGTTCACTCGCCCATGTCGACGATCCGGCGTAGTTCGACACCACCTTTCCCGGCGACAGGAATCTGCGCGGCGACCGTGGCCGCACTGTCCCGGTCGGCGGCGGCGAGGAAGTAGAGGCGGCTGGCGACTTCCGTCGACTCCACGAAAGGGCCGTCGGTGACCAGCATCCGGCCGTCGCGGACCCGAACCGTCGTCGCGGCGACCGCCGGGTACAGCGCACCGCCCCCGCGGAGCACGCTGCCGAACTCCTCGCCGAACCGGGAGTGCTCCTCCCGCACACCCTGCTCCCATGCCGCCGATCCCGGGCCGGGGGCGGTGTCGCCCGGTTCGAACAGCAGCGCCAGCCACCAGTCCGGCTGCGGGCCGTCGTCCTGGCGGAACTCCACCATCGGCCACAGTTCGACCGCGCCGCCGGCATCGGCGGCCGCCGGGATCTGCGCCGCGACATCGAGCGCGTCATCGAGGTTGTCGCGATCGAGCACCATGACTCCGCCGATCACCTCGGCCTGCTCGACGAACGGACCGTCCGTCACGATCACCCTGTCCGCGTCGTGGCGCAGCGACAGCGCCTCGCTCGCCGGGTACAGGGCGCCGCCACCGATGACCGCCGCGCCCGCCGCTTTGTCGAACTCCGCATACCGCGCCACGTCCTCGGCGAACTCGGGCGTGTCGGGGTCGGCGGTCCTGGGGTCTTCGTGCCAGTACAGCAGCGCGAGATAGTGCATATCAGCAGATCCTCTCCGGTCGTGAGTGGCTTGTCACCCCTCTACCGAATACGACGAAGAAGCCGACCCGATCTCTACACCTGCTGCCGGTGTGTTCTCGATCGATCAGGTGCTGTGGCGCTTGACCAGCACGACGTGGGCCTGCGGGATTCTCATCTTCTCCGGTGCGGCCGCCAACCGCTCGGCGACACCGGCTTCGAGCCGGTCGAACAACTCCGGTATGCGCGGATCCGCGGCACCGTCGGTCAACGCCGTCGTCAACTCCGGGAACACCGACGTGCGGGCGAAGCCCGCCCATCGGGCGCCGAAAGCGGGTGCGTCGCCGTCGACCCGGTAGCGATTGAAGAACCGGTCTTCTGCGTCGAACATCTCGAGGCGTTCGATCTCGAGTCGTTCGAAGCGTCCGGACGGCGCGAACGGTGCCGTGAAGTCCGCCGCACGCCGCGACACCGTGGGCACACACATCCGGGACACCTCGTCGCCGGTGACCAGTCCGCCGCCGGCGAGTTCGTCGAGGCCGTCCACCATCGCCGACAGCAGCGGCCGGTAGCCGAACTCGCCGTCGTCGCCGACGGCCATCGTCGTGACCACCAGGCGGCCGCCGGGGCACAGTTCCCGGCCGCGGAAGGCGACGAACTCGTGCCAGTCGCGGGCGGCCTGTTTGGCGAACGCGGCGCGCACGGATTCGTCTGCGCAGTAGGCGACTTGGAGATGGTCGCCGATGACACCCGGAACCCGGCTCAGCCACTGGACCGCCCAGGAACTCCACCCGAGGTTGACGCTGTTGGACGGCAGGATCTGGCTGTAGAACGAGCGGCCGATCGCCGAGGCGAAGGTGGCGCGGTCCTTGCGCAGATAGCTGTCGGGATCCTCTTCGAGGGTGCGGAACATCGCACTGAAATCGTTGTCCGGCCTGTCGGTGTGGGTGACGAGCACGGAGTGTTCGGGTCGGGTCCGCCCGCGCAGCACCGCGATCGCGGCGCCGATGGGCAGCAGGGAGTTGTGTCCGCTGGCCGCGCCGTAATCGGCGATCACGATCGGCTGCGGGGGCGCGGGTATCGGCACCGCTGCCGCGGACTCCTCGAAGACGGCGATGGCCGACTGCAGCCCCGCTGCCTGCAGCCGAGACGCAGCGGTGTTCGTGCCGCTGTCCATCGGCTCGGGCTGCACGACGATGCTGGACTCAGGCATCGCGACCTTTCGATGGAATCTGGGCTTTTCCGTCTCTTCGGACGGTAGTCCTCGCGCGAGCGCCGCGCCGCAGAAGCGCGCGCATGACAGACTCGCCGCATGACGGGGCGGCTCGGTCCACGGATCGCGATCGGCGGTGCGGTCCTGACACTGGTGGCCGCGGTGGTCGGGTTCATCGCCGCGATCGTGCTCAACGTGTTCGTCTTCGACGAGTTCGACGCCTACGGCGAGGTGCCGATTCCGGGCTCGGGCCGGCTACAACTGCCCGCCGGCGAGGTGACCATCAGCTTCCACATCGCGGTGACTGGTGGGGTGAACGGCGCCTTCCCGGTCCCCGCCCTGAAGCTCGGCATCACACCGCCCGAGGGAGTCCCGGAGCCGGTCGTCACGGAGACGATGGGCGCCACGACGTCGATCAACAACGATGTCCGGATCCGGATCTGGGTCGCCCAGATCCCGCGGGACGGCGTGTACGACATCTCGACCGGTGGCAACGTCGGCGGCTACGTCAACCCGCACCTGTCGTTCGGGCGAGACAGTTCACCGGCCGGGCTGCTGTGGATGTTCGGCGGTTTGGCCATAGCGGGCATGGCGGCACTGGCCGTCGCGCTGGCATGGCGAGCGCGGTCGGGGAAGAAGGCGCGTCCGCTGCAGGCTCCCATCAGCCTGGACGAGCCCAACTGGCCGGGTCCACTACCGCCTCCGGTGTAGCTACTAGGCAGTTCAGCTGCCGCATCCATTGGCAGCTCAGCTGCCGCATCCATTGGCAGCTCAGCTGCCGCGCGCCACCCATTCGTCGTAGTGCACGATCTCGTCGCCGACGGTCGTGGTGTCACCGTGGCCGGTGTAGACGACCGTGTCCCCGGGCAGCTTTCCGAGTTGCTCCGAGATCGACGCCAGAATAGTGGGGAAGTCGGAGTACGAGCGGCCGGTGGCCCCCGGCCCGCCCTGGAACAGGGTGTCCCCGCTGAACACCGCGTTCAGCTCGGGCGCGTGCCAGCACACCGAGCCGGGCGAATGCCCGGGAGTGTGCAGCGCACGCAGCTCGGTACCGGCGACCCGCAGCGTCTCACCGTCGGCCACCGATCGGAAGTCGTTGTCGCGGTGGGTCATCCGCCACAGCACGTCGTCGGCCGGGTGCATCAGCACCGGCGCGTCGAGAGCCTGGCCGAGCTGCGGCGCCACGGTGACGTGGTCGTTGTGGCCATGCGTGCACACCACAGCCACCACGTGCCTACCGCCGACCGCGTCGATGATCGGCTGTGCGGTGTGCGCGGCGTCGAACACCACCACCTCTTTGTCGTCGCCGACGATCCAGATGTTGTTGTCGACATCCCAGCTGCCGCCGTCGAGTTCGAAGGTGCCGCTGGTGACCAGGCGCTGGATCGGGCCGCTCACAACACCACCACCGAACGCAGAACCTCACCGGCGTGCATCTTGTGGAACGCGTCCTCGATGTCGTCCAGACCGATCCGCTCGGAGACGAACTTGTCCAGCGGGAAGCGGCCTTCCAGGTACAGGCTGATCAACGTCGGGAAGTCCCGTTCGGGCAGACAGTCGCCGTACCAGGAGGATTTCAGCGACCCGCCGCGGGAGAAGAAGTCGATCAACGGCATCTCCAGCGTCATGTCCGGGGTCGGCACCCCGACCAGCACCACGGTGCCGGCGAGGTCGCGCGCGTAGAACGCCTGTTTCCACGTCTCGGGCCGGCCGACGGCGTCGATGACGACGTCGGCGCCGTTGCCGTCGGTGAGGTCCTGGATGGTCTTCACCGGGTCGAGTTCGCGGGCGTTGATCGTGTGGGTGGCGCCGAACTCGCGAGCCCAGTCCAGTTTTCGGTTGTCGGTGTCGACGGCGATGATTCGTTTGGCGCCGACCAGCCGGGCGCCCGCGATCGCGGCGTCGCCGACGCCGCCGCAGCCGATCACCGCGACCGTGTCGTCGCGGTTGACGGCTCCGGTGTTGATCGCCGCGCCCAGCCCTGCCATCACGCCGCACCCCAGCAGGCCGGCCGCGGCGGGGTCGGCGGCCGGGTCGACCTTGGTGCACTGGCCTTCGTGCACCAGCGTCTTGTCGGCGAACGCGCCGATGCCCAGCGCGGCCGTCAGCGGTGTGCCGTCGGTCAGCGTCATCGGCTGCGCGGCGTTGAAGGTGTCGAAGCACAGGTGCGGCCGGCCGCGCTTGCACGCCCGGCACTGACCGCACACCGCCCGCCAGTTGAGGACCACGAAGTCGCCCGGCTCGACGTTCGTCACGCCGGTTCCGACGGATTCGACGATGCCGGCGGCCTCATGGCCGAGCAGGAACGGGAACTCGTCGTTGATGCCGCCCTCGCGGTAGGTCAGGTCGGTGTGGCACACCCCGCACGCCTGGATGTCGACCACGACCTCACCCGGCCCCGGGTCGGGGATGACGATATCCACCACTTCGATCGGTTGAGCCTTCGTCCGGGAGATCACACCTCGCACCGTCTGAGTCATGCCTAGACCCTAAATAGTTCACACTGATCCCGGGGCATCGACCCGGACCACTGTCCAAACGCCCGTCCATATCGGTGCGCCGGTGCGGACGAAGACCGCATCGACCTGTTCTGAGCATGCTGATCGGCATACCGTAGAAGCCGATGCTGGCCGATCCTCTCTCCGCTGCACGTGACGCGCACCGGCGGCGAGACTGGGCCGCCAGCTACCACGCCTTCGACCTCGCCGGCCGGTACGCGCAACTGCACACCGACGATCTGGACGCATTCGCGTTCGCCGCGTGGCGGCTGGGTCATGTCAAGGAGTCGATCCGTGCCGCGGAGCGCGATGCCGACGACGGCGTCGTCGGCCTAGCGTGTCTTCCATGACGACCATGGACGTAGACCCAACAAATACAACCGAGGCCACCGGGGAGTTCGCCGAGCGGATCGTCGGGACGATCGACGCCGCCAGCGTGGCCCTCCTGCTGTCGATCGGCCACCAGACCAAGCTGTTCGACACGCTGGCGGGCCTGCCCCCGGCCACCAGCACACAGATCGCCGATGCCGCCGGGCTGAACGAACGGTACGTCCGGGAGTGGCTCGGCGGTGTGGTCGCCGGCCGCATCGTCGAGTACGACCCCGCGACACAGACGTACTCGCTTCCCGAGCACCGCGCCGCCGTGCTGACCCGCGCGGCCGGACCGGACAACCTGTCGCGCGTCGCGCAGTTCATCCCGTTGCTGGGCGAGGTGGAGCAGAAGGTGATCGGCTGCTTCGAGCACGGCGGCGGCCTGTCCTACAGCGAGTATCCGCGCTTCCACACCCTGATGGCCGAAGAGAGTGGAGAAGTGTTCGACGCCGCTCTGGTGGACGGCATCCTGCCGTTGGTCGACGGGCTGCCCGAACGGCTGCAGGCAGGTGCCGACGTGGCCGACTTCGGCTGCGGCAGTGGACACGCCGTCAACGTCATGGGGCAGGCGTTCTCGTCCAGCCGATTCGTCGGGATCGACTTCTCGCAGGAGGGTCTCGCCGCGGGCGCCGCCGAGGCGCTGCGGCTCGGGTTGACCAACGTCACCTTCGAGTCCGCCGACGTCGCCGAGGACCGCAGGACCGAGGCCTTCGATGTCATCACCGCGTTCGACGCCATCCACGACCAGGCGCATCCGGCCGAGGTGCTGGCCAACATCCATCGGGCACTGCGGCCCGGAGGCGTTTTCCTGATGGTGGACATCAAGGCGTCCAGCCGGCTGGAGGAGAACATCGGGGTGCCGTTCGGGTCCTACCTGTACACCGTCTCGACGATGCACTGCATGAGTGTGTCGTTGGGTCTCGACGGCGACGGGCTCGGCACCTGTTGGGGTCGCGAGGTCGCCACGGCGATGCTGGCCGACGCCGGGTTCGCCGATGTGCAGGTGCGCGAGATCGAGTCCGACCCGTTGAACTTCTACTACATCGCCAGGAAGTGAGCGCCCGGGACGGGGTTGGACAACACCGCGAGGATCCGTACGGTCGAAAGCATGGATGTGCACTCCCTGGCTTTCGAATGGACGGAGACAAGTCGCCACTGGCTCGGCGAGGTGCCGCTGCGCATCGCGATCTACCTCGTCGTCGTTCTGATCGCCCGTTTCATCCTGCACCGGATGATCGACCGGGCCACTGGGAGGTCCGGTAAGAAAAAGGCCAGCGGAGACGAGAATGCGCCGGCGAAGCCGCCGTTGCTGCGCGGCCTGCGCGATCGGGTGCCTGCCACCGCGACCAGCCGGCAGGTGAGTGAACGCCGCCAGCAGCGGGCCCAGACCATCGGATCGGTCCTCAAGTCCACGGTGTCGATCGTGCTGCTGGTCTGGGCGATCCTCGCGATCCTCAACGTGGTCGGAGTGAACATCGCACCGTTCATCGCCTCTGCCGGCGTGGTCGGGCTCGCCATCGGCTTCGGCGCCCAGAACCTGGTGCGCGATTTTGTCACCGGCGTGTTCATGCTGCTGGAGGACCAGTACGGCGTGGGTGACATCGTCGACCTCGGGGAGGCGATCGGTGAGGTACAGAGCGTTGGGTTGCGGATCACCACGCTGCGCGACATCGACGGCACCCTCTGGTACGTGCGCAACGGCGAGATCGCCCGCGTGGGCAACATGAGCCAGGAGTACGCCGTGGCGCGGATCGAGGTGCCGGTGGCACTGACAGCAGACGTGGACCAGGCCGAGCGGGTCGCCCTGGAGGCGGCCGAGGCCGCACTCGCCGACGAGTCGATCGAGGCCAAGGTCCTCGGGCAACCCGAGATGCTCGGCGTGCAGGAGCTCTCGCCTGATCTGCTGACGCTGCGGATGACGTTGAAGACCCGTCCCGGCGCCCAGTGGGCGGTGCAGCGGCGGTTGCGTCGGGAGATCCTGCGGGCCTACGACGAGCACGGAATCGATCTGCCCTACCCCCGGGGACGTATTCACGCTCTGGTCGGCGGTTCGAAGCCGAACGGCGACACGAACTAGGCTGCTCACTCGATGGCAGCCCTGGACGTCCTCGCCGACTGGCCGGTTCCGTCCGTCGCCGCGGCGGTGGTGGGTGCCGCCGGGGTGCTCGACAGCCACGGCGACACCCGGCACCGCTTCGCGCTGGCGTCGGTGACCAAGCCGCTGGCCGCCCGCGCAGTCCAGGTGGCCATCGAAGAGGGTGCCCTGGAACTCGACACCGAGGCCGGTCCGCCCGGATCGACAGTGCGCCACCTGCTCGCCCACACCGCCGGTTACGAGATGACGTCGGCGAAGGTGCTCGCCGAGCCCGGCACCCGCCGGATCTACTCCAATCACGGGTTCGCGGTGCTCGCCGAGACCCTCGAGCGAGAATCGGCCATCCCCTTCGTCACCTACCTGGGCGAGGCGCTCTGCGAGCCGCTCGGGATGGCCGACACCGTGCTCGACGGCGGAGCGCAGGCCGCCGGCTACGGCGCGACGTCGACCGTCGACGACCTGGTGGCATTTGCCGGCGACCTGCTGGTGCCGGCGACGGTGTCGCCGCAGATGCACCGCGAGGCCACGTCGGTGCAGTTTCCCGGGCTGGACGGGGTGCTGCCCGGCTTCGGCGTGCAACGCCCCAACGACTGGGGGCTGGGTTTCGAGATCAGAGACGGCAAATCACCGCACTGGACCGGGGAGCACAATTCCGCCGGCACCTACGGTCATTTCGGCCAGTCAGGGACGTTTCTGTGGGTCGATCCGGATGCCGGGCTGGCCCTGGTGGTACTGACAGACCGCAAATTCGGCGAGTGGGCGCAGTCGGTGATGCCGGCGCTGTCTGATGAAGTTCTGAGAGAATTCGGACCGGACTAGCGCAACATCCGCCTCACAAGGCACAATAGGCACGTACAGCACAATTGCATCTACAGCCTCTGAATGGTTCACCAGGTCGTTGGGGAAGACGTCCCTCGTGGAGCCGAAGGAGCAGCAGATGCGTGCAGCGAACCAATTCGCCGACGCGGCGACGGGCGTGGTTTACATCCATGCCTCACCCGCGGCGGTGT
>NZ_JBAUJB010000295.1:0-8356 GCF_049683355.1 Mycobacterium sp.
GCGCAGCACCGCGGTCTGCACGTCGAGGTCGTCGGGGCGGCGTGCGGCGAGCACCACGGTGGCGCCCGGAGCCAGCCGGCGTGCCACCTCGACGCCGATCTCGCTGCGACCACCGAAGATCACGAGCAACCGCCCGGACGTGTCTGTCACGTAAGTGATTATGTCCTGCGCTAGCGTGGTGACCGATGGCTACCTCAGGCCGCAAGGCAACCACTCGGCTGACCAACGATGCGCTGGCGTTTCTGACCGAACGCCACCTGGCCATGCTGACCACGTTGCGGTCGGACCAGTCTCCGCACGTGGTTGCGGTCGGGTTCACGTTCGATCCCAATACCCACATCGCGCGTGTCATCACCTCCGGCGGCTCCCAGAAAGCGGTCAACGCCGCGCAGCGCGGCGTGGCCGTGCTCAGCCAGGTCGACGGTGCCCGGTGGCTGTCCCTGGAGGGCAAGGCCACGGTGCACACCGAGATCGACGCCGTCCGCGACGCCGAACTGCGCTACGCCCAGCGCTACCGCACGCCCCGTCCGAATCCGAAGCGTGTGGTGATCGAAGTACGGGTGGAACGAGTGCTGGGATCCTCGACCCTGCTGGACCGCGGCGAACACTGAACCCGGTCAGGACACCGGCACAACGACCAGCTCGTGCGGGCGGTTGTTCACCGACAACGCCCCGTCGGCCGTGACGATCACGATGTCTTCGATGCGCGCCCCCCACTGTCCCGGGAAGTAGACTCCCGGCTCGACCGAGAACGCCATCCCCTCCTGTAGCGGCAGCGAGTTGCCTGCCACGATGTAGGGCTCCTCGTGCACCGACAAGCCGATGCCGTGCCCGGTGCGGTGTACAAACGCCTCTGCCAGCCCCTCCGCGGCCAGCACATCGCGGGCGGCGGCGTCGATCTGCTCGGCGGTGACGCCGGGCCGGACGGCGGCGACGGCGGCGCGCTGGGCCTGCTGCAGCACCGCGTACCGGCGGGCGACCTCGGGGTCGGGTTCACCGAGGCTGTAGGTGCGGGTGGAATCGGAGTTGTAGCCCGGCTCGTAGGGGCCGCCGATGTCGACGACGACGATATCGCCGGCCCGGAGTTCGCGATCAGAACACTCGTGGTGCGGGTCCGCACCGTGCGGACCCGATCCGACGATGATGAACGCGACTTCCGAATGCCCTTCGGCGACAATGGCTTCGGCGATATCGGCGGCAACGTCCGCCTCGGTGCGCCCGGGAACCAGGAACTCCGGCACCCGCGCGTGTACCCGGTCGATCGCGGCGCCGGCCTTGCGCAGCGCGTCGACCTCCGCGGGATCCTTGACCATCCGCATGGTGCGCAGCACCTCGGTGGCCAGCACCGGGACCACCCCGAGCACGTCGGCCAGCGGGAGCAGGTGCAGCGCGGGCATCGCGTCGGTGACCGCGACGGTGACGGAGCCACCGCCGAGGGCCTGCGCCACCAACGAATAGGGATCCTCGCCGTCCACCCAGTCGCGCACCGTGACACCGAGTTCGGGCACGGCGGATTCCTTGAGCGAGGCCAGCTCCAGGCGCGGCACCACGATCGTCGGACCCCCGCTCGCCGGAATCACCAGTGCGGTGAGCCGCTCGAAGGTCTGGGCCCGCGACCCGACGAGGTACCGCAGGTCGTAGCCCGGCGTGATCACCAGACCGGCCAGGCCGGCGGCGGCGGCCGCGCGGGCGGCTTCGGCCATGCGCCGGGCGTAAACGTCTGAGCTGAAACGGCCTTGCGTCATACCGTCCAGGCTAATCCCGGCCCTGTCCGCTCCCTCCGGCGAGCAGACGCAAAGTGCCATGACACGCCGAGAATCAGTGTCCTTTTGCGTCTGCTCGCGCGGGAAACCCGCCTGGCAGGATGACGCGCATGAGTGATGCTCCCCTGTTGCTGCTCGACGGCGCCAGCATGTGGTTCCGGTCGTACTTCGGGGTCCCGTCGTCGATCACCGCGCCGGACGGACGACCGGTCAACGCCCTGCGGGGGTTCCTCGACGCCGTCGCGACGCTGATCACCAGGGAACGTCCCCAGCGGCTGGTGGTGTGCCGTGACGACGACTGGCGTCCGCAGTGGCGGGTGGACCTCGTCCCGTCGTACAAGGCACACCGGGTCGCTGAGGAGAACCCTGCCGACGAGCCCGATGTCGAGGAGGTGCCCGACGAGCTGACCCCGCAGGTCGACATGATCATGGAGATCCTCGACGCGTTCGGGATCGCGACGGCGGGGGCGCCACAGGCCGAGGCCGACGACGTGTTGGGCACCCTCGCCGAGCGGGAGCGGCGCCACCCGGTGGTCGTCGTCAGCGGGGACCGCGACCTGTTACAACTCGTGCGCGACGACCCGGTCCCGGTCCGCGTGCTGTACCTCGGGCGCGGGCTGGCCAAGGCGGTCACCTACGGAGCCGACGAGGTCGCGCAGACCTATGGGGTGCCCGTCGAGCGGGCTGGCCCGGCGTACGCCGAGTTGGCGCTGTTGCGCGGCGACCCCTCCGACGGGCTTCCCGGGGTGGCCGGCATCGGCGAGAAGACCGCGGCGACGCTTCTGGCACAGCACGGATCCCTGGAACGGATCCTGGCCGCCGCCGAAGACCCCGCCTCGAAGCTGTCCAAGGCGCACCGCACCAAACTGCGATCCGCCACCGACTACATCGCCAGGGCCGAACCCGTGGTGCGGGTCGCGACGGATGCCGAGGTCACGATGTCGACAGAAACCGATGCGCTACCTCTGGTGGCTGCGCATCCGCGCAAGGTGGCCGAACTCGCCCAGCGCTACGGCGTGTCGTCGTCGATCGGCCGGCTGCAGAAGGCCCTCGACGGCCTGCCGGACTGACCGGGTCCCGCCTAGCGCGGGCGGCCGACCTCGTAGGTTCCGTTGTCGTCCTGGAACGTCACCGTCACCTGACGCTTGGTGCCGTCGATGCTGACCTCGCAGTTGAAGGTGTCGCCCTTCTTCACCGTCGGGCTCACCCCGTCATTGCACCGGACGTCGTTGACGTTGGTGGCGCCGTAACCGTTGGTCTCGTCGGTGAGGATCTGCTGGACGCCGTTCTGGGCTGCGTCGATGTCCAGCGTCGTCGTCACGAAGAAGCCGGGCTTCCAGAAGCCGAGCACCAACACGACCGCGACCACGACCACCGCGAGCAGGCCGACAACACCGCCGATGACGGCCATCGAGCGCTTCGAGCCCTCCTCGCCGCCGGGTCCGGGGTAGCCGCCGGGCGGGTACTGCCCGTACTGGCCGGGCTGCTGCCCGTACTGGCCGGGCTGCTGGCCGTATTGACCGGGCTGCTGGCCGTAGCCCGGCTGCTGACCGTACTGGCCGTACTGGCCCGGCTGACCGTACTGCCCGGGCGGGGGGTATCCGCCGGGGCCGTACTCGGGAGGCTGCTGACCGTACTGCTCGCCCTGCGGGTACTGCGGCGGGTACGCCGGCGGCGGCTGGGTGGGCTGCTGGTACTGCGGATACTGCTGCGGCGTGTACGCCGGCGGTTGCCAGGACGGCGGCTGATCGCCACCCGGGGCTTGCGGCTGCTCCGCGCCCGAGGGCGGCTGCCATCCCTGATTGCCGGCCGACTCGGCCGACGATTCCTCGCCCGGCCCAGGCTGCTGACCCGGCCACGGCTGCGTCGGGTCAGATCCCTGCGGTCCGCTCATTTCTCTCCTTGCTCGTCCGCGACTGATATGCCGGTTTCTGGCCTGCTGGGCACACCCTACCCCGCATCAACAGCTACGACGCCGCGCCGAACGTCGTTGATCGCGCGTTTCGCGGTCGCGCGTAACGCCGCTGACGGAGCCGCGTTACGGACCTGATCAGCCAAGTCCAGCACCTGGCGGCACCACCTCACGAAGTCGCCGGCCGACATGGAGGAGCCGGTGCCGGAACTGCCGGCGGCGTCCAATGCGGAGGCGAGGTCGCCGGTGCTCGCCCAGCGGTGGATCGCGGCGACAAAACCGTCGTCGGGTTCGCGGCTCTGGGTGATCCGGTGCCGCTGCTCGTCGGTGCGCAGCTCGGTCCACAGCCTGCGGGTCTGGTTCAGCGCGCGGCGCAGCCGACCGGTCGGCACGTCATGGCCGTCCCCGGTGCCGTAGCCGTCGCGCCGGGATTCGTAGAGCACCGACGAAAGCGCCGCGGCGAGTTCGGCGGCGTCCAGCCCCTCCCAGACCCCGGCGCGCAGGCACTCGGCCACCAGCAGATCGCTTTCGCTGTAGATCCTGGCGAGCAGCCTGCCGTCGTCGGTCACCACGGGGTCCGCCGGTGCCGCCTCGCCCCCCGGCGTGTCGTCCCCACGTTCGATGAACCCGCGCTCGGTGAGCAGCACGACGATCCGGTCGAAGGTCTGAGCCAGAGAATTGGTGGCTGCCGCGATCTTCTTGCGAAGCTGCTCGTTGTCGCGCTCGATCTTGAGGTAGCGCTCGGCGATGCGGGCCCGCTCCTCCCGGTCGGGCAGCTGGTGAGCCCGATGTGCCCGCACCCGCTCGCGCAGTGCTGCCAGCTCGGGGTCGATGTCGCGATCCGCTCGTGCACGGCTGCGGCGGCCGCGCCCCGACGGGACGTCCTTGCCCGCGGCTGCCGACCGCAGTGCCGACGCGAGGTCCCGACGCGCCCGAGGGTTTCGGTGCTCGACCCGCTTGGGCAACGACATCGACCCCATCGGGACCGACGCACCCGAATAGTCCGCCGATGAGATCCGGCCCGCCCAGCGGTGTTCGGAGAGCACCAACGGCCGCGGATCCTCGTCATCGCGTGCGGGCTCGAGCACCACGGCCAGGCCGCTGTGCCGTCCGTGGGTGATGGTGATGATGTCGCCGCGGCGCAGCGCGGTCAGCGCGTCGTTGGCGGCCTGGCGCCGCTGCAGCCGCGACGCCCTCGACTGTGCGCGCTCCCGCTCGGAGATCTGGGCCCGCAGCCGCACGTAGTCGAGGATCGCCGCGTTGCGTCCCGCGAGCTGGGCGGCCAGCTCGGTGAGGAGCCGCTCGCCGCGTTCGACGCCACGGACCAGGCCCACCACCGATCGGTCGGTCTGATACTGGGCGAAGGACCGCTCCAGCAGCCGGTGCGCCTGTTCCGGTCCCAGCTGGCGCACCAGGTTGATGGTCATGTTGTAGGTCGGCGCGAACGAACTGCGCAGCGGGAACGTCCGGGTCGAGGCCAGGCCCGCGACCTCGGCCGGGTCGACGTCCGGGTTCCATAGCACCACCGCGTGGCCCTCGACGTCGATACCGCGACGCCCCGCGCGACCGGTGAGCTGGGTGTACTCCCCCGGGGTCAACGGCATGTGCTGCTCGCCGTTGAACTTCACCAGCCGCTCCAGCACCACTGTGCGGGCAGGCATGTTGATCCCCAGCGCCAGCGTCTCCGTCGCGAACACCGCCTTCACCAGACCCGCGGTGAACAACTCCTCCACCGTGTGGCGGAACGTCGGCAACATGCCGGCGTGGTGGGCGGCCAGGCCACGAAGCAGCGCCTCGCGCCATTCGTGGAAGTCGAGCACGACCAGATCGGAGTCGTTGAGGTCGGCCGTGCGACGGTCGACGATCTCGGCGATCCGGCCCCGCTCCTCCTCGGTGGTCAACCGCAGCGACGACCGCAGGCACTGCTTGACCGCGGCATCACAGCCCGCCCGGGAGAAGATGAACGTGATGGCCGGCAGCAGGCCGCCGTTGGCGAGCACGCCGATCACCTCCGGCCGCCCGGGGGTGCGGTACACGCTGGGCCGACTGGTCCGTCCGCGGCCCCGCGGCTGCCAGTCGGCCAGCCGGTCGGCCTCGCGCCGATGCGAGATGTGGCGCAACAGTTCCGGATCGACCAGCAGGTCCCGGCCGGCTTTCGCCGGACCGGAGGAGCGGTAGTCGAACAGGTCCAGAAGTCGCTTGCCGACCATGACGTGCTGCCACAGCGGCACCGGACGGTGTTCGTCGACGACGACGGTGGTGTCACCCCGGACGGTCTGGATCCAACCGCCGAACTCCTCGGCGTTGCTCACCGTCGCCGACAGGCTCACCAGGCGCACGTCCTCGGGTAGGTGCAGGATCACCTCCTCCCAGACCGCGCCGCGCATCCGGTCGGCCAGGAAGTGCACCTCGTCCATCACGACGAACGAAAGCCCCTGCAGCGTCGGAGAGTTCGCGTACAACATGTTGCGGAGCACTTCGGTGGTCATCACCACGACGTCGGCGTCGCCGTTGATCGACTGGTCGCCGGTCAGCAGACCGATGCGCTGCGGGCCGTAACGGCGCACCAGATCGCTGTGCTTCTGGTTGCTCAGCGCCTTGATCGGGGTGGTGTAGAAGCATTTCCGCCCGGCCGCCAGCGCGAGGTGCACCGCGAACTCGCCGACGACCGTCTTGCCCGCTCCGGTCGGTGCACAGACCAGCACTCCGTGGCCCTGCGCGAGCGCCACACAGGCGCGGCGCTGGAAACCGTCGAGCTCGAACGGCAGGTGCGAGACGAACTCGGTGACTTCCGGCAGCTCCCCCACCGACGGCTCAGGTGGCGTCGTCATCGACCACGAGCCGTGACGGGGTGGGCACGGCCGATGGCGCTTCGATGGTCTCGGCGGGCCCGATCGGCGCCGCCTCGTCGTCGGCGACCTCCTGGAGCCGGGCACGCCGCGCCTTGCGCCGGTCGTTGAGCCGGGCCACCTGGATGGCCAGTTCCAGCAGCAGGGTCAGTGCCAGCGCCAGCGCCAGCATCGAGAACGGATCCGACCCGGGGGTGAAGAACGCGGCGAAGATGAACAGGCCCATGATCATTCCCCGGCGCCACGCCTTGAGCCGCTCATAGGTGAGCACCCCGACGAGATTCAGCATGATGATCAGCAGGGGGAACTCGAAGCTGATACCGAACACCAGCAGCAAGTTGATCAGGAAGCCGAAGTACTGGTCACCCGACAGCGCGGTCACCTGGACGTCGCTGCCGACCGTCAACAGGAAGTCCAACGCCGTCGACAGCACCACATAGGCCAGCACCGCGCCCGCGACGAACAGCAGTGCGCCGATCGTCACGAAGATCGCGCCGAAGCGGCGCTCGTTGCGGTAGAGCCCGGGGGTGATAAACGCCCACAGGTGGTAGAGCCACACCGGGCAGGCCAGTACCAGACCTGCCGTCAGCGCCACCTTCAGCCTCAACATGAACTGGTCGAAAGGGCCCGTGGCCAGCAGTCGGCACTCGCCGTCGGGCGTGATGTTCGCGCGTGCGGATTCCGGGAGCGCACAGTAGGGTCCGCGCAGCCAGTCACCGAGGCTGGGCATCCCGAAGATGCCGTGGGTGTACCAGAGGAACCCGAGGATCGTCGTCACCACGACGGCCAGCGCGGCCATCACCAGCCTGCCGCGCAGTTCGGTGAGGTGCTCGACCAGCGACATGGTGCCGTCGGGATTGGCGCGGGAACGCCGCTGACGCGGGTCGAGCTTCTTGAGGAGTCCGGGAATTTGCACGGAGGTGGCCTAGGTGCTGCTCACAGGCGCAGTCACGTCGCGGACCGAGGAGCCCGCGACCGGTATGACTGGTCAGGCTGTGCGCTTGTCCGACGACGGGTCAGGTGCTGGCTGGGTGGCGGCGCCACCCGGACGGTCCGCCGGGTCGGCGACCCGTTCCGAGGAGATCTGCGTCGGTGCATCCGGCTTGGAATCCGCCTGCATCTCCTTGATCTCGGACTTGAAGATGCGCATCGACTTGCCCAGGGAGCGTGCCGCGTCCGGGAGCTTTTTGGCACCGAAGAGCAGCACGAACACGGCGATGACGATGACCCAGTGCCAGGGTTGTAGACCACCCAATTTGGTTACCTCCAGACGTCTGGGCCGAGTCTACTCGTTCGGGGCCTCGGTGCCGACTCGATACGCATCCAGTGCGGCGGCGGCGGACTGCCGGACCAGCTCGGCCAACTGCTGGGGCCCGCGCACCCGTACCGCCGACCCGAACCCCAGCACGAATCGCGCCATCCACTGGTCGGACGCATAGGTCATCGCCGCCTCGCAGGACCCGTCGGGGAACTCGCGCAGCACCCGCAACGGGTAGTAGTCGAACATCCACGACGCCGACCGGTCGACCAGCAGCGTCGCCGTGGGCAGGGACGAATCGGCGGTGTCGGGATCGAACAACGAGGTGTCCGGGCCTGCCTGCACCGCCGGCGGCGGCGGCACCGACGGTTCGTCGAGGACCCTCGCGTCGACGATCCGGTCCAGCCGGAACAGCCGGACGCCCTCGGCCGTCCGGCACCACGCCTCCAGGTAGCTGTGGTCAGCGACGAGGACGATGCGGATCGGGTCGACGACGCGACTCGACAGTGCGTCGTGGGACGCCGAGTAGTACTCGATGGCCAGCGCCCGGTCCGTGCGCACCGCGGTGCGCACC
>NZ_JBAUJB010000296.1:0-1753 GCF_049683355.1 Mycobacterium sp.
CATCTCGCCGAGGTGCGTGCGGCGGCGATCCGGCTGGCCGCACTGTTCGAGACCGACAGCGTGATCGTCAGCGCCGGAGGCAGCACGTACTTCGACGCCGTCGCCGACGCGTTGACGGGCTGGCCCGGCGCGACGTCGGTGCGTACGATCCTGCGCAGCGGCTGCTACCTCACGCACGACCACGGGTTGTACGCACGGACCTCGCCGCTGACCCGCGGCGGGCAGCCGGGATTGCGACCGGCCCTGCAGGTGCGGGCTCAGGTGGTGTCCCGGCCCGAAAACGATCTGGCGGTCCTGACGATGGGCCGCCGTGACGTGCCGTTCGATCAGGGGATGCCCGTCCCGCTCGAACTCTCCGACAGCGAGGTCACCAAGCTCAACGACCAACACGCGTTCCTGCGACTGGGCCGTGGCGACCGCTCCGCCGCGCCGGTCGGTACGTGGCTGCGATTCGGCATCTCCCACCCCTGCACGGTGTTCGACAAGTGGCGGCTGATCCCGGTGGTCGACGGCGACGACAGGGTGGTCGAGCTGATCCGCACGTTCTTCTGAAAGGATGTCAGCGCGCCTGGCGCAGCTTTCCCCGCTGACTGTCGCGGTTGCGTTCGAAAACCAGCCGCAGCCCGTCCAACGTCAGGTGCCGGTCGTAGTGCTCGACGGACTGCACGTCGGAAAGCACCAGCGGCGCACCGTGCCCGGTCGCCACGACCGCCACATCATCCCCACCGAAGCCATCCACGTCATCGCGCACTCGTTTCACCAGACCGTCGACCAACCCTGCGAATCCGAACACCGCGCCGGCCTGCATGCACTCGACGGTGTTCTTTCCCACCACCGAGCGGGGACGGGTCAGCTCGACGCGCCGAAGTGCCGCCGAACGGGCTGCCGCCGCGTCGGAGGACACCTGCACGCCGGGAGCGATCGCGCCGCCCAGGAACTCGCCCTTCGCCGACACCACGTCCACGCAGATCGACGCGCCGAAGTCCACGACGATCGCCGCGGACTGGTATTTGTGGTACGCCGCAAGGCAGTTGACGATCCTGTCGGCACCGACCTCTTTCGGGTTGTCGACCAGCAGCGGGATGCCCGTGCGCACCCCGGGTTCGATCAGCACATGGGGCACCGACGGCCAGTACTGCTCGAGCATCAACCGCACTTCGTGCAACACCGACGGCACGGTCGACAGACCGGCCGCGCCGGTGAGCGTTTCGGCGTCCTCACCGATCAGCCCGTCGATGGTGAGCGCCAGTTCGTCTGCGGTCACCTCGGCCTCGGTGCGGATCCGCCAGTGATGGACCACCTTGGCGTGTTCACCGGAACCGGATATCAGACCGACCACGGTGTGGGTGTTGCGGACGTCTATCGCGAGGAGCACGCCATCACCTCGGCGACATCAACTCGGAGGCGTCCGGCGGCACATGTGCCGGATCGGCACCGACGTCAACCTGTCGGTTGTCGGCGTCGACGAACACAACCCGCGGCTGATAGGACCTGGCCTCGGCCTCCTCCATCGTCCCGTAGGCGATCAGGATCACCAGGTCGCCTGGGTGGATCAGATGAGCTGCAGCGCCGTTGATGCCGATCACGCCGCTGCCGCGCCGGCCGGTGATCACGTAGGTGACCAGTCGGGCACCGTTGTCGATGTCGACGATCGTCACCTGCTCCCCCTCGAGCAGATCGGCGGCATCCATCAGGTCTGCGTCCACCGTCACCGACCCGACGTAGTGCAGATCGGCTTGCGTCACGGTGGCGC
>NZ_JBAUJB010000297.1:0-25660 GCF_049683355.1 Mycobacterium sp.
GTTGACGATCACCACAGCAAAGATCACGACGGAGTCGACGTACTCGCCCAGCAGCGCGGTGACGGTTCCGGCGGCCAGCAGGACATAGATGAGCGGGTGGTGGAACTGACGCAGGATCCGCACCAGCAGCCCCGCTCCCCGCTGCGCGGGCAGGACGTTGCGTCCGTACCGTTGCACCCGCTGGGCGGCTTCGTCGCCGCTGAGGCCGCGGTGCGGCTCGGTCTCCAGCAGCAGAACGACCTCGTGACCGGAGATCCCGTGGTGCACGCTCGCAGCCAGGGAGACCGGCGCGGTCATCGGGCGCGTTCCGGATGGTAGCCTGCGGTCGGTTCGATGACCAGCACCGGCACCGGCACCGGCACCGGCGAATGCTCGATGATGTCCGCAGAGACGCTGCCGAGCAGCCGGGTGGACAGACCCCGGCCGCGCCGCCCGACCACCAGCACGCGCAATCCCGTTGTGCCAGCTGCCCTTTGCGGCGGAGCGCCCCTGGGCCCGAATCTGGCCACGCCGGGGCTGCGCTGTACCCGTTCCACCACGATCGGCACGAACAACGGCCCCAGCACCACCGCGATCAGCGTCCACAGCGGGTCGTGACCGTGGCGCGCCATCCACAGCCCGGATGCGAGCCCCACGACGATCCAGGCAACGATCAGTGTGACGACGAGGGTGGTGTTCACACTTTCCACCGTGTCAGACCGGTGCGCGTCGGGACAGTTCCTTATGCCCGGTTGCGATAGGGACTTTGTGCCTTGGCCCCGGCCTACGCCGGTGTCGCCGCCTTCCGCGCAGCGATCTTGGCGCGGACCTGGTCCATGTCCAGGGCCTTCACCCGGGTGATCAGGTCCTCCAGCGCGGCCGCCGGCAGCGCCCCGGCCTGGCTGTACACCAGCACGCCGTCGCGGAAGACCATCACGGTCGGGATCGACCGGATTTCCAACGTGGCGGCCAGATCACGCTCGGCTTGGGTGTCGACCTTGGCGTGCACGACATCAGGATGAGCGTCTGAGGACCGCTCGAAAACCGGCGCGAACGCCCGGCACGGCCCACACCACGACGCCCAGAAGTCGACCAGCACAATCGAGTTGTCGACGATGGTGGACTCGAAGTCGTCGTAGGAGAGATTCTTGGTGGTCATGGCGGTGCCCTTTCTGTGTAATGCGCTGTGTGACAATCGGATCTTTCAGGCCCGGCCCTTGAGCATCAGGTTCCAGTACATGAACGGCAGCCCGTATTTCTTGAGGTACCAGTAACTGCGGTGCGGCTTGGTCGGGTCGATCAGCGGGATGGACGGCGTCAGGTTCAGGTCGTAGTCGAACTCGGCGAGCAGCATCGCGTGCGAGGACGTCACGATCGGGCACGAGCCGTATCCGTTGTACGCGGCGCCGAGCTGTCGACCGTCGAGATAGGACTCGATGTTGTCGACCACGACCGGGGCCTGCTTGCGGATCGCGGCACCGGTCTTGGAGTTCGGAGACGATCCGGCGTCGCCGAGACTGAACACGTTGGGGTAGCGCACATGCTGCATGGTGTGCTTGTCGATCTCGACGTATCCCCCACCGTCACCGGTCGACAGCGGGCTCGCCTTGATCCAGTCCGGTGCGGATTGGCGCGGCACGGCATGGAGCAGGTCGTAGGACAGCATGGTGTCGCTCCCACCTTCTCCGATGCCGGACACACCGACCTTGCGTGCCGCCGCGTCGATGGAGGTCACCTCGGCGTTGGTGTGCACGGTGATGCCGTAGTCGGCGGCGACGACATCGAGGTTGTCGGCGATCGCCGGGATCCCGAACAGCCGCGGTGTCGGCACCACCAGGTGGACGTCGATGTCCTTGAGCACTCCCTGGGACCGCCAGTAGTCACTGGCCAGGTAGGCGATCTTCTGCGGCGCCCCGGCACACTTGATCGGGCCGGACGGCATCATGAACACCGCACCGCCCGAACGCATGCCGCGGATGTACTCCCAGGTGCGCGGGGCCAGGTCGAACCGGTAGTTCGACGACACCCCGTCCCTGCCGAGGCTCTCCTGCAACCCTTCGGTGCGATTCCAGTCGAGTTGGATCCCGGGGCAGACCACGAGCACGTCGTACTCGTAGGCCGCCCCGTCGGCGCAGCTGACGGTGTTGTTGTCCGGGTCGACGGCCGTTGCGGCGTTCTGAATCCATCGCGCTCCTTTGGGCATCACCGAGGCTTCCGGCCGCGCGGTCGTCGCGGCCTTGGCCTGGCCACCGCCGACCAGGGTCCACAGCGGTTGGTAGTAGTGCGTGCCCGAGGGTTCGATGACGGCGACGTCGTCCTGTCCCTTGTGCAGCAGGCGTGCGGCGACGCTGATTCCAGCGGTGCCGCCGCCGACGATGACGACCCGATGCTTGGCGGTGATCATGGCGGCTGTTCCTCTTCTGTTGTCGGCTAGGCGTTCTGGTGTGCGTCATCCCAGGCGCCGTAGCCACCCAGGATGTCGCTGACATCAACGAAGCCGTTCTGCCGCAGCAGACTCGCGGCCACCGAGGACCGGTAGCCACCGGCGCAGTACACGACCGTCGGCTTACTCCGGTCCAGTTCGTTGCGCCGGCTCGGCAGCTGCCCCACCGGGATCGCGATCGCGTTCGGGATGGTTCCCGCCGCCACCTCACCGGGGTTTCGCACATCGACGATCTGCAGGTCGGCCAGCTCTGAGGCGCGCTGGTCGAATGACTTGGCGGTCAGACGGGATGCGATCTGAACGTCACCTCGATGGGAGAACATCACCTCGAAAGGCCGGTCCAGATAGCCGATCACCCGGTCGAAACCGATTCGGGCAAGCCGGTTCTTACCTTCCAGCTCCTGCCCCGGCTCGGCGAAGAGCACGATGTCGACGTCCGATGGCAGGACCGACCCGGCGAACTCGGCGTAGCGACCCTCGAGCCCGATGTTGACCGCCTGGCGCAGGTGGCCCTGGGCGAACTCCTCAGGGGTGCGCCCGTCGACGAGGACGGCGCCTTCCTCGATGGCTTTGCGCACCTGCTCGTAGGTCATCGGTGTGGGCATCTTGGTCTCGTCGAGCAGCTCACGATCCTTGCGGTTGAGGATCGCGTCGTAGACGAAGTAGCCAGGTGCCGGCGGCTGCCCTTCGGTGACGAGGTCCATGAAGGTGGCCTTGTCGGGCGCCCGCAGGGCGTAGTTGGTTGCCTTCTGCTCCCCCATCGTCGACCACAGGTCAGTCGACAGGTTCTTCCCGCATGCCGAGCCCGCACCGTGGGCCGGGTACACCCGGGTCGCGTCGGGCAGGGTCATCAGCTTGTTGTGCAGCGAGTCATAGAGCTTGTCGGCCAACTCCTCACGGGTGAACCCGATCGAGGCCAGCAGATCGGGCCGGCCGACGTCGCCGATGAACAGCGCATCGCCGGTCAGGACACCGTAGGGAACCTCGTCGCCGGGATGCTCGTAGACCACGATGCTCAGCGACTCGGGGGTGTGGCCCGGGGTGTGGCGGAACTCCAGCGTCACCTCACCGAGTGAATAGCGCTCGCCGTCGGCGACACCCATCGACTCGAACTCGGTCTCGGCGACCGAGGAGTACACGATCTTGGCGCCGGTGGCCTTGGCCAACTCCAGGTGTCCCGACAGGAAGTCGGCGTGGAAATGGGTCTCGATGACGAGTTCGATCGTGCAGCCGAACTCCTTGGCGTCGGCCAGGTACTCGGCCACATCACGCTGAGGGTCGACAACAACTGCGCGTCCGGTGGTTTCGTCGGCAATCAGATACGACGCATGGGACA
The DNA here is from genome assembly GCF_049683355.1 of Mycobacterium sp. Lineage (GTDB taxonomy): Bacteria > Actinomycetota > Actinomycetes > Mycobacteriales > Mycobacteriaceae > Mycobacterium. The sequence continues at coordinate 3,759 of NZ_JBAUJB010000297.1, forward strand.
GGCAATCCAAGTAGTACTGGATGAACTTCATGTCTGCAGACCTTTCGTTGGCGGTGGGAGGGCTTCTGCTTCACACTGTGCCTATACCCCTATGGGTATGTCAAGTACCTCCATGGGTATAGATATTTCCACTTGCTATTACCCCTGGGGGTATGTGTACTCTGGGATCCGGATATACCCCGGCGGTATGAGGGGTCGCCCGTACCGCCCGCTGAAAGGACCACAGACATGACCGCACCAGCCATCATCGATTCGCAGAACCTCAGCGACCTGCTCGGTTCGGCCACGCCGCCGCGAGTGCTCGACGTCCGCACCCCGGGCGAGTTCGAGACTGCCCACATCGCGGGGGCGTACAACGTGCCGCTTGATCTGCTGCGGGAACACCGCGACGAGATCATCAAGCACCTCGACGAGGACGTCGTGCTGGTCTGCCGTTCGGGTCAGCGCGCCGCCCAGGCAGAGGAGACGCTGCGCGGCGCCGGATTGGGCAACGTGCACATCCTCGACGGCGGGATCACCGCGTGGGAAGCCAGGGGCTTCGCGGTCAACCGTGGCGCCCAGCGCTGGGACCTGGAGCGGCAGGTCCGCCTGGTCGCCGGCTCGATCGTGCTCTCCAGCATCCTGGCCAGCGTCGCCGTCCCCAAGGCCAAGTGGCTGGCCGCTGCGATCGGCGGCGGGCTGACCTTCGCGTCGCTGACCAATACGTGCGCGATGGGCATGGCGCTGTCGAAGCTGCCGTACAACCGCGGCGCCACCTGCGACGCCCCGACCATCGTGTCCCAGCTCGTCGGATCTGCCCCCACAGACCAGAAAGCGAGCTGACCGTCATGATTGCGCTCACCATCGGTCTCGCCGTCTTCGTCGGCATCTCGCTGGGGCTGCTGGGCGGCGGTGGCTCCATCCTGACCGTGCCGCTGCTAGCCTACGTGGCCGGGATGGACGCCAAACAGGCCATCGCCACCTCGTTGCTCGTCGTCGGTGTCACCAGCGCAATCGGCGCCATCTCGCACGCGCGAGCCGGCCGGGTGCAGTGGCGCACCGGCCTGATCTTCGGCGGGGCAGGCATGGCCGGCGCCTACGCCGGCGGCGTGCTGGCCCGCTTCATCCCGGGGACCGTACTGCTCATCGGCTTCGCCGTGATGATGATCGCCACCGCCATCGCGATGCTGCGCGGCCGCAAGAACTCCGAGACCTCCGACGGCGGACATCGGCTGCCGATGCCGAAGATCGTCGCCGAAGGCCTGGTGGTCGGTCTGGTGACCGGCCTGGTCGGCGCCGGCGGCGGCTTCCTGGTGGTACCCGCCCTCGCGCTGCTCGGCGGGCTGCCGATGCCCATCGCCGTCGGCACCTCGTTGATCGTGATCGCCATGAAGTCGTTCGCCGGCTTGGCCGGGTATCTGTCCAGCGTCCAGATCAACTGGACTCTCGCATTGGCCGTCACCGTCGCCGCAGTTGTCGGCGCTCTGCTCGGAGCCCGCCTGACCGCAAAAGTCGACCCCGACGTCTTGCGGAAGGCTTTCGGCTGGTTTGTGCTCACGATGTCCTCGGTTGTCCTGGGCCAGGAGATCCACCCGGGCGTCGGAATCGCCGCTGCGGCACTCACTGCGGTCGCCGCCGCCATGACCTTCGTCTGCACCCGGTACGCCCACTGTCCGCTGCGCCGCCTGAGCGGGCAATTCCGCGCGGCAGCCGCATGATCACCCCAGGGAATACCCCCACGGGTACCATGGCTGTATCGTCCGGAGAGAGGAGCAACACCATGGTCGGTGACGAGGACGCAATCGGCGCGGTACTCAACAGGCTACGCAGAGCCCAGGGCCAGCTGGCCGGGGTCATCTCGATGATCGAACAGGGCCGCGACTGCAAGGACGTCGTGACGCAGTTGGCTGCGGTGTCACGGGCACTGGACAAAGCCGGGTTCAAGATCGTCGCCACCGGATTGCGGGAATGCCTGACCGGCGAGGCCGCCGAAGGCCAGAAGCCGATGACCGAAGCCGAGCTGGAGAAGCTGTTCCTGGCCTTGGCGTGATCGGCCGGAACCGCATGAAGTATCACGAGAACGGGAGGGAAACCATGAGCTACGCACTGTCGACGACACTGCACACCACGTTCGAGGACGCGGTGGAGAAGACCCGCAAGGCGCTGGCCGATCAGGGTTTCGGCGTGCTGACCGAGATCGACATGAAGGCCACCCTGAAGGCCAAGCTGGGCGAGGACATGGAGGACTATCTGATCCTTGGTGCCTGCAACCCGCCGCTGGCGCACCGCGCGGTCAACGCCGACCGCCAGATCGGGTTGTTGTTGCCCTGCAACGTCGCAGTACGCGCCGACACCACCAGCGAGGGCGCGGTGATCGTCGACGCGATGGACCCGCAGGTGATGGTCCAGCTCTCCGAGCAGCCGGGGATCCGCGAGGTCGCCGACGAAGCCGCAGCCAAGCTGCGCGCCGCAATCGAATCGCTGGAGTCCGCCGACGCGCGATAACACCAAGTGACCGAATCCCCTGCTGTACAAGGAGTTCGAAGTGGACGTCAACGTAGATGTGAAGATCGACATCGCCATCATCGAGACCACCGGGTTGGGTGACCGCAGTTACCTGATCAGCGCCGACGGGGACGCCGTCGTGGTCGACCCGCAACGCGACATCGACCGGGTACTCGACCTGGCCCGCGCTCGCGGGGTGCGGATCACCCATGTGCTGGAGACACACATCCACAACGACTACGTGACCGGCGGACTCGAGCTCTCCCGAACCACAGGAGCCGAGTACGTGGTCCCCGCCGGTGATGAGGTCGGCTATCAGCGCCGCGCTGTCCGCAACGGCGACGAGATCCGAGCCGGGTCGATGCGGTTCGAGGTCATGCACACCCCCGGCCACACCCATCACCACGTCAGCTACGTGCTGCGGGACTCGAACGGCACGGTGGCCGGCGTGTTCACCGGGGGCTCGATGTTGCACGGGACCACCGGACGCACCGACCTGCTCGGGGAAGAGCACACCCAGGAACTCAGTCACGCGCAGTTCCACTCGGTGCGTCGGCTCGCTGCGGCACTTCCCGATGACACCGAGGTCTATCCCACCCACGGGTTCGGCAGCTTCTGTTCGGCGACCCCGGCCAGTGGTGACTCGACCACGATCGCCGACCAGCGCAGAGACAATCCGGCGCTGACCCAGGACGAGCAGAGCTACGTCGACGAGCTGATCGCGGGACTGTCAGCCTACCCGGCCTACTACGCGCACATGGGTGTCATCAACACCGAAGGCCCGGCTCCCGTTGACCTTTCGCTACCGCAACCGGTTGATCCGGACGAACTGCGTCGTCGGATCGAGGCCGGCGAGTGGGTGGTGGACCTGCGCACCAGAACCGCGTTCGCCGCCGGGCACCTCGGTGGCACGTTGGGCTTCGAGTTGTCGGATTCGTTCGTCACCTACCTCGGATGGCTCTACTCCTGGGGTTCGCCGCTCACTCTCATCGGCGACAACGAGGATCAGATCGCCGACGCCCGGCGGGAACTCGCGCGCATCGGCGTCGACAACCTGACCGGCGCGGCAGTCGGTGAGATCAACACGCTGGCCGCCGGCGCCCCGCTGCGGTCATATCGCGTCGCGGACTTCGCCGGGCTCGCCGAGGTGTTCGACACGAACCCGCCGACCGTCCTCGATGTCCGTCAGAGTGGTGAGTACGACGACGGCCACGTCCGTGGTGCGCTCAACATTCCGTTGCACGAACTCAGCAAGCGCATCGGTGACGTCCCTGACGGTGAAGTCTGGGTGCACTGCGCCTCCGGGTACCGCTCGTCGATCGCCGCGTCGATGATCGACCGGCCGGGCCGCACAGTGGTTCTCGTGGACGACACCTTCGACCACGCAGAGAAGGCCGGCCTCGTCGGCTAACCGAGCGCCGCCGAGTACAGCAGCGCCACCACGATCGCCGCGGCGAAGCCGACGGTGGCACCGCCGATCAGCAGAACCTCGGAACGCGGGGCGAGCATGACCACTCGCCCCGCGACGACGGGGCTGGTGCTGATCTGCCTCGATCGCCGGTAACCGAGCCCGAGGACGAGCAGTGCGAGCAACGTCGCGGTCAGGGCCAGTGCCGTCCGGCCGGGGCCGAGCGGACCGTGCTGCCGCAGCATCACCAGTGCGCCACCGATCAGAAAGCCGAATGCGCTTCTCTCCCAGGAGAGTAGCGTGCGCTCAGCCGGAAGCCCGGGCTTCTGCGGCTCCCGACGGGGCATCTCACGCCCCCGCCGGCGGCCAGACGACCAGGATCACGAGCACCACGACGGTCACCGCGAAGATCGATCCGCCGAGCAGCAGCGGGACGTGTGTGGGGGGCAGATCCTGGTCCCGGCGCATCGCGGTTTGGACACGCTGCCACCGCCGCACCGCCAGCGCCGCCAGCAGGCCGCCGCCTGCGGTCAGCACCACGCTGAGACCGTGCCGTACACCGGGGATCCCGAAGGACGGCACGAACTGTACGACGGCGATGCCGCCGGCGATCAACGCCAGCGCCGTCCGGATCCACGCCAGGAAGGTCCGCTCGTTGGCCAGCGTGAAGCGGTAGTCCGGCTCTTCCTCACCGGCCGGTTCGGACGGTCCTTCGTGATCGGCAGAACCCATCAGACCGCTTCCCCTCGTCGAGCGGGCGTTGTTGGTCACAGCGTAGGGCGCCATCGTGCCATCCCCGAAGCACTAGGGCACACCAGTTGGGGACCAATGCCCCCAGACCCCGACGCCGGCCACGACCTACCATCGGGCCCATGATGGATCCAGTCGCCCGCGGAATCGTCGTCGCCGTCGACGGTTCACCCTCATCGACCGCGGCGGTCGAATGGGCCGCCCGCGATGCCGAGTTGCACAACGTGCCGCTCAAGGTGGTGCATGTCATCGCTCCCCTGACCTATGTCGCCGAGGGGTGGTCGGCGTTCCCGACCGAGGTCTATTCGCAGGCCCAGGAAAAGGAGTCGGCCCGGATCCTCGAGCAAGCCCACAAGGTGGCCGTCGAGGCGGCAGCACCCGATCGGGCCTCGCAGGTGACCAGTGAGGTGCTGCACGAACCGATCGTGCCCGGCCTCGTCGACCTCTCCAAGACCGCCGGCCTGGTCGTTGTGGGCTGCCGCGGGGAAGGCGGGGTGGCGGGCGCACTGCTGGGCTCGGTCAGTTCCGGGTTGGTGCACCACGCGCACTGCCCGGTCGCGGTGATCCACGACGAGGACCCGACCCCCCAGCCGTCCCGGGCCCCGGTCGTGGTCGGCATCGACGGCTCACCCACCTCGGAGCTGGCCACCGAGATCGCATTCGACGAAGCGTCGCGGCGCGGGGTGGAGTTGGTGGCACTGCACGCATGGACCGACATGGGCCCGCTGGAGTTCCCCCGAACGAATTGGGCCCCCATCGAATGGCGGAACTACAAGGAGCAGGAAGAGGAGGTGCTCTCCGAGCGCCTCAGCGGGTACCGGGACCGCTACCCCGACGTCGCCGTGCGCAAGGTGGTGGTCAGTGACCGGCCGGCGCCCCGCCTGCTCGAGCAGGCCGAGCATGCGCAGCTCGTGGTGGTGGGCAGCCACGGCCGCGGCGGTTTCACCGGCATGCTGCTGGGATCGGTCGCCCGGGCGGTCGTGCATTCGGCCCGGGTGCCGGTGATCGTCGCGCGCAAGCCCGAACATCGGTGATCTGAAACATAATTCGCAGTACAGACTCTGAGGAGCTCTCGGTGGCAGTTCGTGTGGTGATGGGTTACGACGGCTCTCAGGAGGCGGGCACCGCGATCGACGTCGGGGTGTCGCTTTTTCCGGGTGCGCACGGGTGGATCACCTACCTGTGGGTTCCGCCGTTTGCCAGCGACAAAGTTCGGCGGCGGTTGCGCTCCCGCGCTCGCGACACCGACGAGTTGGTCGCTTTGGTCGAACAGGAGGGCGAGCGCGAGGCCCAGCGTGTCGTCGCCACCGGTGTGACACTGGCCGGCGCCGCCGGATGGGACGCCGAACCGTTGCTGAAGCGGACCTGGGGCGGGGAGGGCTGGCGCATCGCGCAGGTCGCCGAGGAGGTCGACGCGGACCTCGTCATCGTCGGATCGCGGGGGCTGGGAGGCGCCAAAGCGGTGCTGGGCAGCGTTTCCGACCTGGTGGTGCACTACTGCGCGAGGCCCATGGTGGTGGTGCCGCACCCGATGTTGTCCACCGAACACGCGGCGCTGGCCGACGGGCCGGTGATCGTGGGCTGGGACGGTTCGGCAGGAGCCGAGAAGGCGTTGGCGGCAGCCATGCGCCTGCTCCCTGACAGGGACCTGCTGCTGGTATCGGTGGACGCCGACGACACCGTCGACGAACCGTCCCCCGTCGACGCCGAGGTGCTGGGCGACCGAAAGGTGGAGCGGCTCAATGTCGAACGTGGTCGCGGTTTTTCTGCTCACGCCTGCGCGGACGCATTGCTCAACACCGCACGGGACCGCGATGCCGCGGTCATCGCGGTCGGGTCGCGCGGCCGCTCAGCGGCACGGAAGATCCTGTTGGGCAGCGTCGCCATGGCCACGCTGCACAACGCTGAGCGGCCGGTCATGGTCGTCCCCAGCGAGTGGGAAGTGCCCTGACCACCACTACAGCCCCGATCAGCTGCGAATAGCCCTCTCGACGTCGTCGGCCGAGAGTTCCTTGGTACAGAAGAACCAGTCCACACACTCGACGCCGTCCACCTGGTCGTCCATTCGCTGCTTCGCCGTGCCGCTGGAGCCGGCGGGTGGGACGATCACGGCGTCACCCGGGCGCCAATCCGCCGGTGTGGCAACGTCGAAGTGGTCAGCGGTCTGCAACGCCTTGATGACGCGGAGCAACTCGTCGAAGTTGCGCCCCAGGCTGAGCGGGTAGTAGATCACGGCGCGGATGATGGCTTGTGGATCGATGACGAACACCGCGCGTACCGCCTTGGTGGAGTCTTCGTTCGGCATGATCATGCCGTACTTCCGTGCCACCTCCATCGAAACATCCTCGATGAGCGGGAATTTCACCTCGACATCACGCATGCCGCGGAACTCGATCTTGTCCTTGATCGTACGCAGCCAGGCGATGTGACTGTACAGACCGTCGATCGACAGCCCCACCAGTTCGGTGTTGTAGGAGGCGAACTGGTCGGCCATCGCGGCGAAAGTCATGAATTCGCTTGTGCACACCGGCGTGAAGTCTGCCGGATGTGAGAACAGGATGACCCACTTGCCGGCGTAATCGGCTGGGAAGTTGATGTCCCCCTGGGTGGTGGCGGCGGTGAAAGCCGGAGCCGGATCCCCGATCCGGGGCATCCCCACCGTGGGTTCGGACGTGTCGATGATGGTCATGTTCATGGTCCCTTCTGAAGGTCGTCGTTACCTGTTCGATAATACCCCTGGGGGTATACTCCCGACGTGCCGTGCCTCGGTGTTCTTGCCCACTACTGACTTCGGTGCAGAGCGCGCCTGATGCGCAACTGTGCCGCCGCGACGTTCCTGACCGCCTCCTCGAGCAGCGTCACGAACTCCCCGTCGTAACTGTTGACCGAACCCGCCAGAGCCGCGAGGCACATGTGCGCCGCAGCGTGGGCATCGTCGGTCGCCGCGCGCAACTCACTGGTCAGGTCGGGGTCCGGGGACGGCAGATGTGCAGGGAGGTCCACCGCCGACACCTCATGAAGGTCCTCGCAGGCCGTCTGCAATCCTCGTCGGTCGAAACTCTCCATCGCGCGCTGCGCGTCGTCGAGAAGAGTTTCCAGTTCCTCGACGTGCGGGCCCGCCACAGCCGCCCAGTCCGCGAATGCGGTCTCGTCGGAGGTCGGCGGTGCCGCACCGCCCGAAGGTCTTTCGTCACCGATGAAGGCGACAATGAGCGCTCCGCAGATGACCGCTACCAGGATCGTGATGCCGAGAAGTGCCCACCGTGTACGGACCCAGTACCTGCGTTCCACCTCATCGGCCGCAGGATCGATCGGGGCCCCACACTCACCGCAGAATTCCCAGCCCGCCGGGTTCGGATGTCCGGAAGGGCACTCGGCCATCAGCGGCTACCGATGTCTTCGTGGCGCACCATGACACCGACACTGCCCCTCCTCGCTGCTGGGAAACAGGGCCAGCAGGCCAGTGCGGGAGGGACCTTCGGCACCTGTGGTGGCAGGCGGTTTCAAAAGTCAGCCCAACAGCAGCCGGGTGGCGCGCTTCAGTACGCCGGTGCGGGTACTTCCGGGGTGTTCGGCTGCGATGAAGTGGTTACCGATGGCGAGTGCGAAGGCGAGCATGGCGCGGGCCTCGACCTCCTCCGGATCGGCGCAGTACTGCGAGATGAGGTCGCGCAGGTAGCGCATGCGTTGGTTGTCGACATCACGAAGACGGGCGGCCACAGTGTCGTCGCGGCGGGCCCAGTCGCGCACAGCCAGGTCGATCGGAAGAAGCTCGTCGGAGAATGTCAGCATCCCCGCGCGCGTCGCCTTGCTGCGCGGGTCTCCGCCCTCCCGCTCCACGCGCGCGAGCACTTCCGCGGTGCTCCTTCGCTCCCAGGCGTCCAGCAGCGCTTCGAGGAACTCCTGACGACTCGCGAACTGGTGGTAGAAGCCACCTCGCGTCACCGCGAGATTCTGGGCGAGCGCGTCCACGCGCACTGCGTCCGGCCCACCGTCGGCCAACGCTGCCAGACCGGCGTCGATCCAGGATTCACGCGGGGTGCGCGTGGAAGCAGGCATTGCTAATTCCTAGTTGACACGACCCGACGGCCTCTTCTTCGCCACATTCGTGCATCACCGATGGTGGGCCACCCGCGCGGTGTGGTCTGCGGTCCAACGCGCGCACGTGCGCACCGTTCTCGGTCTACTCGATCGGGCCGCGCGCGCAGCCGATCCCGCTGCGGCCACCGAGCTGCAGTGGTGACCGACAGGCTTCATCAGTACTCTTCGTTTGGACAGAGATCGTGCGGGTACACCGTCGCCGTTCGTCGCGGAGCAACGACGCCGGCCGCGGGTCAGATTCGAGAACAGGCGGTCCAGATGAACAGAATCAGGCGTTGGTTTGCAGGTGTAGCCCCAGTCCTGGTGGCGGCCGCGGGCTCGGCGGTGGTCGCGGCACCCGCGTACGCCGCCCCGTGTCCCGACGTCGAAGTGGTGTTCGCCCGCGGCACGTTCGAGCCGCCGGGGATCGGAGCCACCGGCCAGGCGTTCGTGGATTCGCTGCGCTCGAAGACCAACGGCAAGTCCGTCGATGTCTACGCGGTGAATTACCCTGCCTCCCTTGACTTCGCCGCCGCCGCCGACGGGGTCATCGACGCGAGCAACCGGGTCGTGGAGATGGCGGCGAACTGCCCGAACACCGACATCGTCCTCGGCGGCTTCTCGCAGGGGGCGGCGGTCGCTGCCTACATCACCGAGGACGCCATTCCCGAGGGCTACACACCACCTCCCGGTATGACCGGACCGATGCCGCTGTCGGTGGCCGATCAGGTGGCCGCGGTGGCGCTGTTCGGAAAGCCGTCCACCGGTTTTCTGCAGATGCTCAACACCGGTGCTCCTCCCATCGTCGTCGGGCCGGCGTACGAGTCCAAGACCCTCGACCTGTGCATCCCGGAAGACCCGGTGTGTTCTCCGTCCGGAGGGGACGGCGGCGCGCACAGCGCCTACACGCTGCGGGGCCTGACGGACCAGGCGGCGGACTTCGCGGCGAGCAGGCTCTAGACCGCCCGACACGAAGGTATTGACACCCGTCAACACTGTGATCGGGCTCACTGCTAGGTTCGTCGCGTGGCTCGCCCTGCAGACCTCCTCATCGAACGTCCCGCCGACCTCAGCGCCGACTGGTTGACCGCAATCCTCGGTCAAGGCCGCATCTCGGGGTTCACTACCGAGGGGATCGGCACCGGCCAGATGAGCGAGTGCTACCGCGTCGCTCTGACGTATGCCGACACGGGCGCAGGCGGTCCCACGTCGGTCGTGCTCAAGGTCGCCGCGGCCGACCCGAACAGCAGGCAGACCGGGCTGGCACTCGGGCTCTACGAGCGCGAGGCCCGGTTCTACACCGACATCGCGCCGGGGCTGCCCGGACCGGTGGCACCGTGTCATCACGCCGCCTTCGACCCGGAGACCGGTGCCTTCCATCTCCTGCTCGGCGACGCGGCGCCAGCCGTCGTCGGCGACGAATCCGCGGCGCGACAGCGGACCAGGCGGAGCTGGCGCTCGCTGAACTCGGCCGGGTGCACGGCCCTCTGATGAGCGACGCCTCACTGGCCGGCGCCGAGTGGCTCAACCGCGAGTCGCCGGTGAGTCAGGCGCTGCTCGCCCAGCTGTGGGCCGGCTTCTCCGAGCGCTTCGGCGACGCGATCGACCCGGCGCACCGCGAGGTGTGAGCAGTTGGTCGCCGCGTTCGACGCCTACGTCGCCGCCGAGGCCACCGGCAACCGGGTCCACGGCCTGGTGCACGGTGACTATCGGCTCGACAACATGCTTTTCGGGCAGCCCGGTGCGGACCGGGCGCTGACCGTGGTGGATTGGCAGACGGTCACGTGGGGACCGGCGTTCACCGACGTCGCCTACTTCCTCGGGTGCGCCCTGCCGGTCGAGGTGCGCCGCGAGCAGTACGGACGGTTGCTGCGTGCCTACCACCGAGCATTGGGACCCGGGACAGCCGTCGGCCTGGACGCCGTCCGCGACGGGGTGCGCCGTCAGAGCTTCTTCGGCGTGATGATGGCGATCATCTCCTCCATGCTCGTCGCACGCACCAGGCGACGAGGACCTGTGGAACGAGAGCTGGTACTTCGACTTCGCCGACGCGCAACAAGATGTCGGCGGATGGGTGCGTCTCGGGCTGGTGCCCAACCAGAAGACCGGCTGGATCAACGCGCTGGTGTGCGGGCCCGACATGCCGACGATCGCCATCGTGGACTTCGCCGCGGACCTGCCCGCCGACCCGTCCGAGATCCGCACCGAGTCGGCGCACCTCACGTTCGACACCGGCGAACCACTGCAGACCTACCGGGTGACCGTCCAGGGGCGCGCAGAGGTTTTCGACGACCCGGCGGGCCTGCTGCGCGGTGATGCGGGCCGGCCGACAGAGTTGACGATGGACCTCACCTGGACGACCGTGGGCACCCCGTATCAATACCGCATCACGCCGCGCTACGAGATCGCCTGCACCGTGACCGGAACAGTGACCGCCGACGGCCGGCAGTACCGCTTCGAGGCGGTCGCCGGTCAGCGGGATCACCGTGGGGAGTCCGCGATTGGTGGGGAATGGACTGGGTGTGGAACGCCCTGCATCTCGAGGACGGCACCCATCTGCACGGCGTCGACGTCCGCATTCCCGGCGTACCCCCGATGGGCATCGGCTACCTGCAGCCACCTGGCGCGCCACTCGCCGAACTGACGACGGTCAGCGCCCAAGCCAGCTTCGCCGACGACGGGTTGCCCATCTCGACGTCACTGACCCTGCAGCCCGGCGATCTGACCGTCGACGTCGACATCCGCGGGCACGCCCCGGTCCGGCTGACCGCCGACGACGGGCGGATCAGTTACTTCCCACGCGCCTGGGCGGCTGTCGCCACCGGCGACGGCCGCACCGGCATCGGCTGGCTGGAGTGGAACCGCAACCCGCGCTGACCGCGCGGTCACTTCGGTGCGCTACGGGAGCCCTTCTTGACCAGCCCACGCTTGCGTGGCGCCGAGGTCGAACTCGGCCGCTTCGACGGCGGCACCTCAGACGCCATCACCGCGTCGGCGCGCGCCCAGACCCGGTGCAGCCCCAGCGCGGCGACGAGCTCGGCCGAGAAGGACTTGTCGGCGTCGCTGCTGACCAACACCCCGGGGGCACCCCGGTCGATCCCGGCGGCGTCGAGCAGAGAGACGCCGTCACCCCAGGCACCCATCGCCTTGCAGTGCCGGAACAGCTCCTGCAACATCACCACAACCTTGATGTCGGTGGTCGGTGTGGTGCCCGCCGCGACCACGATCGCGTCGAACTCGATCGAGCGGGCGGTGGTGAAGGTGCGCTGCACCACCACCGAGCGGCGTCCCGACTTCAGCGTGCCGCCGACGGGAGCGGTGACGAGTACCTCGACGCCGACCTTCTCCAAGGCCTTGGTCAACGTCGCGACCCCGGCCAGATCCGAGCCTGCGTCGGCGATCACCGCGACCTTTCGACCGGCGACCGGCCCCGGTTCCGTGACGACCTGGGACAGCGCTGCCGAGGTGGTGACGTCCTCAGGCGGATCCCCCTTCGGGGCAGGAAGTCCCATACCTTCGGCGACCTGCCTGCACAGCTCGGTGTCGACGTTGGCGAGCACTTCGAGTTCGCGTTCCTTGATGGCCTGCTCGTAGCACTTGCCCAGCTCGAAGGTGAACGCCTCGATGACGTGTGCCTGCTCGACCTTGGTCAGGCTGCGGTAGAACAAGGCGGCCTGGGTGAAGTGATCGCTGAACGAGACCGGTTCGGCGCGCTCCACGGGGCCGTCGACAGCGCGGGGAGTGGGGACGTAGCCGCCCTCTTCGGCGGTCGCGACCAGAGGCTCACCCCCGTCGATGCTGTTGCGCAGGTACGGCGCCTGGCCGTAGTGCACGGCCGTCTGGTGCATCCCGTCGCGGAGTATGTCGTTGACCGGGCAGTGCGGCCGATTGATCGGCAGCTGCGTGAAGTTGGGCCCACCCAGTCGAGTGAGCTGGGTGTCGAGATAGGAGAACAGCCGGGCCTGCATCAGGGGGTCGTTGGTGACCTCGATCCCGGGTACCAGGTTGCCCGTGTGGAACGCCACCTGTTCGGTCTCCGCGAAGTAGTTCGTGGGGTTGCGGTCCAGCGTCAGCTTGCCGATCAGCTGCACCGGCGCCAACTCCTCGGGCACGATCTTGGTCGGGTCCAGCAGGTCGATGCCCTCGAAGGTCTCGGAGCCGTCGTCGGGCATCACCTGGATACCCAGCTCGTATTCCAGTGGGGCGCCCGCTTCGATGCCGTCGGCCATGTCGCGGCGATGGAAGTCCGGATCCACACCGGCGGTGATCTGTGCTTCCTCCCACACCAGCGAGTGCACCCCGGCGACCGGCTTCCAGTGGAACTTCACCAGGCTGGTCTTGCCGCGGGCGTTGACCAGCCGGAAGGTGTGTACGCCGAAGCCTTCCATGGTCCGGTACGAGCGCGGGATGCCGCGGTCGCTCATGTTCCAGAACACGTGGTGGGTGGCCTCGGTATGCAGCGACACGAAGTCCCAGAACGTGTCGTGCGCCGACTGCGCCTGCGGAATCTCGCGGTCTGGGTGGGGCTTTCCCGCGTGGATGATGTCGGGGAACTTGATGCCGTCCTGGATGAAGAACACCGGGATGTTGTTGCCGACGAGATCGAAGTTGCCCTGGTCGGTGTAGAACTTCACCGCAAAACCGCGGGTGTCCCGCACGGTGTCTGCCGAGCCGCGTGATCCGAGGACGGTGGAGAATCGGCAGAACACGTCGGTGCGCCTGCCCTTGTCGGCGAGGAATTCCGCCTTCGTGGCCTTGGCCGCGTTGCCGTAGGCCTCGAAGGTGCCGTGCGCGGCAGCGCCGCGGGCGTGCACCACCCGTTCCGGGATCCGCTCGTGGTCGAAGTGGGTGATCTTCTCACGGAGATGGAAATCCTCCATCAGCGTCGGACCGCGGTTGCCGGCCTTGAGCGAGTGGTCGGTGTCAGGCAGCCGCACGCCCTGTGCGGTGGTCAGGTAGCGACCGGTCTGCGCGCGCGAGTCCAGCTGTCCCGCAGCGTCGTCGGATGCGCCGGCGGGGCCGACGGCACGCGGGGCGGTCTGATCTCGATTTCGTGAAGGGGGCATCGATGCTCCAAGCGATACGTCGATTGCGGCTGCCTTCTCAGGCGGTCCATGAACCAGCGCAGGGGCTGTACGCCGGTCCGGAGAGTTCCCCGCTCGCCGGACCGACAAACGCCTCAGGCCGCGGTGCCTCGCAGCGCGTCGCGCGCCCGGTCGAGCAGCGACGCGAACGGCCCCACGGCGAAGTTGGCGAACGCCGACTCCACCCCGGCATGGGGATGTGTCGGTGCGATCCGCTCGGCCATCTGCACCGCTGACGCCAGCTTGGCCAGTTCCGCGTCGTCCAACTGCTTTTCGAGCAACGTGAACTCCTCGGTTTCCTCCCGCTCGGCGTGCTCCAGCACCGCCGCCTGCAGATGGATCAGCGCCTTGCTGAAGTCCGCAGTGCCGCAGGGAATCTTCTCCAACTCGCTCAACGCCACCTTGGCGTCGTGTTCCTCGGTGAGCCTGGCGTCAGCGATCTCACTGCCACCGTCGATCTTCCGCCGCACCCGCGGGTGGACCATCATCTCCTCGGCCGTCTCGTGGACGGCGAGAAGGGTCCGCAGGCGGGTGAAGGCTTCCTGCTGATCGTCGGCGTTCTTCGCGTCCAACGTCTCGACGAACAGCGCCTTGATCGTCTCGTGCTGTGTCTTCAGATAGGTGACCACGTCACCGGGTGTACTCACAGGCTTCTGACCCACGATGGATGACCTCCGTGTTCTGGGCTGGATGGTTACGCGAGGGGCTGTGCGCTGCCCGGTGTTTACCCGGCACGGGCGTGCGGCAATCACTTCTCGGCCCGCTCCGCCTGCCGGTTGGCCTTCTCGGTCTCGGCCAGTTCTTCGACCCGATTCGCTCGTGCCCGCTTGGCCGCCGCGGTCCCGCGCTTGTCCGAAGCCTCCTCCAGCGTTCCCTTCGCCTGCTCCACGACCACACGCTCGTCGGCCAGGATCGCCTCGTGCGCGTCCTTCCTGGCCGCCTCGACGGCGGACGCCTTCTTGGTGGCCGCGGCCTGGGCTTCCTGCTTGACCGCGGCAGTGCGCTGCGTTGCCTTCTCGGCCGCGTTGTCGGCACGCTTGCGTGCCGCCCGGCGGGCCTGCTGCGCTTCCTGCTGGCGCGTCTCGTGCGCCTCCTGCTGCTCCTCGACGGCCTCGGTCAGATCGGATCGCAGTGCCGCATCAGCCTTTTCGCGCTTGGCCTCGGCAGCTGCATTCAGCCGCGCAGCGCGTGCCAACGCGTCACTGCGGTCCACCAGAGCGGTGCCACTGGCCTGCAGGTTCACGTCACCCAGCACTGATCCGACCGCCGCATCGAGGGCGCCGAGAGAACGCTCGTAGAACAAGCGCGCCGGTGTCTCGGCGTCGAGCCGGGTCATGACCCGATCCTCGATGAGCTGCAACGGCAACCGGGCGAGCCGATACTGCAGCCTCAAGAGGACGACCGGCACGTTGACGATGTTCATGGTCCACTCCTGTGTCCTGATGGTGTTCATGGCAGGTCGGCTTCTTCGGTGATCGACTCGGCACGCTGACGGAGACGCTCGGCCTCCTGCTTGGCGTTGTCGGTCACCTTCACCGCGGTGTCATGCTCTGCGGTGGCCGCCAACAGGTCCTCCTGGGCCGCCTCGATCTCCGCATGTTCCCGGTTCTTGGCCTGATTGACCTCGTGCTGCGCCTCCGCTTGAGCCGCCACTGCCTCTCGGGCGACGTCGTTGCGGGCTGCTTGCTCGGCGAGGTGTTGCTCGTCCTGCTTCTGCGCCTGGATGTCGCCCTTGGCTTCCGCGGCCTCGGTGTCCGCCTCGACGCGAACCCGGGCGAGCTCGGCCTCGGCTTTCGACAACTCGGTCAGCGCCTCCGTCGTCTCGGCGTCTGCAACGGTTTCGGCAACGTTGGCCTCCTTGCGCTCACGCGCCTGGGTCTGTTCCAGTTGCCCCTCTGCGGTCAGCGAATCGTTTCCGATCGCCGCGCCCGCGATCTCCTTCGCCTTGCCTTTGACGGAATCCAGCAAGCCCTCGCGGGCCTGATCCGCCTTATCGTGTTCTGTCATCTGCGAAACTCCTCTCGCCGGCAAACTGCCAGTCGGCTGCCTTCGAGGCATTCCCCGCAGCGCCCATCTCAACCTTCGTGTGACCAATCGCGCTCCCGCCGGCCGTCGCAGGGCGGGAATCCGGGACCACAATGAGGTCATGGTGGTTCCCGACCTCGGCACCGTTCGCCGACAACTCGGCCAGGCGGTGTTCGGCATGGTCGCCGGACCGGAGGGGCCCGAGAACCGGGCGCGGATCCACGACACCCCTGGACCCAGGTGGTTCGGCGAGGAGCGGCCGATCCGGCGGGTGCACGGCGACGCTTCGATGTTCGTGGGTGGTCTGCGCGCGCTGCTGCTGCAGTCGCTGCATCCGCTCGCGATGGCCGGGGTCGCCGGGCACTCCGATTACCGGGGTGACCCATGGGGCCGACTCGCGCGCACCAGCACCTTCCTGGCCGAGACCACCTTCGGCACGGCGGCCGACGCACAGCGCGCGGTCGACCGGGTGCGGGGCATCCACACCCGGGTGCGGGGAACGGCCGCCGACGGCCGGCACTACCACGCGACCGATCCGCATCTGCTCGAATGGGTGCACGTCGCGGAGATCGACAGCTTCCTGCACGCCCATCAGCTCTACGGGGCGGCTCCCCTGTCCCAGCAGGGCCGGGACGACTACGTCGCCGACACTGCGCGGGTGGCGATGGCGTTGGGGGTCCCGGACCCGCCGCGCAGCCAGCGGGAACTCACCGAGCGGATCGAGGCCTACCGTCCGGAGCTGCAGAGCACCGCCGCCGCACGTGAGGCAGCACGGTTTCTGCTGGTGACCCCGCCGCTGCCGCTGATCGCCAAGGGTCCCTACGCGGTCCTGGCCGCCAGTTCGGTCGCGATGCTGCCGTCGTGGGCGCGGGCACCGTTGCGGCTGCCGTATTTGCCTCCGGTGGAGACGACAGTGGTCCGCGCGACCGGACGGATCCTGGTCGGCGGCATCCGTTGGGCGCTGGCTGCGAACGCCTGAGGCCCGTTTCGTCGACGGCAGAGCGGGAACAGCACCGGTATGCCCTTACGCGTCGCGGTCACCGGAGGCAGTCCTGGCCGAGGCCACGTCGGACTCGCCGCTCGAGGTCTACGTGCTTCGGCCCTGCATCGTCGCCGGGCCGAAGGCGCCGGCGCTGTTCGACGCCATGCCCTGGAATCAGCTTCCCAGGCCTCTGCGCGGGGTCACCCAGACGCTGCCGCTGATCAAGCCGCCGTTCCCGGACCCGGGCACCCCGCTGCAACTGGTTCACCACGACGACGTCGCTTCCGCGATCGCGTTGGCGGTGACGACCGATTCGGCGTTGCCGGGGGCGTACAACATCGCCGGCGACGGGGTGCTGTCGATGTCGGAGGTCGGAGAGGCGCTCGGCGCCCGGCCGGTCAAGGTGCCCCGCAGCGCGGCGGTGGCCACCTCGGAGCTGATATCGCGGTTGCCGTTCGTTCCGTCGGCTCTGGAGTGGCTGCACGCGGGCCGCACTTCAGTGGTGATGGACACCGGCAAGGCCAGAAGCCAGCTCGGCTGGTCTCCGAATACTCTGCAGCACAAACACTGTGGTCTCTGGCCAACAGCGTCCGTTGAACGTACCGAACCATCAGTCAGGAGCTTTGTCCATGACATCGGTTGTGATCGTGGGTAGCGGGTTCACCGGCTTCGAGTGCGCCCGCCGACTGGCCCGAATCCTGCGCAGGAACGACGCCTCGGTGGACGTGACCATCATCTCCCCGGTGGACTACATGCTCTACACACCGCTGCTCCCGGAGGTGGCCGGTGGTGTCGTCGACGGTCGGTTCGTCACCATCCCGCTCGCCAACGCGCTCGATGGCGTGCGCGCCGTGCGTGGGCGGGTGGAGTCCGTTGACTTCGATCAACACACGCTCTGCTACACCGATCCCGAGAACCGCTCGCGTGACATCTCTTGGGACCGGCTGGTTCTGACGCCTGGTTCGGTCACGCGCCTGTTCGACATCCCGGGTCTCGCCGAGCACGGCCGCGGGTTGAAGTCCACCGCCGAAGCGCTGTATCTCCGCGACCATGTGCTCGAGCAGTTCGAGCTGGCGAACGTCGACGACGACCCGCAACGCATCCGTGCCCGCCGCACGGTCGTCATCGTCGGTGCGTCGTACTCGGGGACCGAACTCGCCGCCCAGCTACGCGCTCTGGCCGATTCGGCGGCCGCACAGATGGGATTCGACCCGGCCGAGGTCCGCGTCGTGCTGCTCGACATGGCCGAACAGGTGATGCCGGAAGTCGGCGAGAAGCTCGGCGCGGCCGCGATGCGGGTACTCGGCGAACGCGGCATCGAGGTGCGGCTCGGCACCACGCTGAACGAGGTGCACGCCGACCATGTGATCCTCAGCGACGACTCGCGCCTCGACACCCACACCGTTGCGTGGGTGACCGGCGTCACCGGGGCACCGTTGATCGCCGAGCTCGGGTTGGACACCGAACGAGGCCGGGTCACGGTGGACACCGAGCTGCAGGTGCCAGGTCATCCCGATGTCTTCGCCGCGGGTGACGCCGCCGCGGTGCCCGATCTCACCCAGCCCGGCAAGATCACCCCGCCCACCGCGCAGCACGCGACGCGGCAGGGAAAGATGCTGGCCCGCAACGTCGCCGCCAGCCTCGGGTACGGCTCGAAGAAACGCTACAAGCACCGCGACATGGGCCTGGTGGTCGATCTGGGCCCGCGCTACGCGGTTGCCAACCCGCTCGGCATCCAGCTCTCCGGGCTGCCGGCGAAGTTCGTCACCCGGGCCTACCACCTCTATGCGATCCCGAGGTCGGTGAACCGGTGGGCGGTGTCGCTGGCCTACCTCACCGACGCGGTGTTCGACCGGTCGGTCGTCTCGATGGGGCTGTCGACCCAGGAGGACGCGAAGTTCTCCACCAGTGAGGGCATCCCGATGCCCAAGGCGGATTGATTCGTCCGGTTCGTTGAGGCGACCGAGCCATCGGGCAAGATGGTCGCCGATGTCCTCCTCGCTCGGCGATGTGCTCGCCTCCCTGCAGCTGCACCGGGTCGACCCAGCGCTCTTCGTCGGCCAGCAACTGCCTGCTCCGACCAACCACATCCTCGGCGGACACATCTCGGCGCAGGCCTTGATGGCGGCCAGCCACACCGCGCCGGGCCGGGCACCGCACAGTGTGCACACCTATTTCCTGCGCCCCGGTGACGCCCGTCGGCCGGTCGAGTTCGACGTGGCCGATCTGCAGGAAGGCCGGACGTTCTCGGCGCGCCGGGTGACCGCCCGTCAGGACGGCCAGATCCTGCTCGAGGCGATGTCCTCGTTCAAGGTCACCGACACCGCATCCGCTCAGGTGGTGTATCAGCCACCGGTCCCCCCGGCGCCCGAGCCGGAGTCGTTGCCCTGGGTGGCACCACATTTCGCCGAGTCCGAGGAGACCACCGAGGGGCAGTGGGCGAGCCTGCGCTGGTTCGAGCGTCGGGTCATCGACGCCGAGCAGGCGCCGCCGGCACGGTCGCGGATCTGGTGGCGGCCGGCCGGAGAGGTGCCCGACGACCCGGTGCTGACCGCGACGCTGGTCGCGTATCTGTCGGCCGTGACGCTGACCGAACCGGCGTACGCGGCCCGCGGCGGCATCGGCGTCTCGGCGCAGCGCGACCATTCGGTGTGGTTCCATGCGCCTGCGGTGCTGTCGGATTGGCTTCTCTACGACCAAAGCTCACCCAGTAGCGCCGATTCACTCGCACTGGCGAGCGGGACGATGTTCAACCGCGACGGTGATCTGGTCTGCACGGTGCGCCAGGAGATGTACTTCCCGCCGCCGCGGCGCTGAGACCTATCCGAACTCGATGACCTGCCGCACCGCTTTGCCATCGGCCAGATCGTCCATCGCGGTGTTGATCTGGTCGAGGGTGATCGTCGAGGACACCAATGATTCGACGGGCAACCGCCCCTCACGCCACAACTGCACGAAACGCGGAATGTCGCGGGCGGGAACCGACGAACCCAGGTAGCTCCCGATCAGCGACCTGCCCTCGGCGACCAAACCCAGTGGCGACACGGTGAGCTGGGCGTCGGGTCGCGGTAGCCCGACGGTGATGGTGCGGCCTCCCGGCGCCGTCAGCGCGATCGCGGTCTCCAGCGCCGCGGGGTGGCCGACGGCCTCGATCACCACTGCCGCCTTCAGTCCGCGTTCGGTCGCTTCGTCTGGGGTGCAGGCGTCGTGCACACCCACCGCACGGGCGCGCTCGAGTTTGTCGGCCAGCGGGTCGACGCCGACGACACGGACGTCGTCGTGGGCCAGCGCGGTCAGTACCGCCGCCATCCCGACGCCGCCCAACCCGACCACGGCGACGGTCTGTCCCGGAACCGGTCGGCCGGCGTTCAGCACCGCACCGCCGCCGGTGAGCACCGCACAACCCAGCAGCGAGGCGACCACCGGCGGCACGTCGGCGTCGACAGGAACCACCGAACGCCGGTCGACGACCGCGTGGCCGGCGAAACCGGACACCCCGAGGTGGTGGAGTACCGACGCGCCGCTGCGGCTCAACCGGGTGCCACCGTCCATCAGCGTGCCCGCACCGTTGGCGGCGCTGCCCGGGATGCACGGTGCCAGCCCGTCCGTCGCACAACCGGCGCAGTCCCCGCACCGCGGCAGGAAGGTCAGCACCACCCGCCGGCCGGGTGCCAGATCACAATCACCGCCCACCGCCTCGACCACTCCGGCCGCTTCGTGGCCGAGCAGCATCGGCACCGGCCGTACCCGGTTACCGTCGATCACCGACAGGTCCGAGTGGCACAGCCCGGCCGCCTCGATGCGCACCAGCAACTCGTCCGGACCTGGCGGCGCCAAGTCGAGGTCGGCGATCGTCAGCGGCCCGGAGGTGGCGTACGGGCGAGGTAGACCGATCTGGTCGAGCACGGCTCCGCGGATCTTCATGAACACCAGCTTGCCCGCACTGCGACACTACGGCCATGACGAGCGAGGAGCAGACGCTGCGCAGCGGTGACTTCCCGGTGCACTGGCCGGTGCTGACCCGGTGGACCGACAACGACATGTTCGGTCACCTGAACAACGCGGTGTACTACGCACTGTTCGACACCGCGATCAACGCGTGGATCACCACCACCACCGGTATCGACCCACTGACCGCGCCGTGGCTCGGGGTGGTGGCCGAGTCCGGATGCCGCTACTACGCCGAGTTGAAGTTCCCGGATCCGCTGGCGGTCGGGTTGGCCGTCGAGCGACTCGGCCGTACCAGCGTCACCTACCGGCTCGGGGTCTTCCAGACACCGCACGATCCGGTCGGTGCCGGCGATCATCCGGTCGCCGCCGTCGGGCACTGGGTGCACGTGTACGTCGACCGCACCACCCGGCGCCCGATACCGATTCCCGACCAGATCCGCGGGCTGCTGGAGGGCACACGCGGCACACCGCCATGATCACGCTGCCGACGGATCGCTCACCGGTGCTGGTGCAGGCAGTCGAAGTCGCTTGAGCATGAGCGCGTTCACCGCGACGACGAAGCTCGAGCCCGACATGGACAACGCCGCGATCTCAGGGCGGAGAACAAGCCCGAAAGCCGGCTGGAACACCCCCGCTGCGATGGGCAGGGCAACGACGTTGTAGCCCACGGCCCAGGCGAGGTTCTGGCGCATCTTGCGCAGCGTGCCCCGCCCGATGCGGAGCGCGATCGCCACATCCAGCGGGTCAGACCGCATCAGCACCAGGTCGGCAGTCTCGATCGCGACGTCTGTGCCGGCACCGATCGCCACACCGAGGTCGGCCTGTGCCAGCGCGGGCGCGTCGTTGACGCCGTCGCCGACCATGGCGACCCTGCGGCCGTCGCGCTGCAGTCCGGCGATGGTGGTGGCCTTGTCCTCGGGTAGCACCTCGGCGAATACGCTGTCGATACCGAGCTGGGCCGCAATGCGTTTCGCCGTGGCTTCGTTGTCACCGCTGAGCATCACCACCTCCACACCGAGTTCGTGGAGGGACGCCACCGCGGCAGCCGACGTCTCGCGGGCCGCATCCGCGAGGGCGATGACGCCGACCCCGAGCCGGTCGACAGCGACCAGCACCGCGGTGCGGCCGGTGGCGGCCA
>NZ_JBAUJB010000298.1:0-2640 GCF_049683355.1 Mycobacterium sp.
CACTGAGAATGCCTTCCGAAACCGGGACCATTACGACTTCAACAATCGTTATTATCCCAGTTCAGAAGGCATTTTCGCTGTTCACACGCCGATCAGATCGCAGATTGGTCCACGGATTCAGGCTAAGTCCCGATCCCGGCGCGGTCCGGATTTGTCGGACCCTTCTGTTTTGATGGTGTCATGTCTTCGGCGGCAACTTCTTTGGCTCCCAAGGAGCGGCTTGAGGTGTTGTTCGACGAGTTGTCGCAGTTGGCGGGGCAGCGTAATGCGATCGATGGGCGGATCGTGGAGATCGTCGCCGAGATCGACCGTGACGAGCTGTGCGGTTTGACCGGGGCGCGTTCGCTGGCCGGGTTGGTGGCCTGGAAGCTGGGCACCTCACCGGGCAACGCGCACACCATCACCACCGTCGCCGGCCGGCTCGGGGAGTTTCCGCGCTGCACCCAAGGGTTGCGCGAGGGGCGGTTGTCACTGGATCAGGTCGGGGTGATCGCCGGTCGGGCCGCCGCCGGCTCCGACGCCCATTACGCACAGCTGGCCGAGTCGGCGACGGTCACCCAACTGCACACCGCCCTCAAAGCAGCACCCCGCCCCAAGCCCAAGCCCGAACCGCAACCGGAGCCCGACCCGGTGTGGGAGCGGTCGGTCATCAAGACCGGTGACGACACCCACGCCACCTACCGGATCCGGCTCCCGCACGCTGAGGCGGCGGTCGTCGACGCCGCCCTGGCCTCCCACCTCGACGCCCTGGTCGCCGCGTGGCGACACGACCACGACACCGGTGGTCGGGTGTCGGAGCAGGCGCCGCCGTTCCCGACCACCGTGGATGCGTTCATGAGCCTGGTCGACGCCGGCTGGGACACCGAGGTGGCGCGGCGCCCGCACGGGCAACGGACCACGGTGATCGCCCACCTCGACGTCGACCAGCACGTCGCGTCGCTGCACCTCGGTCCGCTGTTGTCCGACAGTGAACGCCGCTTGATGCTCTGTGATGCCACCTGTGAGGTGTGGTTCGAACGCCACGGCCGGGTCATCGGCGCCGGGCGGGCCACCCGCACCGTCAACCGGCGGCTACGCCGCGCCCTGGAGCATCGGGACCGCTGCTGCGTGGTCCCCGGGTGCGGGGCCACCCGGGGGCTGCATGCTCATCACCTGCGGCACTGGGAAGACGGTGGCCCCACCGAACTCGACAATCTGGTTTTGCTCTGTCCTTACCACCATCGGCTGCATCACCTGGGTGGGATCACCCTCACCGGGCCTGCGCACCGCCTCACAGTCACCGACAACGAAGGCCAGGAACTCAGTTCGGGATCCTTGGCCCGACCACCGACCACGCCACCCCCGGCTGTGGCCCCCTACCGAGGACCGACCGGCGAACGCGCCCAATGGAAGTGGTACACCCCCTACCAACCACCACCACCAACCGACAACTAGCGTGCCGGTAGTCGATCTGAGCGCTGTGACGAGAGATATGCCGTCGCATCGTCGAGGTTGCGCTGCGCGGCGCGGGTCAAACCCATCGCGAACTCGAACTCGAATCCCCTGATCGCCAGGACGTGGACCTCCGGCAGACGCTGGAAGCACTGCCGACAGGTCGCCATGATCGCGGGGATCGAGATGGCGTGGGAGGTGAACGTGAAGTCCATTTTCGGCACCGCCCGCTGCAGCGTGAACGACGGTACCGCTTCGTCTTTGGTGGCGTCGATGAACAGCACCCGCCTCTTGGTGCTGATCAGTTCGGCGTCCTCGAGCAGCAGCTGGTAGCTGCGCTGCAGTTCGGCACTCGGGCAGTGTCCGTTCGCCTCGAGCCAGTCGATGAAGGCCCAACCCAGGCCGTCGTCCTGTCGGCCCACGTTGCCGATCCCGTAGATCAGGCAGGAGTCGTCGTCGTACTCGTCGAGGTTCACGACCGAATGCGCTCGTTGATCACGTTGCCCGACGGCCCTTCGACGGTGACGATCAGCGGCATCTGCCCGAAGGCGTGCGTCGCGCAACTCAGACAGGGGTCGAACGCCCGAATCCCGACCTCGATCGCGTTCATCATCGCTTCGGTGATCTCGCCGTGGCCCACCAGATAGTCCTCGGCCACCGAACGCACCGTGCGGTTGAGGACCTCGTTGTTGTGCGTGGTCGCCACGATGAGGTTGGCGAAGGTGATGTCGCCTTCCGCACCGGCACGATAGTGGTGCAGCAGCGTGCCGCGAGGTGCTTCCACGACGCCGACACCCTCACCGACCCAGGCGCCCGGCGCGGGCGTGACGACCAGGTCGTCCTTCTGCAGGTCGGGGTCGTGCAGCAGCTCTTCGATCAGCTCCGCAGCGTGGAGCACTTCGATGGTCCGCGCCCAGTTCGTATGCAGCGTCATGTTGTTCGGTGTGCCGGCGGTATAGGCGTGGAACCTTTCGAGCGCCTGCTGCGCGAGCGGGGTCGGCAGAGACTTCGTGACGTTCATCCGCGCGAGCGGGCCCACCCGAACCGACCCCTTCTCCCGGCCGAGTTCCTTGAGGAAGGGAAACTTCATATAGCTCCACGGTTCGACAGCCTCCGAGAAATGGTCGAGGTAGTCGTGGTAGTCGAGTTCCCGGACGATGCGCTTCTTGTCGTCGACGATCCGCAGCGCCCCGTGGTAGTAGTCCACGT